>NZ_JQZX01000006.1:0-225047 GCF_000765975.1 Porphyromonas canoris
CTGAGGGAATCACTTTTGTTTTCTTCTCCTATGGGTAATGAGATGTTTCAGTTCCCCACGTTCGCTCCTGTAATATCTCACAGGTGACATGCTGTCGCATGCCGGGTTGCCCCATTCGGATATCTGTGGATCATTTCGTATTTGCCGATCCCCACAGCTTTTCGCAGCTTATCACGTCCTTCATCGCCTCTTAGAGCCAAGGCATCCACCGTCTGCCCTTCTTTTGCTTATATTTTTTTNCCCCACAGCTTTTCGCAGCTTATCACGTCCTTCATCGCCTCTTAGAGCCAAGGCATCCACCGTCTGCCCTTCTTTTGCTTATATTTTTTTGCTCTCGCATATCATACCGTTAACGGCATGATACGGTTATTGTAGTTTTATACCATCCCGTATTTCCATACAGGACAATGCTACTATATTCTTCTCTTCCGATATGTCTATGATCTCGTATTCCTCACAGGAGATCCGCTCTCCCGTTTCGTGGGTGCAAAGTTAGAAAGAGTTTTTCATTCTACCAAACTTTACTAACAAAAGATAGACAAACATATCAAACAGCATCCCGTTTCGTGGGTGCAAAGTTAGAAAGAGTTTTTCATTCTACCAAACTTTACTAACAAAAGATAGACAAACATATCAAACAGCACTCCCAAAACAGCACTTAATCCGCTTGTTATCAAGACTGAAGAGAATCAAACATTTTATCGAAAACCGCTATTTCCTCTCCCCAACTGCTCTCCCCTATATATATAAATAATGTATCCCCCNCAAGACTGAAGAGAATCAAACATTTTATCGAAAACCGCTATTTCCTCTCCCCAACTGCTCTCCCCTATATATATAAATAATGTATCCCCCTCTTCGGACACATTTCTCTCCAACCCTGAAGGTCATTTTTATATATTCCATACCGATACCTCTTCCCGGTTTTTTCTCTCTCTATTTTGATCGGAGGGGTCGTTTTCGGAGGAGTGCCGGATTTGTTAAATCAACCCGTTTTATTAACACAATTTTCGATACAGGTTCACCCAAAACGCCAAACGAGCATATTCTTCCGGCTTAACGTGTTTAATTTTTCAATGAACACGTTTACCGATTTCATTAAACACGTTTACCGGATTCGATTAAGTTTAATTTTTCAATGAACACGTTTACCGATTTCATTAAACACGTTTACCGGATTCGATTAACGTGTTTAGCCAAAATCATTAAAACGCTATACATCAGTATCTTATCTGTTTTCACCCTAAAATGCACCCGAAAAGGCAAATTTCTTTATTAGGAAACATTTACAGGTAAAGGTGTTAAATTTCACACCTATTAACGCGAAAAAGCCCCATCAAACGGACTAAGAAAATTTTTTCTCCGAAGATGAGATTTTGCCATATCGCTTTCATTCAAAAGATCTTATCTTAAAACGACTTGACAAATTCGCCTCCTCCAAGCCGAAAATCGCCCCTTCTCCCCTCCATTTTCCGCATGACGTTTTTATATAAAAAGACCGATGCGCTCCTCCAAAAGCACATCGGTCTTCTTCCTTGTTCCTAAAATAATTCTGCCGAACTAAACCAGCTGTTTCGAGTCTTGGATAAACTTNAAAGCACATCGGTCTTCTTCCTTGTTCCTAAAATAATTCTGCCGAACTAAACCAGCTGTTTCGAGTCTTGGATAAACTTTGCCAAGCCGGTATCGGTAAGAGGATGATTGAGCAACTTCAGAATAGAGTCCAAAGGCGATGTAATGACATCCGCACCGATCTTTGCACAAAGTGTTATATGCAGCGGAGAACGGATGGAAGCCGCCAAAATCTCAGTAGTGTATCCGTAGTTGTCAAAGATCACACGAATATCTTCTATAAGATTAAGCCCATCCTGACTAATATCGTCCAAGCGTCCCAAGAATGGAGATACATAGGTAGCTCCTGCTTTTGCCGCCAAAAGCGCTTGTGCCGGAGAGAATATAAGAGTGCAGTTTGTTCTGATACCTTTTTCTGTCAGTTCCTTGATCACTCTTAATCCATCCTTAATAATGGGAACTTTGATGACAATCTTTTCCGGACATATCGCAATAAGCTCTTCGGCTTCTGCCATCATCTCTTCGTATGTAGTAGAGAGAACTTCGGCGCTAACCTTGTCTTCCACTATGTCGCAGATAGCCTTGTAATGTTTCATGACAGCATCTTTTCCGGAGATTCCCTCTTTTGCCATTAGGGACGGATTGGTAGTAACCCCATCCAAAATACCAAGTTCGTGGGCTCTCTTGATCTCGTTCAGATTCGCTGTATCTACAAAAAACTTCATATATAAATGGATTGATATAATGTTCTGTTCAAAAGTAGTGAAAAAAGCGGAGAGGGACAATAGGTTCTCCTACGCCTTAGTTCCTATATATAAGAGCCATAGCCATGGCGGCAATACCCTCTTCATTCCCTGTGGCATCGAGCCTTTCGTGAGTGGTTGCCTTGATCGAAATATCTTCTTGAGGGATATTCAGGACTCTCGATATATTGGCTTGCATCTCCGGGATATGAGGGTTCATCTTCGGAGCTTGAGCTATAATGGTGGAGTCTATATTGCCTATGGCGTATCCTTTCTCCTTGAGAAGGGCTGCGACCTCTCCGAGTAAAAAGAGACTGTCTGCCCCTTTATACTTGGGGTCTGTATCGGGAAAATGGTAGCCGATGTCTCTTAAGTTTGCCGCTCCCAAAAGTGCATCGGAAATGGCATGAAGGAGGACATCCGCATCGGAATGCCCTAAAAGTCCGACCGAATGAGGTATGCGAACCCCTCCGATAATGAGATCTCTATCCGGAACAAGCCTGTGAATGTCGTATCCGAACCCTACCCTTATGTTCACTCCCATAGTCTTATCTTTTTGTTTCTGTGGATGAATGGATTAAAACGAGCCGGTAAGCGAAAGACGGAGCGTACCATTCTGAGGATTGCGTGCGCTTATGGCAGCAAAGTAGGCAAAGTCGAAACGGACGAACTTGTACTTTACGCCGACTCCCATAGAGAATCCACTGTCCGATCCTTTCGAGGGATGCATATACTTGTAACCGAGACGAAGAAAAGCCAGATCGTTGTACCCTGCCTCGATACCCAGTGCCGGTGTGTACTCTCTAAGCTCTTCACCAAACCCTTCCGGAGCATCAGAGAATGAGGCAAATATGCCTTGAAGTGCGGTAGTGGAGTAATACTCGTCTATGAGATCCGTGGTTCCGTCCGAGTCTTTCCCGATAGGATAAGATGGCACAAGCAGTTTTTCCAGCTCCAAATAAGATGCCAAGGAGATATTTTTGGCAAATCGGGTCTGATACCCAACCCCTGCGCGCAACATGGTCGGCATGAAAAGAGACTTACTGCTCTCGCCTATCTTCAGCTTCGGACCGATATTCAGGACAGATGCTCCGGCGGTCAGTTTGTGCTTCTTTTCGGCATCCAGATAGTCGGTGAAAAGTGCTCCCAAATCGAAAGTAAAGTTACCCACAGAGGGATAATAGGAGAGATGCCCCGATGAACCTGCGGTATAGAAATATCTCAAACCTGTTCCAAAAGACCACTTATCGGAAAGAGCATAAGCGTAAGAGAGCTGAGCCGATGCTTCAAAAGGGCTGAAGGTATGTGTGATAGAGCCGGACTTCCCAAAGACATGCACATCGTCAATATTCATTCTACGGAGGGAAACGCCGAAAGTATGCTTCCGCTCCGCTCCCAAAAAGGAAGGACGGAAATATCCGGTCAGGTCTGCTATACCGATTCCATCCGTTATTGCACTCAGCCACGAGAGATAAGCGACAGAAACACCATAGGAGTTACCGGCACGAGAGAGCTTTGCGGGGTTGAAGTAAGCAGAGACGGCGTCCGCTTCCGTTGCGACACCAAGACCTCCTAATGCCGCACTGCGAGCATCCGTGACTATGGATAAGGAAGATGCGGCAGTAACAATGGGAGAGAGAGCCGGCAGATAAACATCCGACGATAAAGCGGTTTGGGCGGAGAGCTTATTGATGCTCAGGAATGAGACCAAAAAGATCAGCAGGAAAGGATTTACAAAGTAAGCTCGCTGTCTCATAACGTATGCTGTATAGTGTCAATATTTTTTCAAAAAAGAAGAGGTGTACCAAGTGCCAACCATAAGCCCTCCTCCCACGATATTACCAAGGGTTGCCGGCAGAAGGTTGCCCCAAAGGAAGTCTGAGAGAGAGACATCCGCACCCTCCATCATACCGAGAGGGATATAGAACATATTGGCTACACAGTGTTCGTAGCCCAGCGCCACGAATGTCATTACCGGCCACCAAAGTCCCCAAATCTTACCTATCGTGGTCGTAGCACTAAGCCCCATCCAGATGGCCAAACAGACCAGCCAGTTGGCACCAATCCCTTTCACGAAAACTTTCCAAAAGGGAGCGGAAGTTTTATACTCCGCTATTCCGATGATCGTACTGTGCCAAGGGTCTTGCGCAAAGAGTCCCACGAGATAGACCAAGAGGTACGCAAAGCAAACCGCACCTACAAGGTTCATGATGAAGACCAGTGTCCAGTTCCGAAGAAGCTTTTTCAGACCAAAGTCTTTATTCCAAAATCCCGGCATCAAGACAGCATTGTTGCTGGTGAAAAGCTCTGCCCCTGCAATAACGACAAGGATAATGCCCACGGGGAAAGTCATTCCCGACAAGAGCATTCGCAGTCCGGGGTTCTCGGCAGTAAGTGCCGGCATTCCTCCGGAGACAAGAACGGAGAGCGTCCCTCCCATTGCGATGAAAGCTCCACCGAGAAAGCCCAACAGAAGTGTCTTTATGAGCGAATAGTTTGCTTTTGAAATGCCCAGATCTTTTGCCGCCATCACTATGGCATCGGGCGATAATATATTCATTGTTTAGCTAAGTTCTAATGTGTTCTTTATCGAAGAGACAGTCTGGTCAAAAGCTGTGCTTCTTCTTTTTGATTTGTGTCCTCCAATAAGAGGCAGAGGTTGTCTCCTATAGCTGCCGTGTCGAATGCCTGCCGGAGAGGGAGCAGGAAAATGTCTCCAATCTTAATGGTGTGATACCTGCTTAGACGGGCAAGAGTCTCTTCTGCTTTGGTCAAAAGCTCGACGGGGATATGAATCTCTTCTTGCGCTTCTCCTTTTTGATGGAAAACTTTCACCGCACCATTCTCCCTGATAAGTTCGGGGGAGAATCCTGTCTCTCCCCAAACCAAAGCACCATCGAAGCCGTAAGCAGAGAAGGTCGGTACTCCTTGGGAAGAGAGTGTGTCGAGCAGTTCAGGCAATAGAAGAGAGTAACCAACGGTTATGGCAGAGTAGTAACGATGTATAAATCTGGGAGCGATGCTCTTGCCTATACGATTCATCTTCAATACCAGCACAGGCATTACGGCAACAGGCTCGCCCTCTTCAATGGGAGGGAAAACCGGCTTTCCGCTCTTTACATAAGCAGAATCGGGTAGGAGAACCACAGCATCATCCGAAAACTCAGACTGTGTTCTCTTACCCGAATACAAATGTCCCGAAAGACTGAATATCTTCATTTATTATCCGTTTCTACCTTGCCTTGTACACCGGCAGTCTGTACAGTGTCAACTCTTGAGTCTGTTGAACATCACTGCAAGATGTGCATACATGGAGGTATTTTGCACTACAATATCTTCAGGAACTTTTATCCGAAATGGGGTAAAGTTCCAAACGGCTCTGATACCTTTGCTCACTACAATATCCGCCACTTCTTGCGCTTTAGAGATCGGGACGGTAAGCACTCCGATAGAGCCGGGAGTTTCTTTCATCACCCGATCCAACTCGTCCAAATGATAAATAGGAGTGTCCGAAATGGTCGTTCCACAGATAGACGGATCGACATCAAAACCTGCGACAATCTCCATGCCGTACTGGCTCAGTCCTTTATCCGCCAAAAGAGCAGCACCTAAGTTGCCCACCCCGAACACGTAAGCCTTGTGAGTCTGAGTGAAACCCAGAAAAGACTCTAAGACAGAAACCATCTGATCCACCCCATAACCGACACGTGTCTTACCGGAAATATCCACGTAAGAGAGGTCTTTGGCTACCAAAGCCGGATCTATACCTATACACTTTGCTATGGCAGTAGAGGAAATACTTTTGAGTCCTTCTGCTTGCATCAGTTTTACATGAGCCAAATACCACGGCAATCTGCGCAGTGTTGGCTCCGGTACTTGAGTTTGTTTGTCTATTCGTCCCATCTGAAGTTTTATTCTACCTCTAATTTATCATATAAACAGCAAGATCATCAGCTGTGCGACCACTACTCGTAGAAACATTGTCAGCGGATAAACGGTTGCGTATGCAATGGCGGGGTCATCATTTGTGGCAGTTGCATTGGCATAAGCAAGCGCAGGAGGGTCTGTGGTACTACCCGATATAAGTCCCATCAACTTTAGATAGTTCACCTTGAAGACTCCTCTCGCAATAGCTCCGACAATGAGTAGCGGTAAAACGGTTATGATAAAACCATATCCTATCCACTGCCACCCCCCTTGATTTACGATCGTATCTATAAATCCGTTACCGGCTCCGATACCAACGCAAGCCAAAAAGATGCTTATACCAATCTCTCGCATCAATAAAGTAGCACTGTGAGTGGTATAAGTAACCATCTTAAATCTGTATCCAAAGCTACTAATAAGTATGGAAATAACCAATGGACCGCCTGCCAATCCTAACTTAATAGGTTGAGGAATACCTGGAACAAGAATAGGAATAGAGCCGAGAATGATACCCAAAGCGATACCTATAAATATGAAGAACAAGTTGGGTTCGTGAAGATGCTTAACCTTATTCCCCATCATCTTTTCCACTTGAGCTATTGCAGGATCACTACCAACAATGGTAAGCTTATCCCCAACCTGAATATGCAAGTCCGGAGAAGCTACAAGGTCTATACCGGAACGTGTAAGTCGGGTAAGATTCACACCATAAAGTTTTCTCAACTGCAGATCAGCGATTTTCTTTCCGGACAGTCTGCCATTCGTTACCAGGATTTGGCGACTCACAAACTCTGCATGAGCTGGAACCCACTGCTTTCTATCCATGACGATCTGCTCTCCTATGATGGTTGTGATGGCATCGACATCGTCTCTCTGTGCGATCACAAAGAGCTTATCTCCGGTATGCAGCTCGGTTTGTCCGTTTGCCACCTCTATCTTTCCGGTCTGACCGGAGAGATGACGCGAGACAACAAAATCTCTTCCCTCCAATGCTTTTACTATATCAATGATAGTACGACCATTCAGGGCCGGATTTGTAACGAGTAAGGACAACGGAACGAGAGTTTGAGTTTCTTCTTCCGCTCCTACTGTTCTGCTTTTCTTCTCTTCTTCAAGATTGATTCTGAAAACAACCCTTATCAGAATAAGAGAGAGAATAATCCCGACGACACCCAAAGGATAAGCTACCGCATACCCCATGGCAATGGTAGGATCCGCAGCTCCGGTAACGTCGGAATAAGCTTGTTGAGCAGCTCCCAAACCTGGAGTATTGGTGATAGCACCGGACATAATCCCGACCATCGTAGGAACGGGAATCTTTGTCATATAATGTATGGCAAGGGTTGTAATGGCTCCCAAAAGGACAATCGAAGCCGCCAGCAGGTTGTAGGTAACTCCCCCTTTCTTAAAGTTGGAGAAGAAACTCGGTCCAACCGCCATACCTATCGAGTAAACAAAAAGAATGAGACCAAACTCTTTGAAAAAATGAAGGACTTCATGATTGACATGCCATCCTAACTCTCCAAAGAGTATTCCCACAAAAAGAATAAAAGTAACACCAAGACTGATCCCACCAATCTTGATCTTACCCAACTGGATGCCCAGTGCTATCGTCAGCGCTATAATAAGAACAGACTGTGCGACACTTTGCACCGTAAATAACTGAGTAAACCACTCCATAATTCAGACCTAAGTTTAGTTTGACTCTTTCAAGTATATAATGTTAATGTTGTAAGGTTCTTATTAGATTTACCGGCGGGACAAAGGTAACAATAATATACTAAAGTCAAAAGATGTCAAGGCTGCAACTAACGCGGTTTTTGTATCTCTTTCGGCTGTAATGTTTCTACCGGAACACCCTTAAACGGGAAGAGGGAAAAGCAGACACGGAAAGGGAGCATGCGGAGGGAATAAAAAGAGAGATCTCGCCCCTCTTATTCAGAGGACGAGATCTCTCACAAATTATTATTAACACCAAAAACTTCTACATAAAATTGTTTTGAAGATTGTGTTTCAGAGGATAGCCAAAGAGAATATTACTCTTGTGTAGCTGCAACCTCTTGTTCAGCAGCTTCTGCCACAGGCGCAGACTCAGATACCACTTCAAAAGGAATCTCCACACTAACTTCTTTGTGAAGAGCAATCTTAGCGACATAGCTACCAACTTCTTTGATATTACCCGGAACTGAAATCTTCTTACGATCTACGCTGTAACCTTTTTCTTCAAGTTTTTCAGCGATCATAATATTGTTTACAGATCCAAAGATTGTTCCTTGTGCACTTGTCTTAACCGTAATGGTTAGAGAAACACCGTCCAGCTTTTGAGCAAAATCCTCAGCGTCTTTCTTGATTTGAGCAAGCTTGTGCGCTCTTTGTCTAAGGTTTTCAGCTAGTACTTTCTTGGCAGACTCTGATGCTATCACAGCCATACCTCTAGGGATTAGAAAGTTGCGGCCATAACCATCCTTCACCGTAACGATATCGTCCTTGAAGCCAAGGTTCTGCACGTCTTCTTTCAAAATAACTTCCATATTCTGTCTCCTTTATATTAGTTGTTTCTTACTATTACTACAAAAACTCTTATTTCATAAGGTCTGTCACGTAAGGCAACAACGCGATATGACGAGCTCTCTTCACAGCTTGAGCCACACGACGTTGGAACTTGAGTGAGTTACCTGTGATACGACGAGGAATAATCTTTCCTTGTTCGTTAAGGAATTTCTTTAGGAACTCCGGATCTTTGTAGTCTACGAACTTAATACCGGCTTTCTTAAACCTGCAATACTTCTTCTTGTTAACATCCACAGATAGTGGAGTAAGATAACGGATTTCTGATTGTGATGCCATAATATTAAGCTTCTGTTTGTTCTTCATTAGGGGTTACTACTTGAGCTTCTGTTGTGCTCTTGTTGCCTTTGAGTTTTCTTCTCTTTTCGGCATACTCTGCGAAGTGTTTGTCTTGGCGGAAAGTCAAGAAACGTATAACACGTTCGTCACGACGGAATTGCAATTCCAATGTCTCAATAAAAGAAGGCTCTGCCTTAAACTCTACAAACTGATAAAAACCGGTAGATTTCTTAAGGATTGGGTAAGCCAACTTCTTTAGGCCCCAATTTTCGTGGTTTACAAGTTCTCCTCCGTTTGTTTTGATGAGGTCTGTAAACTTATCTACCGCTTCCTTCATCTGAACTTCAGACAAAACGGGAGTTAAAATGAAAACGGCTTCGTAATTGTTCATAAAACGTTTACTATAAATAAATTACACGTTAATATTTTTGTGCCGGCAGGGCTATATCCTGCCACGCGAGGCACAAAGTTAGATAAAATAGCCGGAATAGACAAACCTCCCCGCCATTATTCAATTATCGCCAATGCGTTTCAGGGTAATGACAACCTCCTCATCCGGCATTGCAGAGCGGTCTCCCAATATACTTGCATCGGTCAGTTTGAGCACCAGATCCTCTTCTGTCGAAGAGATGATGTCAAACTTTGCCGAAGCCATCCCGGCACTTAGAGAGAAGACACCGTCCAAAATCTTCCAGTTGAGCGTCCACTCTTCCGGCATGATATTCATCTGTTTAAGCACCGGAAGGTCCGGGAAGATCTTGTTCAAGTCTATGTTGGCAATGTTTATCGTACCGTTTGCCTTCAGGTCTATGCTCGGACTGTCGGACACCTCAATGCTTTTTGTACCCAGTTTGAGTTCGGTTGCACTCCATTTGCCTGCCAGATTTTTCTGTGCTTCCTCATCTCCTTTCTGACAAGCGGTAAAACCCAGAAAGACAACCATGAGAAGCAGTAGGGTATTTACCCTTTGGATCGTTCTGTTCATGTTCCTAATTATATATGTATGATGTTATACTCACTCTATTGCTCCACGCCATCTCTTTTGAGCAGCGCATCTATCTTGGCATCCCGACCTCTAAACTCTCTGTAAAGAATATCCGGATCCCGAAGATCTCCCTGCTCCAAAATGTGATGTAGAAACTTTGAAGCCACCGTTCCGCTCCATAAACCCTCCTCCAAGAGGTAGTCGAACGCATCGGCATCCAGCACTTCCGCCCACTTGTAGCCATAATATCCGGCAGCATATCCCCCGCTGAAGATGTGGTTGAATGCCGTTGAGATTGCTACCTCAGAGGGTGTATCTATCAAAGTGGTAGCCTTGCAAGCCTCGGCTTCTGCCTCTGCCACCGTCGGGATAGCCTCTATGTCCGACAGCGTATGCCAGAACATATCGAGATACCCAAAGTTCAGCTGACGAAGCCCTGCATATCCGGAAAGGAAGTTTTGGGTAGACAGCAGCTTCTCCAAAAGCTCTTTCGGAAGCGGCTCGCCCGTTTCGTGATGATGCGCAAACGATGCCACATAATCCGGCTGACGCAGAAAATTCTCCATCCATTGCGAGGGCAACTCCACAAAATCCCGTACTACATTCGTTCCGCTTAAAGATCCATGCTTCACTCGGGTCAGTAGTCCGTGAAGAGCGTGTCCGAACTCATGCAGGAACGTATTCACCTCATCGTAGGTGAGCAGAGAGGGCTGAGTGGAAGTGGGAGGAGTAAAATTCATGACGATACTCACCACCGGCAGATGGGCAATACCCTCTGCATCCATCCAATGTTCCGAAAAGTTGGTCATCCATGCCCCGTTTTGCTTACCCGGATTGGGGAAGAAGTCCGTGTACAGAATACCCACGACCTCTTCGGTAGAAGTGCGTACCACTCGATAGGCAGCCACATCCTCTCTGTAAACAGGAGCATCGGAGTCCGGGCGGAACTCTATGCCGAAGAGTGTTTCAGCCAGTCCGAACACCGCCTTTATCACCTTATCCAACGAGAAATAGGGGCGAAGCTCTTCGGCATCGAACTTCAACATACGTTGGCGATACATTTCGGAAGCAAAAGCCCAGTCCCAGGGCTGAAGACGATCCTCTTTCCCGATAAAGCCCTCCGAGACAAAGAAGCGTCTCACCTCTTCCAGCTCCGCTTCCGCTTTCGGTTTATATGCCGCTTTGAGGCTGTCGAGCATTTTATAGACCCCTTTCGGAGAGTGTGCCATCTTCTTTCTCAGAGAGAGATGAGCGTAGGTCGGCTCTCCGAGTATCTGTGCCATCCGAAGTCGCAGTCGGGCTATCTCTCTCAGGAGATCTCCGTTGTAAGTCTCCGACTTTTCGGGATGATTGCCCAGCGTCTGCCTTTCCATATAAAATTTACGGCGCAGCTCCCTATCCTCGGCGTAGCTCATCACGGCAAGGAAAGAGGGTGCGGAAAGGTCGAAAACCCAGCCGTTCAGCCCTTTGCTCTTGGCTTTCTCGTGAGCTATGGCAAGTGCCGTGGCAGGGATACCCTTAAGATCCGCTTCGTTCTCCGTATGAAAAATGAAAGCGTTCTGCTCTACCAGCACATGGTTGGCAAATGCAAGTGTATGGCTGCTAAGGGCAGACTTAATCTCTTCCAGCTCTCTCTTCTTCTCCTTTTCGAGGTATGCACCGCTGTCTCTGTACCCCTCGTAGGTGCGTTGAAGCAGTCTGCGGTCTGCTTCATCTTCGGGTTGGGGTTGCTTCTCATACACTGTTTTGATGAGCTGCGCCAGAACATCGTCATACTTCATGGCATTGCTCCATTCGGTCAAGAGGGGCACAAGACGCTCTGCCTCTGTCTGACGCTCATCGGTACTGTCCGTATGCAGGAGGTTAAAGAAGAGATTGCTTGCCTGTTCGAGTGCTTGTCCGCTCCGTTCGAGGGCAAGAATCACGTTTTCAAACGTAGCATCCTTTTCCGCTACGCTCTTTATCTCCGCCACTTCTCTCTTATGTGCTTCTATCCCTTCCGTGATCTTCCGGCTGAGAGACGGTGTGGAAAGATCGGAAAAGTCGGGATAAATTATCGTTGATTCAGATTTCATATTTTCCATTATTATCCGGACAAAGTTACTATTTTTGGACGATGCTCTATCTAAAATACCTGATAACGGTGGTGATACCCATTTCCCTGGTCGCCACACTCCTCTACCGCCTGTACCTCTACGGTAAAAGGCGAAGAGCCTCCGCATCTTTCAAAAAGGGCAGTAGGCTCTATCCCGAACCGGGAACACCTTCTTCCGCTCTCTCTGCCCGAACGCTTCTCCGCTCTCTGCCCCAAAGCGACAACCCCGATAAGGCAGGAAAATACCTTATCATAGATGTGCAGACAACCGGACTATTCGATAAACAGCACCCCGATACGGATCCGCCCCTGCCTTTGGAAGCGACCCTGCTGTTGGCCGATGGCGAGCTTTCTCCCATCTGTTCGCACACCTCTCTGATCTACCAAGAGACCATTGGCTCTCCCGAAGCCGTAAGCGTGCACCGGCTTTCTGCGGAACGTGTCCGGCGATACGGCTTGCCCATAGACGCTCTTGCCCCTGTCCTGCTCCGGTATATGGAGCGGGCGGATATTCTTGTCGGGCACAATCTACCGTTCGATCTGGCTGTACTCCGCCACGCACTGCCTCGGCACGAAGCTCTGCACACTCTCATGGAGCAGAAAGAGCAGCTCTGCACGATGGCTCTTGCCCTGGAGAAGCTGCCGGAAGAGGTATCGCAAGGGCGATTCTTCTCTCTAAAGCAGCTGTCCCGACTCTTTGGCGCAGAGTGGCACGACAAAGCAAATAGTGCGGTGTCCTATGCCAATGCTCTCTACACACTCTTTGTCTTGAAAAAGTTGAGCTGAACACCCACTCTCCCAAGCTGAGATTTTTATATATTCCATCCCTTTCCGTCTGTGCCCAAATTGCACTCTCTATTTTGATCGGAGGGGTCGTTTTCAGAGTACGACCAAATTGTTAAATTCACCCCATTTTATTAACACAATTTCCGATACAGGTTCACTCAAAACACTAAACGAGCATATTGTTTCGGCTTAACGTGTTTAATTTTTCAATGAACACGTTTACCGATTTCATTTAATACGTTTACCGGATTCGATTANTATTGTTTCGGCTTAACGTGTTTAATTTTTCAATGAACACGTTTACCGATTTCATTTAATACGTTTACCGGATTCGATTAAAGTGTTTAGAATTTTTACTTATAACATTGACAATTAAGACTTTGAGGTTTTTCACCCTATTTTTGCCATTTTTTGACCGAAAAATGAGTTAGGATTTATTCACAGACGAGGGCGTTAAAATTCACAGCTATTAACGCGAAAACAGCCCATCAAACGGACTGAAGAAAAAATTTTTCCAAATTCGGGCTGATTTTATAATCCCCTACCGGACAATAAGATAAGAGAAAACAAGAAGCGCAATAAAGAAATATGTGTCCAAAAGAGCGAAAAATCGGAGCAAAAAACCGGTTTTCATTTTTGTATAAAAATTTCACTCTGAACGGCATTCTTGTTCAAGCAAGGTACTGTCTCGGCACACATCGCCGGCTACCATTTTTCCGTCTCCGGGTAATGGCTAAAAGAGCTTTTCCGGGACATTCGGAAAAGGGAGGAAAGGAACATCCGGAGCGTGGAACAACTCCTCAAAATCGAGAATCCGGAAACAAAAAAAGCGTTCGGATCTCTGCTCCGAACGCTTTCCGTATCATCTCTCCGTAAAAGGAGTATCCTTTTTCTTAGCAACAGCCACAACCGCCACTGCTGCAGCCACCACTGCCACAGTCTCCACTGCTACAGCATCCGCCGTTTTGAGGGAAGAACATCTCGATCTCTTCCGTAGTGGCTTCGTGTACGTCTATTATCTCTCCGATGAAGTGCAAATCTTTTCCGGCAAGAGGGTGGTTCAGATCCACTCTTACGTGTTCGTCGGCAACCTCAACCACTGTACCTATCAACTGATGACCCTCAGCGTCCATCAAAGGTACTTGCGCTCCTTCAAAAACCATCTCGCTATCGAACTCACCTTCTACCATGAATATCTCTTTAGGAAGATTGGTGATGTATTCGTCGGAATGCTCTCCGTAAGCATCTTTTGAAGAGAGTACGAAGTCGAACTTCTCTCCCGGCTCCAAACCAAGAAGGTGTTGCTCGAAAGCGAGCAACATCATGCCCAGTCCGTGAATGTACTGAAAAGGTACTTCGCTTGTAGTCTCTTCTACCAGCTCTTCCCCTTCTACGCCTTTGGTCTGAGCATAAAGCTTATATTGTGCTTCAACAAATAGATTTTTGTCTACTTTCATTTGGTGTTACTTTGATATTGAATTTGTTGTATTGGAAATATTTCCGGCGTCAAAGATACGCAGTTTTTTGCAATTATACCGAACATATACCGCTCTTCCTTTTTCTTTTTGTACTTTTGTATGAGGACTTTTAGAGGAGAAAGCTTATGCTGTATGCCGTAGGATAAAGGTCTCACTATGTTTACAACGCGAAGATTCTGAGATAAAGAAAATGAAATCCCTTACAAAGTTCGTCATCAATATCGGTCTGATGATTCTGCTTGCCATAGCAGGCATCTGGGTCATCATGGCTCTGCTGAAAGTGTACACCAATCACAACGACGCGGTAGTGGTTCCCGACATCAAAGGTATGACGATAGAGGAAGCACAGACCCTTTTGGCATCGCAAGACTTGATGCTGAACGTAACAGACTCAGTGTATAGCTCCACCCATCCGAGAGGGGTTATCTTGGAGTTTACACCCGGAGGAGGTGCCAAGATTAAAAGGCATCGCTCCGTCTATGCTACCATAAATACATTCCAGATAGCACAGAAACGCATCCCGAAGATCAGTGAAGTCTCCATGAGACAAGCCGAAGCTCTGCTCCGCAGTAGCGGTTTTACCAATATCACCATCGCTTATGTGAGTGGGCCGTATAACGATCTTGCCCTGCGTGTAACAGATGCTTCGGGACGAGAACTCAAGGAGGGAACGCTGGTTGCATACAACAGCAAGCTCATCTTGGAGGTCTCTTCCAATAACATCAACTCGCTCTACAATGAGGATGCCATGCTTGCTCCGGAAGATTCTCTGGGAACAGGCGAAGATGAAGCACAAATAGATGAGGACTTTCTCTGATGCAGGATTTGGATTTAGACAACTTGCCTCTGTCGGATGAAGAAGATGAGGTCATAGAGCTATACGAACACTTCAGCGTCAAAGTGGATAAAGGGCAAGCCCCTTTGCGTATAGACAAATACCTCGTCCACCGTATGCCGAACGTCTCACGGCATCGCATACAGCAGGCAGCCGATGCAGGCGCTATCTTTGTATTCGATCGTCCGGTCAAGAGCAACTATAAAGTAAAACCTCTGGACGAGGTAAGTCTGCGTCTCGAAAGGCCTCCTTATGAGTTTGAAATCATTCCGGAAAACATCCCACTGGAGATCGTGTATGAAGACTCCGAGCTGCTGGTGGTGAATAAACCTGCCGGGCTGGTGGTGCATCCGGGTCATGGCAACTATACAGGCACGCTCCTGAATGCGCTTGCCTACTATTTGAAGGATGATCCGAACTATGATCCGAATGATCCGAGAGTAGGTCTGGTGCATCGGATAGACAAGGACACGAGCGGACTGCTCGTGGTAGCAAAAACGGCTGAAGCCAAAACACACCTCAGCAGACAGTTTTTCGACAAAACGACAACAAGGTCTTACCGCGCTTTGGTATGGGGACGCCCCGAACCCAAAGAGGGTACAATAAAAGGAAACATAGCGAGAGACACGAAAGACCGAATGCAGATGGCGGTCTATCCGTACGAGGGTGAGATAGGAAAGAGTGCCGTTACACACTACAAAACATTGGAGACGCTGGGCTACGTAACATGGATAGAGTGCAGGCTCGAAACGGGACGAACCCACCAGATACGTGCACACATGAAGCACTTGGGGCATCCGCTCTTTGCAGATGAGCGGTACGGCGGAGAGAAGATCCTCAGAGGACAGTCCACGGCAAACTATAAAAAGTTTGTGAGCAACTGCATGGCGATATGTCCCCGACAGGTATTACATGCTGCAACTCTCGGATTTGTACATCCCGTCACAGGTGAACAGATGGAGTTTTCTGCCCCTCTACCCGATGACATCTCCATGTTGCTGGAGAAGTGGAGACGATATGCCAACGAGGGCATAGAGTAGTAAATAGCACGAGTAAACGAATATGAAGCAAGGAGCTGAAATGAATAAAATCAACATAGCCGTTATAGCCGGAGGAGATTCCGGTGAATACGGTGTCTCTCTAAAGAGTCAGGCAGGTATCTTATCCTTTTTGGACAAGGAAATGTTCTCTGCCGTTCCGGTCATCATCACCTCTAAGAAATGGGTGGCAACGGATGAAAACGGCAAGGAGTACCCGATAGATAAAAACGACTTTTCCTACTATCCTAATGGAGAAAAGGCTCGGTTCGACTTTGCCTACATTACCATCCACGGCACTCCGGGCGAAAACGGACTTCTTCCGGGCTATTTCGAGATGCTTGGGATCCCTCATTCCACTTGCCCTGCTTTCGTTTCCGCTCTGACCTTTAACAAGTTCTTCTGCAACAGAAGCCTTTCTGCTCTCGGTTACAATGTTGCCAAAGCGATTCTTGTTCGCGAAGGAGACACCTACGATAAGCAGGAAATCGTCAAAGGACTTGGGCTTCCGCTGTTCGTAAAGCCGAATGCCGGAGGCTCCAGCGTGGCTACAACCAAAGTAAAAAAGGCAGAAGAGCTTGAAAAAGCCGTAATGGATGCCACCGCAGAAGGGGGAGACGTGATCCTCGAACAGCTCCTGACCGGCACGGAAGTAACGTGCGGCTGCTACAAGGATAGCGATGGCATACATGTGCTTCCGGTAACCGAAGTGGTGAGTAAAAACGAGTTTTTCGACTTTGATGCGAAGTACAACGGACAGGTTGAAGAGATCACTCCGGCACGTATCCCGGCAGAACAGTTTGCTCTAATCCAAGACCTGACCGTTCGCATCTATTCTACTCTCAATGCAAAAGGCATCATCCGGATAGATTACTTCATATCTCCCGAAGGCACACCCTATCTGGTGGAAGTCAATACCACGCCCGGCATGACCCCCACAAGCTTTATTCCGCAACAGGTAGAAGCTGCAGGACTGTCCATGAAAGAGGTCTTGAAAGAGATCATCCTGTACAACCTGAACGCCTGAGTATATGCCCCGATAGAGCAGACACTATCGCACTGATCAACCAACACAAAATCGAAACTGAAAGTATGGAAACAACCAACATATCCAACGATCTTTACAAAGACATAAGACCGCTAAACGAAACAGAGATACCGGAAGCATTTGCACAGCTATTGCAGGATGAGACGCTTCGTGCCCTTATTCCTCTGATGCTGCCGGGGCATACGGCAAAAGATTTGGAAGCGTTGCAACCGCGGATCCGAACCATTTACGACTTCAAGAAACACATCTCTCTTCCGGTCGTAATGCAGATCGCCAAGAAAAGTTGCTTTTCTCTCTCTGCTTCCGGCATGAGTAAAATAGAGGGAGATAAGGCTTACACCTTTATCACAAACCATAGAGACATTGTCTTGGATGCCTCTTTCCTCAGCGTCTTACTCTTTCAGAACGGCAAGCTGTTCCCTCAAATCGCGATAGGCGATAACCTTCTCATCAAGGAGTGGATAAGGCAACTCGTCAGGATCAACAACTCTTTTATCGTCAAACGAGCGGTATCCGTCAGAGAGATGCTCGCCGAAAGCAAAAAGCTCTCTTCCTATATCCGCCACACCATTACCGAGACCGGCGAACCGGTATGGATAGCTCAAAGAGAGGGTAGAGCCAAAGACTCCAACGACCGGACGCAGACAGCCATGCTGAAAATGCTGACGATGAGTTCGGACAAAGATACCGACACCGCTCTCCGGGAGTTGAAAATCGTTCCCGTATCGCTCTCTTACGAGTACGACCCATGCGACTATCTCAAAGCGCAAGAGATGTTACAGAAAAAGATCAATCCGGATCACAAGAAGAGCCAGATGGATGATCTCAAAAACATGCAGCAGGGTATCGTAGGCAAGAAAGGGCGTGTACACCTTTCCGTATGCGATCCGATGGGCGACTTTAGTACCGGACTCCCGACGAAAGAAGCCCTTCAAGCCTGGGCAGAAGAGATAGACAAGCGGATACACAAAAGATATAGACTCTATGAAATAAACTACATCGCCTATGATCTTCTCAACGGAACAAAGAAGTATCAAGGCAGTATGTACGGAGAAAAAGATCTGGAAGAGATAGAGCGTTACTTCGCCGAACAGATTGCGAAGATAGAGATATCGGGAGGAGAAAAGGATGAAGCATTTCTCAGAGAACGCATTCTGGAGATGTACGCCAACCCTCTCATCAACAATCTCAATGCGTAAAGAACAGACACAGAACATGAAAACACTATTGATCGTAGATCCACAAATAGACTTCATATCGGGATCATTGGCTGTACCCAAAGCTGAAGCGGCAATGCTGAAGCTGACGGAACGGATAGAGAAAGAGGCTCTTGCTCCCACCCAAGCGTGGGAACAGATCGTAATTACCGTGGATGCTCACCCGATAGACCACTGCAGCTTCGTGGCTCAAGGCGGAGAGTGGCCGCCGCACTGCATCAAGCAGAGCGTGGGAGCTGCTATATACGAACCGCTGATGCAGGCTCTCATCAAGCTAAAGGGCAGTTCTGCTGCTCCTCGCATCACTATTGTGGAGAAAGGGAAGCTGCAAGAGAAAGATGAGTATAGCGCATTCGGAGAGAGCCTGCCCGAATATCTCCGATCCTCTTCCTCTGTCGAAGTGTGCGGCATAGCAGGCGAATATTGTGTCTTCACCACGCTGAGCGATCTCATCAAGCATGGTATGCCTCCCCGGAATATCGTCATACTGAAAGAGTGCATCGGCTCTTTCGACGACGGAGAAACCGTAGAAAAATTTGCACAGACACATCAATGTAACATAGCATAACAGATATAAAGAACAACGAAAATGAATTGGTTTGAATGTAAAGTAACCTACGAGAAAGAAGAAAATCAGGACGGAAAGATGAAGAAAGTGTCCGAAATCTACCTTTTGGATGCTCTTTCCTTTACCGAAGCAGAGAATAGACTTGCCGAAGAACTCGGTCCGCGTGGTCCGTTCATCGTGGACAGCGTGAAGAAGGTAAAGTATGCCGAGATATTCACAGACGAGAACGGCGACAAGTTTTACAAGATGAAGGTCGGCTTCATCTCTTTGGACGAGAAAGCAGGAGTAGAAAAGAAGAAGTACGTCAATATGCTTTCGCAGGCAGCAGACGTAGAAGGTGCCATAGCTCTACTGCACAAAGGAATGAGCGGAAGCATGATGGACTACGAGCTTGCCGCCGTCAGTGAAACCATGATAATGGACATCCTTAGAGGTAACGCATGAGCATCCGAGAAAATATAGAAGCTATCCGGCAGACACTTCCGCAAGATCGGAGTGTCACGCTGGTGGCTGTCTCAAAATATTATCCGGTCGAGGCTCTCATGACAGCCTATGAGAGTGCCGGTCAGAGAGTGTTCGGAGAGAACCGTGTACAGGAGTTGAGAGCCAAGTACGAAGTAGCACCGAAAGACATCGAATGGCATCTGATAGGTCAGTTGCAGCGTAACAAGGTGAAGTATATTGCGCCTTTCATCCACACGATCCACAGTGTGGACTCTGAGTCGCTACTGGAAGAGATAGACAAGAGAGCAGGACAGGCAGTGGGTCGCACGGCTCCGCTCCGTGTCTTGTTGCAGATCCATATCGCACAGGAAGAGACCAAATCCGGACTCTCACCGGAAGAGTTTCGCGCCCTTATCGCCTCCAAGCCATGGCAGAAGTACAAGAATGTCGAGTTTGCAGGCGTGATGACCATGGCAACCAATACGGACGACGAAGCACAGATACGCTCGGAGTTCAAACAAGTATCCGATCTCATGAAAGAGGTACAGGCAAAAGCCGACGAACTTGAGCTGCCTGCCACATTCAAAGAGCTTTCCATGGGAATGAGCCACGACTACAAGATCGCCCTCGAATACGGCGCAACCATCGTAAGAGTAGGTTCCAAAATCTTTTCGGAGTGAATAAGATCGTCATCCTCTACATCGGCAAGACGGACGACAAAGGTTTGGAGTCTGCCACACAAGAATACTACAAAAGATCCGGAAGGTATATCTCTGTGGAAGAGATAGCCATTCCGGATATAAAAAACAGGAAATCGCTCGACCCCGAAGAGCAGAAAAAGAGAGAGGGCGAACTGATTTTGAGCAAACTCGAAACATCGGACAGAATAATCCTTTTGGATGAAAGAGGCAAGGAGCGAACATCGTCCGAAATGGCGGTTTGGCTCGATGGACAGATACAATCATCCTATAAAAGAATGGTCTTGATCATTGGCGGACCTTACGGATTTTCGGATGAAGTTTATGCCGTGGCACACGAAAAAATCTCTCTTAGCAAGCTCACATTTTCCCACCAAATGATACGCCTCTTCCTTGCAGAGCAGGTGTATCGCTGGATCTCCATCATCAAAGGTCTCCCCTATCACCACGATTGAGAGACGGATCACATCCGACCCTCACTCCTGGCACACTCCTCCGGCTCTCTCTACCTGTCAGCCGTCAATCTTGAAAATAAGACCTTTGAAAAAGAGAGCTTCTTGGCAAAAGATCTCAAAATAGCACCTTCTCCCCCTTTCCTCCTCTGTCCGACTGTCGCTTTACCTAAAACGACAAAACTCATCTTCCATGCTTCTCTTCCTGTCTATCATCGAAAAGAGAAGTGAAAGCAGAACAAAAAGAAACTTAATCCGTTCCCAAACAGAAACGATAGTATTAAAAACTTGCTCTAAACGTATTCTGTTCTGTAAATCAAGGCTCGATTTACAGAAATCAAAACTTAACTCTCACAAATCAAAGCTTAACTCCTACAAACCAAGCCTTGTCTGTTACAAATCAAACCTTGCTTTCTATTTTTTTACTCGTTCAGAAGAGAAAATAAACAGGAAGAGCGATCTTTTTAGACCGCTCTATAACAACTTTTATACACTGATTTTGGAAAGACTCTGCTACTTCCTCTCAAGCAAAGAGAGTAAAAAGCTGAGAGCTGCTTCGGTTAGAGCCTGGATGCGCTCCTGCCTGCTCTCTTGAGGTGGTAGGGTTACTTTCAGCGTGTGTATCTCGCCACACACTACGGCTGCCACCCACATCTCTCCGGGCAGATGCCCACAATACGGAGAATCACCGGCTACTCCGGTAGTGGATAGCGTTATGAGAGAGGAGGATGAAGAGCCTCTCTCCCATAGAGACTGCGCCATAGCCACAGCAACATCCTCTCTTACAAGATCGCTGCTCCACTCTTCACGCCATTCGCTCAACAGCCATTCTCTTTTGGTTTCAGGCGTATAGGTTACCATGCCACCACCGAACCAGAGAGAAGATCCATCTGTTTCCGTAAGGCGGTGAGAGATATTCCCTCCGGTACAGCTCTCGGCTACTCGCAGGGTGCAACCACGTTCCAAGAGAAGTTGTGCTATCTCTTGCACCTGTTTTAGTGTATTCATCTAAATGCTTACTCTGGAGTAAGGCTCCAAGTCGAAACCGCTTCGCTCTCCTGCTTTATAAGCAAAAGCACCTGCCATGGCTACCATCGCAGCGTTGTCCGTAGTGTATGCAAACGGAGGAATATAGATGTTCCAGCCATAGCGTTTACCGTAATCTACAAATGCAGAACGAAGACCGGAGTTGGCAGAAACACCTCCGGCTACTGCCACTTCCTTGACTCCATACTGCTTGGCAGCCTTAACCAGTTTCTGCATCAATATCTCTATGATGGTGTGTTGAAGTGATGCGCAGAGATCTTCTTTATTTTTCTCAATGAAGTCAGGGTCTTTTTCCAGCTCGTCTCTCAGTGTATAGAGGAAAGAGGTTTTGAGTCCGCTGAAGCTGTAATCGAGTCCGGCGATCTGAGGCTTTGCAAAAGCAAATCTTTTTGGATCTCCCTCTTTTGCCAGCCTGTCCACGACAGGCCCACCGGGATAACCGAGTCCCATAACCTTTGCACACTTATCGAATGCTTCTCCGGCTGCATCGTCAATGGTCTTGCCCACAATATCCATCTTGGAGGGAGACTCTACCAAAATGATCTGAGAGTTGCCCCCGGAGACGAGAAGGCAGAGAAAAGGAAACTCCGGAACAGCTACACGAGTGTCGGGAGTCTGGATATAGTGCGCCAGAACGTGAGCTTGCAAGTGATTGACATCTACCATAGGAATTTTAAGCCCCATTGCCATCCCTTTTGCAAACGAAGTGCCCACATGGAGAGAGCCTAAAAGTCCCGGACCTCTCGTATAAGCGATGACGTCTATATCTTCTTTCTCTATACCGGCACGCTTGATAGCTTCCGAGACGACCGGTACAATGTTCTGCATGTGAGCACGTCCGGCAAGTTCGGGCACTACGCCTCCATACGCCTGATGTACAGCCTGACCGGCTATGACGTTAGAGAGTATCGTATCCCCTCTAAGTACTGCCACAGAAGTGTCGTCGCAGGAAGACTCTATCCCTAAAATGACTTTATCGGTATCTATGAGTGATGTTATATCCATTGTTGTTCTGAGTTGTTATAATTTGAGGATGTCCACAGCGATCTATACAACGCGAGGCACTTCTCGTCCTCCATGGAAAAATCCGATAACGGCATCGGACAGCTCTTTGAGCATCTCCATACGGGCATCCACGGTCTGTGTTCCAATGTGTGGAGTAAGAGATACATTGGGCAGAGAGTAGAGTTCCAATGAGGGAATATCTTTATTTTCAAAAACATCCAACCCGGCTGCGGCAATAGTGCCACTACGTAAAGCCTCCACAAGAGCCGATTCGTCCACCAATGCTCCTCTGCCTGTATTGATCAGAATAGCAGTAGGCTTCATCATCTTTAATGCTTTAGCATCTATGAGGTGATGCGTCTCTTTGGAATAGGGAGTGTGAAGAGAGACCACATCTGCCTGCTGCAGGACCTCCTCCACGGAGGCATAAGTAAATGCAAGTCCGGCTTCTTCTGCTTCGGTATAGCGTGTACGCTTATTGTAGAGAATCTTCATGCCACACGCTTGTGCCCTGCGAGCAAAGGCTTTTCCGATATTACCCATTCCGATAATGCCAAGCGTTTTGCCATGGATGCCTGTCCCAAGATTGGTCAAACGGGAAATCTTCAAGGCGTGCTGCTCTTTCCGCATCAGTGCATCCCAGCGAGAGATGTTTCGTGTAGCATCCAACAACAAAGAGAGAGCAAGGTCGGCAGTGGGTTCTACTACCGACCGAGGAGTGTTGGTAACAGCAATCCCTTTAGATGCTGCATACTCTATATCTATATTGTTATAGCCTACGGCGTAGTTGGAAATAAGTTTGAGCTTCTTTCCGGCATCTATTATCTCTCTATCTACGGGGATATCAAATACCGAGCAGAGCACATCACAGTCTGCCACTTGTTCTACAATCTCATCGTGTGTAAAGTCTCTACCTTCGGGAGGGAATACGACTTCAAAATGTTGTTGAAGCTCATCCCAGCCCTCTCTAAGCATATTAAAAGCGACTAATAGTTTCATCTTTCTGCGCTGTATAATATTGATATACCTATTTTTTCTCTATTCGTCTAAGAACCATAGCCGTACGAGCCGGCAAGTATAAAGACAAAATCCCCTTGCCCTCTATCGTATAGCTGACATCTGGAGCGGTAAAGTGATGTACTGTTTTATCTATCCGATCGTAGCCGCCAAAGGCTGTGTCATCGGAAGAGAAAAGGACTTCGTACTCACCGGAAGGGGCTATGATGTTATAGTCTGTATAAGAATTGGACGGACTGAAGTTATAAACAAACATATACTCACCTCTTGTGTAAGCCAATACCTGCTCTTCATTCTGCTCCCAAATAGAGTTTAGAGGAAGAGAAGCAAAGTCTCTGATGCCGGAGATAAAGTGTATCATCTTCTTGTCAAACTCATCCAGAAGTTGATACCTTAGAAATCCGTTCTCTCGAAGAGACCATTGGCGACGAGCATACTTATAGCTCCAATCGTTGCCTTCACGGGGAAAGTCTATCCATTCGGGGTGTCCGAACTCATTTCCCATAAAGTTCAGGTAGCCTCCGTTTATGGTCGTAGCGGTAACCAGACGTATCATCTTGTGCAATGCGATACCACGCTCCACATTCATATTGGAGTCCGCCCTATCCATGTGCCAGTACATATCGGCATCTATAAGGCGGAAGATGATAGTCTTATCTCCTACCAATGCCTGGTCATGGCTTTCGGCATAGCTTATTGTCTTCTCATCTCCTCTCCTGTTGGTACACTCCCACCAGATAGAGCCCGGTGTCCAATGTTCGTCCGGATACTCTTTGATGATCTTTATCCAGAAATCGGGGATATTAAGAGCCATTCTGTAATCGAAGCCATATCCGCCACTCTTCACCGGTAAAGCAAGACCGGGCATACCGCTGACATCTTCTGCAATGGTAACAGCTTCGGGATAGACTTCATGCACAAGCTCATTTGCCAAAGCCAAATAGGTAAGAGCATTTTCGTCCTGCATATCGTTGTAATAGTCTCCATAGGTACAGAAAGATGCTCCGATACCATGGTGCAGATAGAGCATAGAGGTTACGCCATCGAAGCGGAAACCATCAAAGCGAAACTCTTCCAGCCAATACTTGCAGTTGGAGAGTAAGAAATGAAGGACTTCATTCTTACCATAATCGAAAAGTTTCGTTCCCCACTCGGAGTGTTCTCCTTTTCCTCCAGGATAGAAATACTGCTCTTCGGATCCGTCGAAGCGAACCAATCCGTCCACTTCATTGGCTACGGCATGGGAGTGAACAATATCCATTATCACTTTTATGCCCAATCGGTGCGCTTCGTCAATAAGTGCTTTCAACTCATCGGGCGTGCCATACTTGGAAGATGGAGCAAAAAAAGAGGAGACCTGATAACCAAAAGAGGCGTAGTAGGGGTGTTCGTGTATCGCCATCAACTGTATGGCATTATAGCCCGATTCGGCTATCTTCGGAAGGACATTCTCTCTAAACTCGTTGTACGTTCCTATCTTCTCTTCTTCGGTAGCCATTCCGACATGACACTCATAAATTAAGAGTGGTTGATGATTGGATGTCGGTCTGCCGTACTTAAAGGTAAAAGGAGATTCCGGTTCCCATACCATCGCAGAAAAGATGGCAGTATCCGGCATTTGGACAACATACTTCGCCCAGGCAGGTATGCGCTCGCCACTACCTCCGTTCCACTCTACAAAGAGTTTGAAATGATCTCCATGCTTGAGAGCATTCAAAGAAAGAGAAAGCTCCCATATACCATGATCTAACGGATGAAACTTAAATGCCTCCTCTATCTTCCAGCTATTGCCATCACAAAGGAGGTAGAGAGCCGTGGCATTGGGTGCCCACTCTCTGATAACCCAACCGGTCTTCTCTCTGTGAAGACCGAAGTATAAATACCCGTCAGCAAAGCGAGAAAGTGAGCCGGACACGTTAGAGGTCAGCTCTTCTCTCTTACTCTTTATGTTCTGATTTCTCTTGTTTATTATATCAGCATAAGGCTTAAGCCAAGGATCATTCTCTATTATCGGAAGATTCATACGTCTGCTCTAAAATCTTTTGTTATCTCTATATCTCAATGACAGGTCTGCAAAAGCATCTATTCGTCTATCTCTCAAGAAGGGCCACCAACGACGGACATTTTCTGAACGGCGTAAGTCCACATCAACGACTCTGACCTCTTCTTCTGTACTGGAAAACATTGCCAAAAGCTCTCCTTGTGGTCCGGCAACAAAAGAAGATCCCCAAAATGTTATACCATTTGTACGTCCGGAAGGATCTTCTTCATAGCCTACTCTATTTACTGCTACCACAGGAAGTCCATTGGCAACAGCATGACCTCTCTGCACGGTAATCCATGCCTCTCTTTGTCTATCTTTCTCTTGTGGAATATCGGTGCTTTCCCAGCCTATCGCCGTTGGATAGATGAGCATTTCGGCTCCTGCCAAAGCCATAAGCCGTGCAGCTTCCGGATACCACTGGTCCCAACAAACCAAAACACCCAGCTTACCCACAGAGGTTTCTATGGGATGAAAGCCAAGATCTCCGGGTGTGAAATAAAACTTTTCGTAGTATGCCGGATCGTCCGGAATGTGCATCTTTCTGTATATTCCGGCAATAGATCCATCCTTTTCATGTACTACCGCAGTGTTGTGATAGAGTCCGGTGGCACGCTTTTCAAATAGTGAGGTTACCAGTACAACGCCTGCCTCTTTTGCAATAGCCCCGTAGAATGTGGTCGATTCTCCCGGTATAGGTTCTGCCTGATCAAAGATGTTCACATCTTCTTCCTGGCAGAAGTAAAGACCATTATGCAGTTCTTGCAAAACAACCAACTCGGCTCCTTGCCGGGCGACATCCAATATTTTACCACGTAAACGCTGTTTGTTCTCTTCTCTATCGGGAGTATTGTGCTGCTGTATGAGTGCTACTTTCATATCTTAGATGTTTTGAACAAAACCTTTAGGAAACTGCATCGTGATACAATGCAACGATCCGTGCTGACGCACAACAGTGAAACAGTTTATTGCGACCACCTCCCTGTCCGGGAAAGTTTCTTTTATGACCGCTATTGCTTCCTCATCTTCGGGTACGTTGTATATTGGAAGTAAAACCGCTCCATTGATCAAAAGAAAGTTTGCATACGTAGCCGGCAGTCTCTCTCCTCGTAGAGGGTCATAAACAGGAGAGACAAAAGGCAGCTTTACCAAGCGATATGACTCTCCCTTTGTGTTTCTCATGACTTGAAGTTCTTGCTCCATCCGCACCAATGAATCGAAATGAATATCACTCTTATCCTTAGGAGCACCGACATAAGCTATGGTATCCGGACTGCAAAATCTTGCCAATGTATCTATATGTCCATCTGTATCATCTCCGGACATTGCGTCGACAGAAAGAGAGACCACTTGTTCCACTCCAAACTCCTCCTTCAAGACATCAAGGATCTCCTGCTTGGAGAGTTTGCTATTCCTGTTGGGCTCGTATTGTACAGAGTTTGTTGTAAGCAGCGTACCGCATCCATCCGTTTCTACCGCCCCCCCTTCGCAGACAAAATCTTTCTTTCTGCGACAAACGACATTCGGGGCAAACACGCCATGTTTCTGCAGTGAGGCTGCGATCTCATTATCCTTATCCCAACCATACTTCAAGCCCCAGCCATTGAAAGCAAAGTCAAGAAGCAGAGGCTTGCCATCTTCCATCAAAGATAAAGGAGCTGTATCCCGTGCCCATGTATCATTCAAAGGTATATCGGTAATTACCCGAAGCGTGTGTGGGAAAGATAGCTCCTGAAGACGGAGAAGGGTTTCCGTAGGCTCTATGCAGGCAATGAGCAAAGGTTGAAATCTCAAAATAGCTTTGGCAATCTGCTCATAGCAGTGCTCTATATCGGAAAAGATATAGTTCCAATCCATACTCTTATGAGGCCAGCAAAGCAGCACTGCATCTTGAGGTTCAAATTCGGGAATAAATCTTCTACGCTTATTGATATTGTCGGACATATGCAGTCTGTTATTTAATAAAAGAACAAAGGATCTCACCCTCGGAATCAAAAACCGGGGAAGATCCTTTGATGCTATAAAAAGATGGCTATTCCGAAGAGTAGCTACATCACTATCTCTATTTTATAATCTATCCTTATTATTGTACAGCAGTATCTCCCGGTGTTGTAGTCTCTGTAGCCGGAGTAGCTGTCTCTTCAGGAGTTGCACTGAAAGGAGTTGCTTCTGCAGGAATTGGCATAGGAGCCTTTTCTACCATCTCTTCAATGTCGGATACTTCTCTTGTACTTTGTGTTGTGGGAGCGTATCTTGCTGCAATGATAGAGAAGAATACCAAAAGTCCGGCAAGAGTCCATGTCGCCTTTTCAAGGAAATCTGTTGTCTTGCGCACACCCATGATCTGATTGTTTGAAGCAAAGCCGGCAGCCAAGCCACCACCTTTAGACTCTTGTATGGTTACAATAGCAATCAGCAAAAGAGCCAATACAATTATTAAGATAGATAAGAATGTGTACATTTAAGTTCTATTATTTGTTATTAATCTATTCAGAAACCGAATTTGCTCTGCAAAGTAACTATTTTTTTGCGGATATTTCAAACGTAGAGAAGAAATTATCTTCTTCGCCTGCTCATATTTACCTTGTCTTATATATAGTTTTGCCAGAGTTTCCGTAAGGAGTTCATCTTCTTCGGGCAGAGTGGCATCATCATTCTTGATGGTGCTTTCAGTCGCACTCTTTTCCTCTACCGGATGTTCTGCGGGAGCGGACAAGTCATATTCCGGTATCGCATATAAGGGCAGTGGTTCTACCGGACTTTCGGCAAGATTACTCTCTGCAGCCGTCTCTTGGATAAGAGAAGTTATCACATCCCAAGTCTCATCTTGAGAGGCGGAAATGCTCTTACTTTTATCGCCGTGGGCTTGGGGCTCTTCGCCATACCATGTCAAGCCATACTCTTGTCCTTTCAAAAGAAAAAAGAGTCGCTCCGGACGGGAGATGTGAATACTTCTCCGCCGAAGTTCGGATGCAAATCGAAGGTCTTTACATTTATAAAGAGCCTTCAGCAGCAACATGTGCAGAGGAGTAGCATACGGATAAGTGGCAGACAGAGAGTACAAGTCTTCTATATGTTCTGCCTGTATCTCCTCCGGATTTCTGAGTAGAGAGTAGAGTTGGTCTAAGGTCATATCAATCGTTCTATCTTACCAGTCTTCCACCGTAGCATTGAAGATCTGATTGATAATATCTTTAGAGATGTCATCCACCAACGCATCCTGCACATCGTTGAACATGAGTCCGCTGTCAAATGAAGCGTATGCCGTAAACTCTCTTTCAAAGCTCTTTTTCTCCTCTTTGTTATTGACGTAGCGCACTTTCACTCTCATTGTCAGACGTGTCTTTGCTGCATAAGCGTTTTCCTGTATCGCCTCTGCCGTAAGATCGTATCCTACTATTTCGCCTTCAAGCTCCAGGTCTCCCCTGTCCTTATTCTGCGTGAGGCGGGTTCGCTTTTGGAACTGATCTCTAAGCTCTTCCGAAAACCTTGTTGCCAAAGGAGGATAAACGGTTGGAGCAAGATTTCCAAAATCCTTTATGGAGATACTTTTTATCTTGGTGTAGTCTATACTTGTTCCGCTCAGCTTATATGAGGGGATGCAGCTGCTCACAGCAAAAGAAGCCACCAAGATCAATAATATAAAGAGAGAGAAAACAATCCTCTTTTCGGCTATCTGTTTCATATCCTGTTCTATCCGGCTATTACTCTATCCGGTGTTCTTTGAGTTTTCTATAAAGTGTTCGTTCCGAAATCTTCAAGTCTGCTGCACTTTTCTTTCTGTTTCCTCCGTTTCTGGAGAGCACTTGAAGGATATACTCTCTCTCCATCTCATCCAGCGTGGGAGGAGTTTCCGCTTCCGGTATCTCCTCTACATCCTCCACCTCATGGAGGAAGCTGTTTTGCGGAACAGTCATCGAGGGAGATTTGGTCGGGAGCAAAGCCTGAGAGACATGTGCATAACCGGAGTGTGAAGGCATACCGCTTATTCCACCTGATGCTGCTCCTGCCATGCTGTCCTTTAGCATCCGGGAGAGTTCTGCCACTTCCATCTTCAGGTCTATAAGCATCTTATAGAGGATCTCGCTGTTACCCGTATGCCCTTGCCCGAATGGAGGTATATCCCAGCCGTTCTGTTCCTCCATCTTGGAGTGTTGCTCCACCACGGCAGGCAGTCTCGTAAGAGCATTGGACGGCAGATAAGAGAGCAGCATATCTCTCGTAATCTGCCTCTCATTAGAGACCACACTGATGCGCTCTACCAGATTGCGCAGCTCGCGAATGTTCCCGGGCCAAGAGTAGAGCATGATGGCTCGTTGCGCTCCTTCGTCCAAGCGGATGGGAGGCATACGATACTTGTCTGCAAAGTCTGAGGCAAATTTCCGGAATAGCAACGGGATATCCTCCCCTCTATCCCTTAAAGGAGGAAGCTCGATAGTAACCGTATCGAGACGATAGTAGAGATCCTGTCTGAACTTTTTCTTCTTTATCGCCTTGTCCAACTCTACATTGGTTGCCGCCACAACGCGGATATCGGTTCGTTTTACTTCGGAAGAACCCACTTTCATAAACTCTCCGGACTCCAACACTCTTAGCAGACGGGCTTGTGTCGGCATCGGTAACTCTCCCACCTCATCCAGAAAGATCGTACCGCCGTTAGCCACTTCAAAGTAGCCGTTACGCTCCGAAACCGCATCCGTAAACGAGCCTTTCTTATGCCCGAAAAGCTCCGAGTCTATCGTTCCTTCCGGTATTGCACCGCAGTTTACTGCTATATAAGTCCCATGCTTACGTGCGCTATTCTGGTGTATGATCTGTGGAAAAACCTCTTTCCCGACACCACTTTCTCCCACGACAAGCACGGAGACATCCGTCTTTGCAATCTGAAGAGCCACCTCTATGGCTCTGTTGAGAGCATCACAGTTGCCTATAATTCCGAATCTTTGCTTGACTTGTTGAAGTTCCTGTTGAGATATCATGACCTATTCTTCCTCATTCGTATGTCCCGCTTTTGCCTCTTGCCGTACCACGCAAAAGAGCAAACCAAGACCTCATACAAAGTTACTATTTTTCTTTCAATCCAAGCAGAGCAGGCATCCTCTTCTATCTCTGCTTATTCATAGGGTGATGCAGCAGAATTTCCTCACGGAGAGACTCCCGGCTGATGTGTGTATAGATTTCGGTCGTAGTGATATCGGCATGTCCGAGCATTGCCTGAATGGCTTGCAGGTGAGCACCGCCTTCGAGAAGATGAGTAGCGAAAGAGTGGCGAAAAGTATGCGGAGAGATCGGTTTCTGAATATCTGCCGCAGCTGCTATCTTGCGGACAATGACAAACACCATCTGCCTTGTGAGTGCTTGTCTGTTGCGACTGATGAACAGATGATCCCTGTATCCGGCTTTCGGTTCAAGTGCATAGCGATCTTTTTGCAAGTACTCTTCCAAACGTGAGATACCTAAAGGAGAGACAGGCACGAGACGCTCCTTGGAACCTTTACCCAGAATGCGGAGATACCCTTCTTCCAGAAAAAGCTGCGAGAAAGTGAGTGCACACAGCTCCGAGACCCGCAATCCGCAGCTGTACAAAAGCTCCATGATCGCGAGGTTTCGCCGTCCGTAGGGATCTTCTTCCGGATCCACGGTGGCAAGCATACGGTCTATCTCCTCCGTTGTGAGCACTTCGGGCAGACGCATACCTATCTTGGGAGCTTCCAAAAGCTCGGTAGGATCTTCCGTGATAAGCTCTTCCAGAAAAAGGAATCTGTAAAAAGCCTTTACTCCCGCCACTATACGAGCTATCGAACGAACCTGAATACCAAGATCATAAAGTGTGGCAAGAAAGTGTTGTAGATTTTCGTAGGAGAGAGATAACGGGTTCAGAGAAAGGGATTGTGCGTATTCGTAAAGATGTTTAAGGTCGGAAAGATAGGAGTCGCATGTATTTGGAGAGAGCTGCCTTTCCGCTCTCAAATGGAGGTAAAAATCCTCTACCAGTTCGTTGGTTTCTCTTAGGAATTTTCCTGTCATCCCCTCTTGAGCCATGACACAACCTGTTCAAACAGCTCTTCGGAAATGGTTGCCGGCAGGAAATATGGGATAACCCGATCTTTGCGCAGGCTTTCTCGCACAAACGACGAAGAGATCTCCATCATCGGAGCATCTATAAGTCGGATTCTGTGAGCAAGGTGGTTCAGCTCCGCAGGTACTTCCCCGGTATATCCGGGACGCGGATAAGCCCATATCTCAATCTCTGCAAGCAGATCCGATATTCCGTACCAACGAGGGAGTTGTTCCAGATTATCCGTACCGACAAGAAGCACAAACGACCGCTCCGGACGGTTCTGCTTCAATGCCCTGACGGTATGCAGGGTATAGCTGGGGCGTGGCAGTGTGTCCTCCACGAGTGATAAACCGAATCGGGGATAGCCTGCTATGGCACTCTCAACCCAAGCCTTTCTCAGCTCATCGGGCAACAGATGATTCTGTTCCTTGAGCGGATTGTGCGGCGATACCATAAACCACAGTTCCTTAACCTCATCCATACACTCGCAAACATAGTTTGCCAGCGCAAGATGACCCATGTGCATCGGGTTGAAAGAGCCGGGGAAAAGTACCGTTTTATCCTTCATGACGCTATGAAACGAGTGAAAATCTTTTCCGCTTCATTGCAAGCGGTGGAGAGGTCATCATTGACAACAACGGCATCGAAGCGGTCTGCATGCCCGATCTCCCACTCTGCCTTGGCTACGCGCTCGGCTATCTTGTCCGCTTCATCTGTGGCTCTTGCGGAGAGTCGCTGCTCCAAAGCCTCTATGCTTGGCGGCATAATGAAGATGGTCTTTGCTTCATCGCCGTAGATTTTCTTCACATTGAGTGCGCCCACTACATCTATATCGAGAACGACATTAAGACCGGCAGCCACTTTTCTATCCACTTCGCTGCGCAGCGTACCGTAGTAGCGTCCTTTGTAAACCTCCTCATATTCGAGAAACTCCCCGGCAGATATTTTGGCTTCAAACTCTTCGGGGGTCAGAAAATAGTAGTGCTCGCCCTCTTTCTCCTCGCCTCGTGGAGGACGAGAAGTGGCAGAAACAGAGAAAACAAACGGAATACCTCTCTCTCTCAATGCCGATATAATGGTGGACTTACCTGCTCCGGACGGAGCAGAAAAGATGATTATTTTGCCTCTTTTTGCCATACTTTTCTGTTTAGAGAACATTCAAAACCTGCTCTTTGATCTGTTCCAACTCATCTTTCATCTTTACAACAATCTGTTGCATCTCTGCTTGGTTGGACTTGGATCCCATCGTGTTGATCTCCCGACCGATCTCCTGAGCTATAAAGCCGAGCTTCTTACCTGCGGCAGGCTCTTCCATGGTTTTCAGGAAGTATGCCAAGTGGTTTTCCAATCTCTTCTTCTCCTCCGTGATGTCGAGCTTTTCGACGTAGTAGATAAGCTCCTGCTCCAGCCTTCCGGCATCATAAGAGACATTCTGCAGCTTTTCGAGCGACTCCGTGAGTCGGACACGAATATCGGCTACTCGCTGCTCTTCGTAGAGAGAAATACCTTCGTAATGTTGGCGAATATTCTCGATATTTCCACGCAAAACGCCCTCCAGCATCACCCCTTCCTGTGTACGGAAAGCCTGCAACGCCTCTATGGCAAGAGCCAATGCCTCAAAGAGCGTATCACGATAAGATGCGGTCTCCTCCGGAGCCGTCTCGTTATTGACGGAAATAGCGTCCGGCATACGCATGATAGAAGCTGTTACATCCAGAGGATGGGGCATACCGGTCTCCTGACACAGGGCAGAGATCTCCTCCCAGTACTGAAGTATCACTTCTCTGTTCAGTGTGGCAGATCCTTTCTTTTGCTGTCCTTCCATCGAGACAGCCACCTCTACCTTTCCTCTTACTACCTGTGCGGCAACCTCTTTACGCAACTCTATCTCAAACTCTCTCAATAAGTTCGGCATACGAACGGAAAGATCGAGCTGCTTAGAGTTGAGCGTTCTTATTTCTACTGAGATTTTCACACCATCGTTTTGGCTTGTTCCCTTACCAAAACCGGTCATAGACTGTAACATTACTTCCTCCTTCTATAATGGTTTATCTCTTCAAAGTTAAGAAAAAATAGGGAGTTTCGGACACGGCTCTCGTTGGGGAGAGGGGACGATTCTTTTATTTTTATATATTCCATCCCTTCGCCTCCTCCTATTTTTCCGCTCTCTATTTTGATCAGAGGCAGTGTTTTCAGAGCATGACCGAACTGTTAAATTCAGGCTATTTTATTAACACAATTTCCGATACCTGCTAAGCAAAAACAGTAAACGAGCATATTCTTTCGGCTTAACGTGTTTAATTTTTCAATGAACACGTTTACCGATTTCATTAAACACGTTTACCGGATNTATTCTTTCGGCTTAACGTGTTTAATTTTTCAATGAACACGTTTACCGATTTCATTAAACACGTTTACCGGATTCGGTTAACGTGTTTAGCCAAAACCATTAAAACCCTAACAATCAAATATCTATGTATTTTTACCCTAAAATGTGCCTAAAAAGGCAGATTTCTTTATTAGGAAACGTTCACAGAAATAGGTGTTAAAATTCACACCTATTAACGCGAAAAAACGCCCATGAAATGGACTGAGAAAAAAATTTTTCCAAATTCGCGATTTCTCATAACAACCTAAATACAAGGATATTATAAAATAGAGCTTCAACGCTTGGCAGAAAAACAGAGAAAAGAGAGCCTTTGGAGGCACTTTTTTCAAGTGGCACTTTTATATAAAAATTCGGGCAAAATGAGAGAAAAACACCCTCATTCTGCCCGAATATGAGACTATATTTATAATATCATCCTATATCTTGGGAGGAGTTGGAGCTGCTCTACGATGCTTTCAACCGCCATCGTAAAGAGAACCTGCTCTCTCTGCGCTTACCTTTTCCCTACTCACTGCTTGGAATAAGTGTGAGGGAAGATAGCATGATGCACAACCTCCGCTACGGTAGGATGCGGAAACGGAATACGGGTAAGCTGATCCAACGTAAGTCCTAAAGAGACCGCCATGGCAACAGGCGTGATGTACTCGGAAGAGAGATGCCCGAAGATATGCCCTCCGACGATACGTTCTCTCTTGCCATAAGTGATGATCTTGCAAAAACCTTCGTTCTCCCCAAACTCTATAAGATGACGACCGGCGTATGCAATGGGCACTTTGTGGATGTTGTACCCTTTTCGCCCGATGGTATCCTGCTCTGTCATTCCCACTCCGGAGGCTTCGGCATGAGTGTAAACCACTTGAGGAATATCCTTATAGCTCATGCCGTCTTTGATGTTCAGGATATGATTGATGGCTACTTGGGCTTCTCTACGTGCCGAATGCGCCAAGAGAGAAAGTCCGTTGATGTCTCCACAAGCGTAAAGCCCTTTGAGAGAGGTCTCCAAGTGCTTGTCCACAAGGATATAACCTTTCTTGTACTTCAGACGAAGCTCTTCCAAACCAAGCTCTTCCACATTTGCACTTCTGCCCATGGCTATAAGAGTGGCATCAGAAGTAACGTTCTTCTGCCTGCCTTGATGCTCGAATGTGATGGTATGACCCTGAAACTTCTTCAGCTTGGTTCCGGTATAGAGCTTTACTCCATGCCGTACAAGCTCTTCTTCGACAGCGGTACGAATATCTTTATCCATCTCTTTGAGAAGATGAGGAGAGCGTTGGATAAGTGTGGTCTTCACGCCCATGTTTACGAAGAACGAAGCCATCTCGACCGCGATAGTGCCTCCGCCCACAATGGAAACAGACTTGGGAAGTTCTTCGAGCATGAGCACATCGCTGCTTGTCCAGTATGGGCAGGTCTCTATACCCTCAAAAGTCGGGACAGAGTTACGGGATCCGGTAGCCAACATCACCTTACGAGCTTGGTAGCGTTCCTTTTTGCCTTTTACTCCGATCACAAACGTTCCATCCTTGAGACGGCTATCTATGTAGGCGTGACCAAAGCACTGCTCCACGCCCATCTCTTTGTAAAACTCCTCGATACCTGCTCCGAAATCTTTCACATAAGACTTCTTGCGCCTCTGAAGAGCTTTCATGTTCACGGAAAGTGCATCTATCTCCAGCGCATGCACCTTTGCACTCTTCAACGAATGATAAAGATGCGCCGTGTGAAGCAGGATCTTCGATGGGATACATCCTTCATTCAGACACGTTCCTCCGTAGTGCTTCTTCTCAAAAAGAAGCACACGAAGACCGTTTCGAGCGGCATACTCCGCAGCATTAGAGCCGGCAGGGCCACCTCCAATAATGGCTATATCGTATGTCATGACTCTTTATTTTCTATCCTTGATCCAGTTATAAGCATTGACAAACGCTTCCATCCAAGGTGTTACATCTGCTCCATATCCTTCGCCAATGTAGTCTGCCGCTTGCCAAGGGAAGACACATCTTTCGGGGTGAGGCATCATCGCGAGGTGTCTTCCGCATGGAGACGCCAGCGCAGCGATATTATGATCCGAACCGTTAGGGTTACCGGGATACTCGGCATAGCTGTACTGTGCCACTACGTTGTATTCGCTCACCGGCAGAGACAGGGCAAAACGTCCCTCTCCATGCGCTACCCAGACAGGGATAGAGCTGCCGGAGAGAGAGCCGAACATAACACTCTTATTCTCCGGAATGTCTACGCTCACGAATGAAGACTCAAAACGTCCGGAGCGATTGTGCTCCATCCGGTGCTTTTCCGTATGAGACGGATAAAGTACACCCAGTTCCGCCATCAGCTGACAGCCGTTACAGATACCCAAGCTAAGGGTATTTTCTCTGGCGTAGAAGGCATCAAGAGCTTTTTTTGCAAGCGGATTGTGAAGAAATCCTGCTGCCCAGCCTTTAGCCGAACCGAACACATCCGAATTGGAGAAGCCTCCGCAGAACACAAGGAAATCTATATCTTCCAGCGTTTCACGTCCTGAGGTGAGGTCTGTCATGTGTATATCTTTAACATCGAAGCCGGCAGTATAGAGGGCATAAGCCATCTCGCGCTCTCCGTTGGTACCTTTATCTCTCACGATGGCAGCACGTATGCCGGAGGCTTTATTCTCTCTGTCCGGAACGATACCGAGACTATCGAATGTTCCCTTAAAGTTTGAACCGAATTTATATTTCAACGGTTGGAAGCCCAGATTGCGTGCTCTCGACTCGGCTTCCGCCTTAGAGCTTTGAAGTGTTTCCATACTGAACGATGGGGCAAACCATGCAGCTCGCATCTCATCCACAGGAATTGAAGCGGAGAATGCCTTACCGACAGAGATTTCGAGCTTTCTATCTTCTATCAGAGAGCCTATCTTTTCGTATGCCACACCTGCTTCATCCAGGATCGAAGCCACTTTTGCAAGATCCGAAACCTGTACAACGACACCTGGATTCTCGGCAAACAGTCTGGTTATGGCATCGCATCCTTCGGGCTGAGTGAGATTAACCTTAAGCCCGCCCTTGCTATTGGCAAACAACATCTCCAGTAATGTTGTAACGATACCACCTGCAGAAATATCGTGAATGGCATCTATGAGACCTTTTTTCACGAGCGACTGCACTGCTTCAAAGGCATCCGCAAAATATTCTGCGGATCCCACTTCCGGTGCATCCGTACCAAGAGCGTTCAGCGACTGATAGAAAGCAGAACCGCCCAACGCCAACGGAGCAAACGAGAAGTCTATATAGAGTATGGAAGAGTCCTTTTTACCATTTTGTATAACCGGAGAGACTATCTTTCTTACATCCGTCACCTCACCGGCGGCAGAGATAATAACCGTTCCCGGAGAGAGTACCTGCTTACCGTCGGGATACTTTTGGGTCATGGAGAGAGAATCCTTACCGGTAGGGATATTGATGCCCAAATCTATTGCCAACTCGGCACAAGCCTCCACTGCATTGTATAAGCGTGCATCTTCTCCCGGATGCTTACAGGGCCACATCCAGTTGGCAGAAAGAGAGATAGAGGATAGCCCGTCCCTCAGAGGTGCTCCCACGATGTTGGTCAAGGCTTCGGCGATAGCCATTTCAGAGCCTTTCCGGGAGTCGATAAGTGCCACTTGAGGTGCATGACCTATTGATGTTGCCACTCCTGCCTTTCCTTTGAAGTCGATAGCCATGGCTCCGAGATCCGCCAACGGCAACTGCAGCTCGCCCATGCACTGCTGCATAGCCACTTTACCCGAAACCGAGCGGTCCACTTTATTTGTAAGGAAGTCTTTACATCCTACCGCTTCCATAGCCAATACTTCCGGCAGATACTCCATGAACTTCTTCTCATCGTAAGAAGCGTTGGCATACTTGCGCTCTACGCTGTTATCCGTCATCACGGTCTTGGGTGCAGAGCCGAACATATGTTCAAGCATCAGGTCGATAGGGCATTCGCCATTATCCTTTTCAAAGATGAACGCCATGTCATTGGTCGTTTCGCCCACGACATAGAAAGGAGCACGCTCGCGCTCTGCTATCTTCTTCATCTCTGCTATATCCTCCTTGCCGACCAAAAGACCCATACGTTCCTGACTCTCATTACCGATGATCTCTTTCGCCGAAAGTGTAGGATCTCCAACGGGAAGCCTGTCCACGTTGATTTTACCTCCGGTCTGTTCGACCAGTTCGGATAGACAGTTGAGGTGTCCGCCGGCTCCATGGTCGTGGATAGATACTATAGGATTGGAGTCTGCCTCTGCCATTGCACGCACGACATTGGCTACACGCTTTTGCATTTCGGGATTGGAGCGTTGCACTGCATTCAGTTCGATGGCTCCGACATAGTGTCCGGTGTCCACGCTGGATACCGCTCCACCGCCCATACCGACACGATAGTTGTCTCCGCCCATCACCACAACGCTCTCGCCCGGCTTCGGTTCTCCCTTGAGGGCATCGCGTTTATTGGCAAAGCCGATACCTCCGGCGAGCATGATCACTTTGTCATAACCATAAGAGGGTTGCCCTTGCTCTTCATGCTCGAAGGTGAGAACGGATCCGCAGATAAGCGGCTGTCCGAACTTGTTTCCAAAGTCGGAAGCTCCGTCCGATGCTCTGCTCAAAATATGTGAAGGGCTATGATAAAGCCACTTACGCTCTGCTATATTCTTTTCCCAACCGTGACGGCTCTGCGGATGACGGGTATAAGAGGTCATGTAGACCGCTGTTCCTGCAAGCGGAAGACTGGCACGTCCGCCGGCGAGACGGTCTCTAATCTCTCCTCCCGACCCTGTTGCCGCACCATTGAAAGGCTCTACGGTTGTAGGGAAATTGTGTGTCTCTGCCTTGAGAGAAAGTACGGTCTCTATCTCTTTAGTCTTGAAAAGAGAAGCGCGATCCGCTTTTTCGGGAGCAAACTGCATGGCTTTCGGACCACGGTTGAATGCTACGTTGTCTTTGTAAGCAGAGACAAGATTGTTTGGATTCTGCTTGGAGGTCTCCTTTATCATGGAAAAGAGAGACATCTCTTTCTCTTCGCCATCCACCACGAAACGACCTCCGAATATTTTGTGACGGCAATGCTCGGAATTGACTTGTGAGAATCCGAACAGCTCGGAATCTGATAACGGTCTGCCAAGCTGCTCTACAACGCCTTTAAGATAGACGATCTCCTCTTCGCTCAAAGCCAGCCCCTCCTGTTCGTTATAAGCCTCGATGTCTTCGATGTAGTGTATCGGTTCAGGCTCGCAATCCACACGGAACAGCTCCTCATCCAATCTTTCATAGCAGCTGCTCAAAAGAGGATCAAAGTCTTTTGCGCCCGGAGTGAATCGCTCTATACGATCGACGCCCGAAAGGTTCATGTTCTGAAGCACCTCTATTGCATTCGTGCTCCAAGGGGTGATAAGCTCCGGTCTTGGTCCTATAAAGGGTCCGGCAACCGACTTTTCCTGCAAATACTTGGCACCTCCGAACAGCCATTCGAGGCTTGATATCTGTTCGGCACTGAAAGCGTCTCGGTGTCTGAGCGCATAAACATCTCCCTCAGGATGGCGAAAAAAGGATAGAATCATGTCGTTTATAACGTAAAGATTAAAAGCGGAAGGAGCATTCCCTGCCACACATATTAAGTAAGAGACAAAAATAGCAATTTTTAGCCGATTTGCATGGTATTATTCAAAGAGGATTCTATCCCGTAACGGCAGGATGATTTTGATAAGATTCTCTTCCGGCTTTTACCCAAAAGTCTCCTTTTTTCACCCTGAAATCTCCCACTCACGAGAGGTACTTTTATATAAAAACGAAGCTCTGAGATTTCTCCCCAAAAGGGTCTGTTTTCTCTCGAAGAAACGGAGAAAAAAGAAGATTGATAGAGTAACCAGCTCACAATAAGAGCATTATAAATCAGCTCGAATTCGGGAAAAATTTTTTCTCAGTCCGTTTCATGGGGCTTTTTCGCGTTAATTGGTGTGAATTTTAACGCGCACTTCTGTGAACTTTTCCTAATAAAGAAATCTGCCTTTTTAGGTGCATTTTAGGGTGAAAATGAGTAGATAGCTGATTGTTAGCGATTTAATGATTTTGGCTAAACACGTTAATCGAATCCGGTAAACGTGTTAAGCGAAATCGGTAAACGTGTTTACTGAAAAATTAAACACGTTAAGCCGAAAGAATATGCTTGTTTAGCATTTTGGGTGAACCTATATCAAAAATCGTGTTAATAAAATGGGGTGAATTTAACAATCCGGTCGTGCTCTGAAAACGACCCCTACGATCAAAATAGAGAGCAGAAAAAAAGTGAGCATTTTTCGGGATGGAATATATAAAAATGACGATTGGAAAGCCTCTCTGTTTTGCTTCCGAAAAAGTGGCAAAAAGGAGATAAAAAAGCGGAAGCCCGATCTGAAATATCGGGCTTCCGCTTTATGGATTTCAAGCATCCCTTAGCCGGGGAAGCTGTATCGTTGCTTAAACGATTACAAGTTGCGTCCGTGGCATTGTTTGAACTTCTTACCGCTACCGCAAGGACAAGGATCGTTGCGACCGATACGCTCCGGTGCGACATAAGGTTGAACACGTTCACGTCCTGCCGCAGATGCTGCCATTCCGGCTTCTCTTTGGGCATCCTGCGCCTGCTGTACATCATCTTTGTGCTCGGTGTAGCGGGTGCGAGGCTTCGGCATATCTCTATCCGGAGCTTGTCTCAGTGCGGCTGCACCCTCCGGCTGTCCCTCTTCCTGCGGAGGGATAGGCAGCTTACCACGCATGATGATGGCGGTGGCTTTCTTGTTCATATCCTCTACCATGGTCTTGAAAAGCTCGTATGCCTCCACTTTGAAGATGACAAGAGGATCTTTATTCTCGTACGATGCGTTTCTTACGGCACGTTGGAGCTCGTCCATTTCACGCAAGTGTTCTTTCCAAGCCTCGTCTATCGTATAGAGCAGAATGGTCTTTTGGAATGCCTTAACGATAGCCTGACATTGTGTGGAATCTGCTTCCGCAAGATCGACAGGCACGTTATACACGCTCTTTCCATCCGATATAGGTACGTGAACAGTGCGTATGGCGTGTCCCTGTTCCTCGAATACACGATGAATAACAGGGTAGGTATCGGACTTTATCTTCTCCGATCTTCTCTTAAGAGCCTCCAATGCGGCATCTGTCAGATAGTCTCCGATCTCGAGCGGAGAGGCTTTCTTGAACTGCTCTTCGGTAATAGGACTTTGGATGGCAAACACTCGAAGCACCTCCACAGTGAAGTCTTCGTAACGTCCGCTACCGGCAAACTGCTCGCCAATGGCGTCGGCACACTGGTTTATGGTGTTCATCACATCCAGAGTGATACGCTCTCCCAAAAGTGCGTGATGTCTTCGGGTGTAGATCACCTTACGTTGAGAGTTCTTCACATCATCGTATTCCAGAAGGTGTTTACGGATACCGAAGTTGTTCTCTTCGACCTTCTTCTGTGCGTTTTCCACAGCTTTGGAAAGGTAGCCACTCTCCAATACATCATCTTCACCGAAGCCGAGCTTGTCCATCATCGGAGCCAAACGCTCGGATGCAAACAGACGCATGAGCTTGTCTTGCAGTGAAACGAAGAAGATAGATGAGCCGGGGTCTCCCTGACGACCTGCACGTCCTCTGAGCTGACGGTCTACACGACGGCTCTCATGCCTTTCCGTACCGATGATGGCCAGACCTCCGGCAGCTTTTACTTCGGGTGAGAGCTTGATGTCGGTACCACGACCCGCCATGTTGGTAGCGATGGTTACGGTACCTTTCTGCCCTGCAAGCGCAACGATTTCCGCTTCTTTCTGGTGCAGCTTGGCGTTGAGAACATTGTGCTGAATCTTACGAAGCGTGAGCATACGGCTGAGAAGCTCGGAGATTTCTACCGATGTCGTACCCACAAGTACGGGACGACCCTTATCCACAAGCCCTACGATCTCTTCTATCACAGCGTTATACTTGGCACGATCGGTCTTGTAAACACGGTCGTTCATATCGTTTCGGAGGATGGGTCTATTGGTTGGTATCACCACCACATCCAGCTTGTAGATATCCCAGAACTCTGCCGCTTCTGTTTCTGCTGTACCGGTCATACCCGCCAGCTTCTTATACATACGGAAGTAGTTTTGAAGAGTGATAGTTGCCATAGTCTGTGATGCAGACTCTACACGCACTCGCTCTTTTGCTTCTATCGCCTGATGAAGGCCATCCGAGTAGCGACGACCATCCATGATACGCCCTGTCTGCTCGTCCACGATAAGCACTTTGTTCTCCATCACGACGTATTGGTCGTCTTTCTCGAACAGGGTATATGCTTTCATCAACTGGTTCAGCGTGTGTACTCTTTCACCCTGCACGGAGAAGTTGGATAGCAGTTCGTCTTTTCTCTGACTCTTTTCCTCTTCCGTCAAGGCAAGGTTTTCCAGTTCCGACATCTGCGATGCAATATCCGGAAGGACGAAGAACTGCGCATCTCCCGTAAGCTTTGCAAGGAAATCCAACCCCTTGTCGGTAAGGTCTATCTGGCTGTTTTTCTCATCTATAACAAAGTAAAGCGGATCAGTAACGATATACATCTGACGGTTGTTGTCCTGCATGTAAAACTCTTCGGTCTTGATCATGCCCGCCTTTATGCCCTCTTCGCTAAGGAACTTGATGAGAGGTTTGTTTCTCGGAAGTGCCTTAAAGCTGCGATAAAGCAGTAGAAAACCCTCTTCCTGTACCTTCTTGTCTTCGCTCTTGATCTTCTGTTTTGCTTCCAACAAAAGCTCTGAAGCCAACTTCTTTTGCGCTTCCACGATAGCTTCTACAAAGCCTCTGTACTCTTCAAAGAGCTTATCGCCGGAAGACTCTATCGGTCCGGAGATGATGAGAGGAGTACGTGCATCGTCAATGAGAACGGAGTCCACCTCGTCGACAATAGCGTAGTTGTGCATGCGTTGCACCAAGTCGTCAGGCGAAGAAGCCATGTTATCTCTCAAATAGTCGAAACCAAACTCGTTATTGGTACCAAATGTGATGTCGCAGTTATAGGCACGCTTTCTGGCGGCAGAGTTAGGCTCATGCTTGTCGATACAGTCCACCGAAAGTCCGTGGAACATATACAGAGGGCCCATCCACTCCGAGTCACGCTTGGAGAGGTAGTCGTTCACGGTAACAACGTGCACCCCGTTGTGGGTAAGTGCATTCAAGAAGACCGGCAAGGTAGCTACAAGTGTCTTTCCTTCCCCCGTAGCCATCTCGGCAATCTTACCTTTATGAAGAACGACACCGCCAAAGAGCTGTACATCGTAGTGAATCATGTCCCAGACAATCTCGTTTCCACCGGCGATCCAGCGGTTCAGATAGATTGCTTTGTCTCCTTCTATGTGAATAAAATCGTGCGATACGGCAAGATCTCTATCAAAATCGGTTGCCGTTACAACAATCTCTTCATTGCGTGTAAAGCGAGTTGCTGTCTCTTTCATGAGGGCAAAAGCTTTGGGAAGAAGCTCATTAAGCTTATCTTCCAGCTTGGACAGGATGGTATCGTTAATCTTATCCACCTTTTCCCATGCCTCTTTCCGAGCATCTATTTCAAGCTCCTCGATCTTTGCTTTAAGAGCTTCTATCTCTGCTCTTTCTGCTGCCACATGTGCTTGCAGATCGTTCATCATCTCCTGCGAAATGGCTCGCAGCTCATCATGGGATAGCTTCTCCATCCCCTTGTGCGCTTCAAGAATCTGCTTTACATAGGGCTCTATCTCTTTTCTGTCCCGTTGTGCTTTGTTGCCGAATATCTTGGACAATATGTTTACCAGTGCCATTGAATATTATGTTTTTGTTATTTTTCTTTTTTGTTCGTGTGTAATAATAGTGGTATCTGCTTGGGAATGTCCGGTTCGGCATTCGGAGGTCTTATGCGGAGCACATAAGCCAAAACAGAAGAGACGGACAGGGTAGAAATGGCATCGCCTATAACTTCCGGTGTCTTAATATCTCTCCATACTAAAATGAGCGGAGAGGCAACGGCTGTAACCCTTTCGTGATCCGACGCATTGCGCTGTCTGCCATTTTCCGTACCGCATGCCCATCCTTGCAAAAGGGAGTATAACAGCTGCGGTCTGTTCTTTGATACGGAGTGGTGATAGAGATAAGATTGACGGGAAGAGAGCTGTCCGTTTTTTATCTGCGTGGATGTAACGACATCTTTAATGCCCGAAAACTCTCTCAAAAAGTCTGCGGCATCTTCTTCCAAATCTTTTACTGAAACATTGTACTGCTTTGCCGCTTGCAGATTAAGATAGACCTCACCCCTGTCGGATACATCCAAAACCCATTCTGCACGCCCATACTTCGGGTTGAGATAGAGGTTAAGGAGTGTCTTGCAACGGTCTGTGAAGAATGTTCCTACGGAATGTCTGAGGCTCTCTCTGTCTCTTGCCACTCCGGTACCCGAAAGCATATAAACCACCTGATCTTTATGGTAACCCAGCTTATACTCGACCGCCCTTAGGATGTCGGCAACTGCCTTATCCAAACGGAAGTATGCGTCCTGTGTGGCAAGGAGAGGATTTTCTTCGTGATCGTGTGCAACAGAGAGTTGGACATTGAGCAGATCGGGAATTTCATCTGCTCCCAATTCACTACTTCGCAGTATAACATTGGTCAGCATTGCAATCTCCTCATTGATCATGGGAGATGCTTTGAATCTCCGGACAGCATCCACATCCGATCCGAAACCGACAGAGAGCTTGATCTCTCCTCTCTTATTCTTCGCCGGAAGATGTCTGTATGTTGTGGGATAAGCGTTGTAGAGCAACTCCCATTTGAGTCCGGAAAGCCTGCTATTCAGGGATGATGTCCCGTTGTTGTACTGATCTACGGCATTCTGAACCGCATGAGAGGCCGGCTTATAGTAGGTTGTGGAAGCCCATTTTCCGGAATTGCCATCCAGCCAATAGGAAGCATCTGCTCGCCTTCCGCCCATTACAAGTGCTTCTTCCGGCTGAATGCCGACAGCATAGACAAGACTCTTTCCACTCCAATTCTCTTTCAGTTTGTCCCCAAGCGTGGAGACATTCAGAGCTAATGGCGAGAGTTTGTCATTGGTTGCATATCCGATATATTTATCATCGTAAAAGACAGATCTGCTACGCTCTCTTCCGTTGCCGACAATAGTAGTCGGATAGCGATGTGTTATGTGATGATCCGCCGGAGTATGCCCGGTCTGAAGCATAGCCATAGCACTTAAGACATTGCTTTCAGCAAGGGGAGACTTCAACTGTTGGTAATAGACCCCTCCTTTGATCAGCTTTGTCAAACCATCCTCACGCATTTCCGGTAGAAGAGTTTCCAAATAATCTGTTCGGAGATCTTCTACTGTAAGCCAGACAACTAAGCGAGGCAGCGAGACTTGTGCCTGTGCCTGACAAAGCGTCAAAAAGGCTATGAGAGGAACTATTGCTTTCTTCATTCCGGTAGTAATCTATGCTTTTGCTTTCTTGTATAGTCTCCGCATATTCTGTGCCAATTCTCTGTGAGAGTAGCACAAAAGCAACAGAAATGCCAATAAATATATGGGAACGGATAGAGATTGTACTCTAAGGAGGAGAGTGATAAGTATGCAGAGAAGGATGAGACCGGCAAGGAGAATAGTCCACCTCCGAACAAGTTGTGAGCCGTTATCCTTTTTCCAAATCATCCAAACGGTTATAAAATGGAACGGATGCAACAGAAGCATATTGTAGTTGGGAAAAGTAAACGGATGATTTGATAACAAAGAGATATACCAAATAACACAACCAGCTATACCGGCAACGATAAGCAAGAGAGTTTCTACACTTTTCACCACCGTAAAAGAGTTTTTACGATAGCTTACCACAAGAATAACAAGATGCAGAAGCAACAGCAAAGAGAAGAGAGCAGTGGGTGTAACGATATCTGTCCACGTCTTCGGGGTGGCATTTTGAAACAATGGATCGGGAGTAAAAAGGACTTCCTCCCGAACGATAAGAGGTTTCTCTCCACGATCCATCCACCTCCCGTTTCTAAGAGTTTCTTCTACCATTACCGGCAAAAAGCGATCTGCTAAAGTATCAGGGTAACTATCCGTACCTGCACCAAGTGCAAGATTGATTCCAAAAATCTGCCAAGAGTTATTTTTAGTACACTCCTCTATCCACTCTCTAAAGGTTCCATTATTTTTTAATGGAACCAGCTCTATCTTTCCCAATACTGACTCGAACAGCATCATGGGTCTATTGGCACAGTTATCAAAAATGAAGTTGTAGAGATACCGACAATTTTCAGGCAAGATATTCTCTTCCAAAGCTGCCACAATAAGCTCTGCTTCAGTGTCTGTAAGGTTCAAGATCTGCTGACTAAAACCTCTGTTGAAGTAGGTATATTCGTAGAAAAAATCGCCGTAACTCCTTTTATCCACCCAATATTCCGGCTTCCCCTGAATAAAGTTGAGCGTAAAATTGGGTTCATTGAAGTCAAAGACACCGTAGTTATACACCGCATCCGTTCCGACAATATGGTCTATCACTCTTACCGCAGTGTGTCCGTAAAGTGTATAAGGAGTTTCGGGACTTGGGGATACGGTGATCACAGAGATCTCATATCTCGGAATGGCAGAGAGCTCTCCACTCACAGACTCCTCTGTCTGTGCTTTCATCAAGGAGGGGAAAGAGAGCAAAAGCAGAAAAGATACAGCCAAGAGCCACACTCTCCACCTTGCATCAACGCCCGGATATTGCATTATGATACTCTTCATTACAGCTTTACTAAAAAATTGCTCCACTTCCAAGCGTCCGGTTGTAGAGACTTATTAAAAATAGCCATCCCTTTTGGCAGAAGAGAGTTGGCACGGTTACCCAACTGCTTTATCCAGCCCAAAGGAAGACCTTTATAGGTAAGAAGCACTATTCCTTTAGGAGCATCTACGGAGATATTCTCTCTTTTAAGATAGTCCAATGCCTGTTCCTCTCCTATATCTACCATAGGATAAGGATGAGACAAGCGAGAAGATAGTGCCCATGAGTGCTGAGGGATAAGATCCTTACCCTTGAACTCCGCAACAGGTATTCCTGCTTGAACGATCCGACTTTTGCTTCTTGAATGAAGCTGTTGAAGGATTGGGGCGGAAGTCAAAGGCAGGGCAAAAATCTCACCTGAAGGTATTTCCCAAATCAGATCTAACGGTATGGATGTTGCTTTTTCCACTTCCACTTTCGGGTGTCGAAGAGTTACGACTCCTTTCTTAGCCTTGGAAAAAGAGTTGTTTTGTTCTGTTCCTCCACATTTTCTAACCGCAAAGATGCTGAATCCCTCAGAGTCTGTTTCAGACGGTAAAGCCCTATAAATGCCATCACCGGAAGTGAAGATTCCACTTGCTGAATGGGGCTCAAAAGGTTCTAAAACCTCAGCATCATACTCGGATAAAAGGTGTGAGAGCATCTGTTCATTCTCTTCCCTGTTGTACGTACAAGTACTGTAAATCAATACTCCACCCTCTCGGAGCATCTTCCAGGCAGCATCTACAATCTCCCGTTGCAGTTCCGAGCAATGAGATATAAGTTGCAGACTCCATTGAGATACACTCTCCGGCTCTTTCCGAAACATCCCTTCCCCACTGCATGGAGCATCTACGACAACTGCATCTGCCACTATCCCCGAATCTGCCAAAGCTGGGACACTTCCATGAGTGATGATTACATTCTCATGTCCGAGACGGGTCATGTTTTCTTTCAGAACCTGAACACGAGAAGCATCCCATTCGTTCGAGATAAGAAGCGTATCGGCAGGAAGCGCATCCCTAAGCAGAGAGCTTTTCCCTCCCGGAGCGGCACAAAGATCCACCACGACACCGCTAACCGGCTTGATGTGTCCGATGTACTGATTCAGCATCATGCTTCCGGCCTCCTGAACATAGTATGCACCGGAGTGCCACCACGGGTCTGCCGTAAAGACCGGACGAGATTCAAGATAAAAAGCGTTATCGGAACACCACGGCACTCTACGTATATCCTCCGTAGAAGATAGAGCCACACCTTTGCTTCTATGCAGTCTCACGGAAACAGGAGAAGGCTTATGGAGAATAGCCTCAATAAGAGCAAGACCTTTATCTTGCCCGAAGCCATCGGTTACAGAACAGACTCTTGAGCAAAATATCTCCGGGAGCTGCTGCTTTTGTTCCATTTCGTTCACTATGCCGTCTCTGCTTCTGTTGTTCTTTTTAGACGCCAAAGTTACACATTTTCAAGGAGAATACAGATACTTTACAATTCATCGCAGTCTCTCTTCTCCTATCCGACTTAAAGTTATGACTGCTCCTCTTTTGCTCGAGACGGATCAGATCCATCAAAACACATCGACAAAGAGAGAGGTGTACCACATTGATCAAAAAAAATCAAGCGTATCGGAGTGGTATTCCGATACGCTTGAGAGATATTATAAAAGCTGTAAAAGAGACTTTTAAGATTATTCCGAATAGTTCCAGCGATACTCTTTCAATGAAGTTACAGTGCAAGATGCCAAATCCATTCGGTGTTTTTGTAGCGGGACAATGCATAGACCGGGAAACAGATGTTCTTCACAAGAGCGTTTTGCCTCTTCTATTGTAGCATTCTGCATACCTTCTTCAAGATCTCCATACAGTATCCACTCTTCCAAGGAAGCGTCCCATGCCATCCCTGCAGTATCTTCATTGTAGATATAGAATGTCATTGCCGAATCTCCTTCCGGTACAGGGGCAATTCCACTAAAGAAATTTTCTATTCTTGCTTTCTCCTCTCCTGTTTGAAGATTATAGACCAAAAGAGTTCGGATATTGCCTGTTCCCTGACTTACGACAAGAGAATTTCCCATGATGGTCTCAAATATTGTACCCTCCGGAGTCTCAAAACTCTTTCCGTCCTTGTATTTGGATTGTACTACAATATAGAATGTATTATCGGTTTCATGATCCAAAAGACGCACGTCTTCGTTTTCAAGACAGATTGTCTGTCCATCTTCAAGAGGAGGTAGCTCGATCTTCTTTTTGCCTGCTCCGGAACAGCCGGTCAGCAGAACGAGCAAAAGTGATAGTGTAAAAGTCAATTTCTTCATACCATTATCGTTTCAAGGTAAATTATTTAGATTATTCGCCCGACAAGCTGTGCCGTTTACTCTTCATTGTACTGCATCATATCCGCGGTAAGAAGAGGGTAAGTCAGTTCCTGTCTTGCCTTTTTAACCTTTTCAAAAGTCTCTTCCGTGATTTTCGGTTCGGCAAGTAATATACGTACCAAACTCGCTGTCGGACTATCGGGATAGCTGCCAACAAAACGTTCGTATTCTGCTTTCACCTCCGGGTTCAACTGTCCATTGTTCTCAAATTCTGTAATAGGACTATTATCCAAACCATAAATGTAAGCAGCCTGAACAAGAGCATAACTTCTGCTCATGGTAACAATCACTTCAAAGAGATCTTTATTTTTGGTGGCGTAAGCCTCATACTTTGCGAGAAGTTCTCCAAGCTCTTTCCATGAGACCATGACTCCGGCATCGTTGAAAAAGGTTCTCGACTTCAATGAAAGAGACCAAATCTCCCGGTATTCTTCGGGCAGATGTTTCACGATCTCCTCATAGAACTTCTCACCGGCAGAGATCTCATAGTTGCCTTCTCCGGTATAGACAATCTCCAGCCCCATCTCTTTGTAATGCTTCTCCTTTTGCAAGATAGAGTCTTGAGGTGCTATTCCATTCTCTTTCTGATCATACATTGCATTGGAATAAGCTTCAAGAAAAGAAGCTTCACGTTCAGAAACAGAGAACAGCTCTCCTTCGACACACCCTTCCAAGAAGTAAAGACAATGGATTGCATCCGTTGGTATAAGTTTGTCCATATTGGAAAGGAGAGCATTTTTCATCTCCAACACTCTGTCCGTAGGAGGAGTTGTAATATCTTCAGAGTAATACAGCTCTTTCAGTACCGAAACCTTCGTATCGTGAGACACCATTACACTATCTATTCCGCCCTCATTATCGGATCCGTTTCCTGCCTTTTTGCCACAGCTTGAAACCAAAAGGAGGAGCATAAAAATGTATGTTATTCTATGTATCATAAGCATCTTTTACTACTTCAGTCCGTTAAATGTTGCATCAAAAGAGATCTCACGAACACGAGAATAGAGTCCGGGCGAATTGTTTACGATGAAATACTTTCCACGTTCGCTCGTTTCATCGGGCTTCTTGGTCTTAAGAACATAGAGGACATCCGGACTGCTCTTACCTTTTGTAAGCACATAAAGATAGAGAACAGTGGTTTGATAGTCGTTGGAATAGCCATATCTACGTCCCTTATCTACCGTTACTTCTACGGTATAAGGCTCTGTGGGGTTGTACCCATTCTCGTGTGTTGCGCCCTTTAGGTAGGCTGCCATCTGATAAGGACGTGAAGAGTTGTCCTTGCTAAAGATTTGGTCCAACTGCCTTACGGCACTACTGTTTTTCCCTGAGTTGGATAGTGTGTTGTTCAAACGTATGCACTCCAATCCTATTTCCGGGTTTCTCCGGTACATTTCGTATGCCATGATCTGGAGAGCAACGGCACCATGAGGTTCTACTGCGAGCACCTCTCTAACCTTTTGAAACTCCTCCACTGTTCGAGGAAATCTGCTGAAAGTAACAGATGCACGTTGTCCTTCCGTGTAGGTATTATGGTCTATTGTCCCCTCCATCGAGACTTTTATGTCAGATACTACTCGTTCTGTCTGCGCCTTTCGGGCATTACGTTCCGCATTGGAAGAGTTTCCCTCATTGTTGTTATCCTGTACAAAAGGATTTAGAAGCACTAAGGCTATGGATAAAAAAAGAGTTGTCATAAGCATAATATTTTTATTGTTAAAAACTTTTAGTGGTTATAATGGAGCAGTATAGAAGCTCCAAGAAGCTCTATTTTCCTGCTCCTCCTCATCCTCATTGGCTTTTGAGCGGTTCGGATCTGCGTTTTTTTTATTCAAAACGTATGGGACAATTTCATCTCCTTCTATGGTCCACATATCAAAGTTTGTCCCCTCAGCACCACCATCCTTCAGAAGAAAGACAAGGGTATTATCGCTTCTTTTCAAGAAACATTCTACTACATATTTAGGATAGTAGCATCCTTCATCATCCACACGCCAAGTAGAGACTTCATCGTAAGATCTGTGTTCTTCCAAGACAGCGAAGCCATCGGGGGTCTCTATTGCAATGACGCCGAGTGCTTGTCCCATTTCCACTTCAAACTGCATCGCATAAAAGTAAATTCCTTTCTCCCGAATGGATTGATAGCAGGAGATTCCTTTGATGCGGCGTTCGTACTCTTCTTCAAATACGTTCTTTACCTTTCTTTCGGCAGAAGTCAAATCTTCCCGCACTTCAGCCAATGAAGAAGATCCTTCTCGCTCTTCTGTTTTCACATTAACCAGCTCAAAGTCTCTCATGAAAGCATCATTACAAAGCAGAGCATAGACCCACTCGTACTCATCTACCTTTATGAAGTTTTTTGTAGTCTCGAACAAAGCTCCACTCATATAGTAGAAGTTCTGGGTCGTTTCCCTTCCGTTATCTCCCGGATGCTGCCGTTTCATTTTGACGAAGCGTATCGGATAAGTTTTACCCTCATATATCGAGTGGGTAAAATGCTTAAAGAACGAAGAACCTTTACCGTTATTCTGTGCAATGAACTGCTTTCCGTCATCGCTCCCAACCGCCATGGTTACCATGTATTCATCGGTAGAAGTATGATCTTCTTCCGTATAGACTTCAGTAGAATCCCCCTTCACGACCTCTTCTTGAGTCGTTTGCTCGGATTCATTACTCTTATTGGCCTTACCGCAGGATGCTATCAATAAAAATACGATAGCCAAGCCAATGTATCTCTTTAGCATATCTGTTTCCGTTTTACTTCTGTGCTACACTAATATGGTCTCCTTAGAACGAGAAAAAGAAGAAAGCGACCGCAGCCCACTCTTTCTTCACTCCCGATGCACGACCAATGCTGGAGTTGCTACTGTTGCGTACAGTACCATCCGACTCTATCTTGCCCAAATATCTGTTTCCGGAGTCTCTCACTGTACCGTCAGAGTTGATCCTCCCTATATTGGATCCACTGCGATCTCTCACTGTTCCGTCAGACCCTATCTTGCCAATCTGCTTATTGCTACGATCATAGATATTCCCGTCGGAAGCAATCTTCCCTGCATAGGCTCCGTTTTTACTTCTTATCTCTCCGCTTGGACTGATACTTCCGATCTGCTCATTGCTGTTTCCGCGAAGGATCTGACCATTAGCACACAGAGGCATAGCCAAACAGAGCAGTATGCCAACAATAAAGATGTAAATTGAACGTCTCATTTTTCATTATGATTTTAGAAGTTAATATTTTATGTCCCAACTTAAAATCTGCTCGAAGCACCACCTCCACCGGAGCTGCCGCCCCCCCAAGAGCCTCCACTGCTTGAGCTTCCGCCTCCGCCCCAACCATCTCTATAAGAGCTTCTAACAGCAGAAATCTGCCTGCGGTAATCCACCACTCCGTCCCGATACCCTCCTCCAAAGAGTTTTTTATCCGAGAGTCTGATGGCGGTTTGCTCTATATGATTGTGTCCGCAAGCGGTACACCTGAACTCGTGTATCTTTATTCCCGAAGAGGCAGCAGAGGGTTCTTTCGGAACGGAATTGCCTACATACCTGGTTGTTCCTGCTTTTCCGCAAGCCTCACAGACGAAAGTCCTTCTGAAGCGGATCTTAATGACCCAAAACCATACCACCATTACAATCAGAGCCGGAATAGAACAACACAAAATAGTGCTCCAAACTATTGTGGAGAAGTAAAATGGCGACTCTCTGAGCTTGACCATCGTAAGGTAAGGATCGTGAACAGATTTTTTCATCTCTCGAAGTACCAATTCGATGCTCATACCATAAAGAAGAACCCCTCCGACAAGCAGTAAAATGACAATAAAAGCCCACATCATAACCTCTCCGATCCAGTCATCTCCGGCAGACTCCTCGTACTCTTTTTTCAGAGACGACTCCCCGCCAAAGACCTTATCCACCTCTTCCACACCGGCAATAAGCCCTTCGGCTGTGTTGCCCTCTTTCAGTAGAGGAATCATAGCCTCTTGCTGAATGAGATAACAGAGTCCGTCCGGGAGGTCGGCTTCCAATCCGTACCCCACCTCGAAGGTGATACTCCTCTGGCTTTTATCGGTGATATAAACCATCAGCAATCCTCTATCGGTCTCTTTGTTCCCAATCTTCCAGGTATTGAACAGCTTGTTTGCAAAATCTCTTTCGGACGGATACTTTGAAGTATCTATCCGCGGTATCACCACGACAGCTATCTCAACGTCTCTTTCCTTCATTACTTTTGCAATGGCAGCATTGAGGCGCTCTCTCATAGATGAGGACATCGTCTCCAACGGATCGCTGACATACAGATCTTTATCTTGAAGATGAACATTGGGGACATCTTCCACATCGTAAACTTCCTGTCCGTATAAGGAAAAAGAGAAGAGAGAAGCAGCTAAAAGTAAGGTAATTAAGATATGTTTTCTCATTATTCTGTCGATGTGATGCGCTACAGGTTCTAAGCTGTGGAAAGGTTTCACAGTGCAAACATACAAGAAATTGCATTTATCTCTGCCACATTTGCCGAAGAAATTGATTTTTTTTAAGATATGAGATACTTTTACTGCTCTTCTCTTTTACTCTTTTTATCCCCTTTTTCTCCCCATACCGCGCCTCTTTTCAAAAGAGATTTTTATACATTCCGCCCCGAAAAATGCTCCCTTTTTTCTTGTTCTCTATTTTGATCGGAGGGGTAGTTTTCAGAGCACGAGAGAATTGTTAAATTCGGGCTGTTTTATTAACACAAATTCCGATACCTGTTCATCCAAAACAGTAAACGAGCATATTGTTTCGGCTTAACGTGTTTAATTTTTCAACGAACACGTTTACCGATTTCATTTAATATGTTTACCGGATTCGATTAAAGCATTTAGCCAAAATCGTTAGAGTACTCATTATCAAAACATTATGTATTTTTACCCTAAAAAGCACCTGAAAAGGAAAATTTCTTTATTAGTAAACGTTTACAGGTTTAGGCGTTAAAATTCACACCAATTAACGCGAAAAAGCCCCATGAAATGGACTGAGAAAAAAATTTTTCCAAATTCGCGATTTTCCATAAGATTCTGATTACAAAAAGATTGCAAGGATCAGACAAAAATCCGGAGCAGAAAGAGCGATCCGAAAAGAGCTTTTTCGCCCTCCGACCGACGCTCCATTTTTATATAAAAACTCCCTTTCAAGAGCTCCAAAACAGAGGCTCTCAAAAGAGAGTTTTCTATATTTAGACAGGGAGAAAATCCGGTTTCAGGTCAGATTCAGATAGCCTCGAAAAAGCTGTGTTTCCGCTCGGTGTCCGCCAATGACCAATGCGCAATGGTAGAGATCCAGGACAATGCAGTGAGAGATCCGCTTCCTGAGACACTCTCTCCATATCCGATACTCCTCTTTGTTACGACGGATGCCGTCGATAAGGAGCATGGGACGATGAATAGACGCTTCTCTTCTGCGCAGCAATCCCTCGTTGGTCTCAAGAAGATCCGCAGCAAGAGAGGGGATGGGCGCATAAACCAGCAGCGGAGAAGCGGTCGGTGCTATCTCTTCGGGACGCTTCACTTCAGTGTGTATGCTGTCGGGGGCTGCACGCTTTCCCCATAGAGGCATTCCGGTGGAGGCATTGTCCGTGAGGTAAAAAACCTCTCCTTTCGGAGCATGAGCCAGAAGACGAAACAGAAACTGCCCTACTCGCACCTCTCTCTCAGGCGTATCTTCCGGCAGACTCTCCGCTATCTCATCAAAAGCATAAAAGGGTATGGAGCAGGACGAGACACTGCCGACAAGAGTAAATGCCAAGGGAGAGTGTACGCCATGCCCGGCTCTGTATCTGAATCGACGCAGAACATCTATGGCATAGATCGTATGGTATCCGAACGGCTTCATGCTCCGGCAAAAGTAGTAAAAATATCTGCCTCTTCGCTAAAAACGTTGTTCCACAGCCTTATGGCTGAGCTTTCTTCCGGGAGAGCTCTCTTTGGCTTTTCCAAACTTATAGGAAACAGAGAGGTAGAGCGTGGGAAAAGAGTAGTTGTTATCAAACTCAAACTTTGTATCTCCCACATAAGCAGTACCGCTGTAACTCGAATTGAGCAGTTCGAGACCGGCAATGGAGACAGACAAAGCTCTGTTGAAAAAGAATGCCGTAACTCCGCAGCTCAACTCATATTCCGGATCAATATCTGCTATCACGGTGGATCTCTTGCCCATATAAGAGCCGGAAAGAAATCCCGTAAAGGTTCTCGATTTGTTGAAGACGAAGTTGAGATATCCGTCCACGCCCCACTTCACGCTCTGTTTGCTCTTTTGGAGTTCGGGCAGATGGCTTGTGTAGAGCGTGCCACCATAATAGGCATCCAAAGATGCGGTCATCCACGAAAATTTATCGAAGTAGTAAGAGCCTTTTAGAGCCAAGAAGCGACTCTGCTGGGCATTCATCGGAGTTTTGTAGATCACAGCATCCTTTATACGGGTAACGGATGCAATGATATCTCGTTCCCATTGAGCCTGTGCGGCAAGAGAGAGCACGCCTCTGAATGTATAGCCCAAGTCCATCCGATAAGCGGTTTGCGGTTTAAGATCGGGATTGCCAAAGAGGACGGAGAACGTAGTAGTCTTCCACTCGAACGGGTTCAGATTGTCAAACTGCGGACGTTGTATATCGGAGTTGAGCGTGTAGTAAAACTTGTGTCTCCGGGATGGTGTATAGACGATATATGCAGAAGGGAGGAGATGCATCCGTCCTTTCCCCTCTTTGTAGCCGGCATTATCGAGAGACGTTGCCGTAGAGGTGTAGGGAAGTTTGGCTCCAAGACGCAAGAGAACCTCATCGCTCACGGCAAACGTGGTGCTAAAGTAGGGAGAGTAGATGCGCTCCACGACTGAAAAAAGAGCTTTCTGCCTCTGCTCTTCTGCGTCAGACTTGTCCAGATCGGCATAAGGATAGTAGGGTGCTAATGGGTTGTTCGCAGGCTTCCAATAGGCATGGGCATGAGATCTGCGGTTGTCGGTTGTGGAGATCTGCGCACCAAAACCGGCATCCAATACCCACTTGTTGTCCGGGAGAAGCGGTATGGAGAGGTCTATGTTGGAGGCAATTCCGGATGTTTTGACCCTGTCCAAGTCTCTGTAACCGAAGTAGGGCGACTGCACTCTGCTTATAAAAGAGGGATTTCCGGGGTCGGGCGAAGCAGGTGTATAGGATATTTTGCTTCCGAAGTCCGTTTCTCTGCTTTCGGTATAGCTGTAATAGGAGAGATCAGCCCAGATCTTTGCTCCCTTGGGAGACAGTGTGTGCTCCCAATAGGCGGCTACGGCATACTTCGGCACGGTATCTCTGTAAATGTTATGGTTGTTCAGAGTGGAGTCTGTATGGAGCGTCTCTCTGTTACGAAAAAGCTCGGTACTCTCGAAAACATTTTCCACTCCGGTGCGTTTAAGCTCGGCATGAAGACCTATGTTGCCCAAGCTGCTGTAATCGTACTGTAAGTTCAGATTGAGACCCGCATTGCGTCGCTCTCCGGTACTTGGATTGTTGATGCTGTGTAAGGACTTGGGATGATAATAGACCGCATTCTCAAAAAATTCGGTCTCGCTCCGGTTAGAATAAGGACTTACGGCGAAAGAAAATCTACCCAGATTGAGAAAAGCAGAAGCATATCCTCCATAACGAGAGTTCTGCATCTCTCCCGTCATAATCTCCGTTCCAACCACTCCCCCGACATAGTTCAGAAACTCTGACTCCATGGATAGAATAATCATAGCCGTGTTGCCGTCCTTGTCATACTTCAAAGGGGGTTGCATAAGAACCTCCACGCTTTTTATGAGTCGGGCATCGTAGCCTTTCAATATACGTGGCAGGCTCTCCGGTGTTGCACGCTGAACAACATTGCCAATCTTGAGTATGATCTGCTTCTTTCCTGGAATGAACAGCTCCTCTCCACGCACAAATATATTGGGAAGCCCTGCCAGCAGATCCAGAGCATTGTTTCTCTCCTCCCGTATCTTCGTTACATCAACCTTGAATCCGGTTTGAGTACTTCTTACGGTCATGGATCTGCCTTGTACCACAACGGTTTGCAGCTCTGTGGGATCTTCTTGAAGGGTGATCTTCCCCATATCCAGATCTTGGTTCGGAAGCAGAGTTATCTTGGAGACATAGAGTTTATAGCCCAAATGACTGACGCCGAAAAAATAGTTTCCCGGAGCCATCGAGAGCGAGAAACGCGCAGAAAGATCCGTATGTGTACGTTGCAGGATCTTCTCTTCGCCGTCTCTGACTTCTCCTACAAATACTTCCGCGTAAGGGATAGGGGCATTCCGGCTGTCCGTGACCGTGCCCGAAATTTGGGATAAGGAGGTCTTATTCTGCGCCGATACGGATGTAAAAAGCAGAACAAACAGCGTTAGTATGGTGATGATTTGCTTTTTCATGTCAAAGCTTTTTGTCTGTATTACATAGAGTTCAAAGGTAGTATTTTTCTTAAAAATAGATGGATATAAAGTATAAATGGTGAGTATCTTGATCAAATGATTAACTTTGTTACTACTACATGAATGTCTAACCTTTTGATAACTTTAAGATATGATGAAATACAAAAGCATTATAGCAGTATCCGTTCTGCTTCTATCGGGTGTGGCAAGTCTGTTTGCACAGAGCCCTATCTACACCGCAGCCCAACTGCAACAAGCCAAAGTATATAGAACAGGTGCCGAGATGAAGCACCATGTCTCCACTTCCGTCCCTAAAGGTGCGTCTGAAATAGTAATAGGCCAAGTATCCAATGTGATGGACATCTCCACCTTAAGAGTATTGACCAATGCTTCGGGATTGATGGTGTTATCATCGGAGTTTGTTTCAGAATACAAATGGCCTTCTAACATTGACGTCAATACACCGGAAGGAAAAGTTTTTGCCGAAAAAGTGGCAACACTGGAACAGAAACTTGAAAAAGCCATCATCGAAAAAGAGACAAAGAGCAAGGCAATAGAGATGATGGACGGAAATGAGTTTGTTGGTAACAAAGGAGCAACGAATGTCGCACAGTTTCGCGAGCTCCTCTCTTTCTACACCTCACAGCGTATCCAACTGAGCCTTGAAGTGAAAAAGTTGGAGAAAGAGATAGCTGCACTGAAAGCAGAACTGAGTACCCTTAAAGGCAATACCCAAGAAGACGAGACAGAGAATAAGAGTAACAGCAGCAAGAGTGCCATAGTGGTGCGCGTCTCAAGCAATGTAGCTCAGAACGTGAAGCTGAATATCGAGTACCTGACTCGCTCTGCTTCTTGGAGCCCATCGTATATGCTGCGTGTTGCATCCGAGAAAGAACCGGTGGAGATGTCGCTTAGAGCAAATGTGAGACAAGGCAGCGGTATCAACTGGAAAGGCGTAAACCTGACACTTGTAGACGCAAGACCGACAAAGCGTGTGAATGCACCATCCGTACACCCATGGTTTATCCGCTTGGAAAATCCGAATCACATGAGGCTGGAATCTATGGAAAAGTCTGCTCGAACGATAGCATACAATGCTGTTGCCGAAGAGATCTCCTATGCGGAGTATGATGTGGGAGCGCAGTCTGTGTCCAATATGATGAATCAGAGCTTTGTCGTAAGTACGCCTTATGATATTTATAGCAACAACAGAGACCATCTGATAGTTCTAAACAGCGAGCGCATCAAAGCCTCCTACCGCTACTTCGCTTATCCTGAAGGTGATAGCCGGGCTTTCCTTATGGCTCATATCAAAGATTTGGGTAAGAGTGGACTGGTCGTAGCACCGGCAACAGTGATCATGCAAGGTATGCAGGTAAGCGAGACTCATATAGATCCGGCAAAGTTTGAAGACGGATTGGATCTCACCCTTGGAGAGGATACCCGCCTGAGTGTTTCTCGCAAACAGATTTCGGATAAGAGCGGTACAAAATTCTTCTCATCGGAAAAAGAGGAGACTCGCACGTATGAAATCTCTATCGTGAATAATAAGAGAGAGAGTGCCGAGATAGAAGTGAAAGATAGAATACCGGTAAGCACGGCGAACAATATTAAGGTAGAACTCCTTGAACAAAGCGGAGCCGAACTGGATGCAGAAACAGGAATATTGACATGGAAACTGAATCTATCCGGTAACTCTACGAAGAAACTTCGGGTGAGCTTCAAAGTAAGATACCCTAAGGATATGAATCTTTCAGGATTCTGATCCCCTATTATATAAGGTATGGAAAGCGGACAAATCGGAGAGTTTGTCCGTCTTTTCATATCTTTGCAGTTATGATAAAAGCAGTTTTCATAGATTTAGACGATACTCTTTGGGCAACAAAGCAAAACAATAGAGAGGCTTTAGAGGAGCTTTTTCATAAGTATGGTTGGGGTGGTAAACCCGGAGATTTGTATCCCTCATTCGAGAAATTCTACGAGGTTTATCTCCCTTATAACGATCTGCTATGGGGGAGGTATGCACGGAAAGAGATTAGCAAAGATGTGTTGAAAATAGATCGCCTTCGTTATGTCCTTTCTCCGCTGTACGAGTATAGCGATGAAACCTATATGGAGATCCATAATGAGTACTTTGCTATTGCAAATAACAAAGAAGCACTTATACCTCATGCTGTGGAGGTGATGAAAGAACTTCATCACAGCTATCCCGTTGTGATAGTAAGCAATGGATTTATAGAAGTTCAACACAATAAGCTTGCAAAAGCCGGACTTACCCCTTACGTGGATCATGTAGTACTTTCTGAAGATGTAGGAGTGAGTAAACCCTTTAAGCAGATCTTTGCAAAAGCACTTTCGTTGGTAGGTTGCAAGCCTGACGAGGTAGTTATGATAGGAGATGCTTGGGAGACTGACATCGAAGGAGCTTTACGCATCGGCATTCATCCGATCTGGCTTAGGCATGACTACACCCCCTCTTCTACGAAAGAGAAAGATCTAACGGAGATAACATCGCTGCAAGAAGCTCTCCCGGCTATCAAAGCAATCAATATGCGTTTACTGGTACACCGGACTTCGGTACGGTTTCCCGGCAAGAGCAAAATGAAATTAGGAATACAGAATATATGACCCAAAAGAAAAGAAAGACATTAAAACAGCGAATAGCACAAACACTCCTGAAGTGGCTGGGATGGAAAGCTCTTGTACCGGAATCACGTCCTCTGAAAAGTGTGATCTGTGTAGCTCCGCATACCAGCAATATTGATTTTATCATCGGGAAACTCTACCATAATTTTACCGGTGTTGGAAGCCATTTTATGATGAAAAAAGAGTGGTTTGTATTTCCTTTAGGACATATTTTCCGTGCAATGGGCGGTATTCCAATAGATAGAAAACATAAAATGTCACTGGTAGATCAGGTGGCAGAGACCATACGCAAAGCAGAGCGATTTCACTTGGGAGTAACACCGGAAGGTACTCGCTCGAAAGTGGCAAAGTGGAAAACCGGATTCTACTACATGGCACTGAAAGCAGGTGTCCCCATAGAGCTTGCCAAAATAGACTACGCACAGAAAGAGGTGGGGATATTTGAGATATTCAATCCGACAGGTAATGCCGAGCAGGATATTGCCTATATCCACTCTCGCTACAATAAAAATATGGCTCGTGTCCCGGAATATTTTTCGGAATATTAAATGCACTCATTCAAACAGATAACATCGGAAACTTTTATGAAACCTATCACATACAAAGGGGAACCACAGGAAGAACTCAATGTAGCCATTATACAGATGTCTTTGGAACATCTCAACCCGTCTGAAAATGCCCATGTCATAGATATTCTACTCAAAGATCTCGAACCGATAGAGGATGATCCCATCGATCTTATCATACTGCCGGAAATATGGAATACGGGATATGTAACCGGAGACGAAAAGATCGAGTCCGAATGGTTTTACGAAAGTCTGGAGTGGATGAAGCAAAAAGCGCAACACTACGACACCGCTATCTTCGGCTCCATGATACATATAGAGAATGATGTCCGTACCAATAGAGGGGTGTGGGTATATCCCAACGGAGAGACTCTATACTATGACAAGATGCACCTTTTCGGCCCGGGAGGAGAAGCCAAACACTTTTCTTCCGGCTCTGAACGCTTGTTGGTAGAGTATAAAGGGTGGAAACTGTTCCCGATTATCTGTTATGATCTTCGCTTTCCGGTATGGTGTCGATGGACCAAAAAGCATGATTATGATGCAATAATCTGTGCAGCAAGCTGGCCTCAAGCGCGTCGTTCTCCATGGAAAGCCCTTCTAAGAGCAAGAGCATCTGAGAATCTCTGCTATGTTTTGGCTTGTAATCGTGTGGGAGTAGACAACTACCGACAGGTATATAGCGGGGATAGCCGGATAATAGACCCAAAACTTTCGTTGGTGAAAAAGCTGAACAAAGGAGAGATAGGCATACTATTAGGACGTATAGACAAGAGACAGGTAAGCGATCTACGCAAGAAATTTCCTGCTCTGGAAGATGCCGACGAGTTCACACTACACTTCTGAGTTAATCCCGTAAGGCGATATAGAGAATGATTCTGAACTATATTTGGATCGGTTTTTTCGTCCTTGCTCTGATTGTCTGCCTTGTCAAGCTGGTATTTACGGGCGATATAGAGACTCTGAATGAGGTATCTAAAGCTCTTTTTAGCAGTGCGACCACAGCATTTGAACTCGCTCTCGGCTTGTCCGGAATACTTACGCTCTGGATGGGACTCCTGAAAGTAGGAGAAAAGAGCGGGATGGTCTCTGCTTTGGCTAAAGGGACATATCCTTTCTTTAGAGTGTTGTTCCCCTCTCTGCCCAAAGATCATCCTGCCCTGGGAACTATAATGCTGAACTTCTCTGCCAATCTTCTGGGCATAGATAATGCTGCTACTCCTCTCGGATTGGAGACAATGAAACATCTGCAAAAAGAGAACAGTAAAACACCGGATCGTATCTCGGATCCCATGATTATGTTTCTCTGCATCAATGCATCCGGTCTTACGCTTATTCCGATCTCGATCCTGATGTACAGGACAACCATGGGAGCCGCTGTGCCGACGGATGTCTTTATCCCGATATTCATTGCCACAGCAGCCAGCACCCTGTTTGCTATATGCGCCGTAGCTTACAAACAGAAGATTTCCCTCTTTCAACGAGCATTTCTGATACCCTTATTGATACTGCTGTCTGCCATTGTACTCAACTTTATTCCTTGGGGAGGTGATGGAAAAATGAGTGGAGAGTCTCTTCAAAAAATATCTGCTCTCATTGCCAATGGTATTATCTTATCTGTTGTTGTGATATTTCTGGTATATGGATTATGGAAAAAGCTGGATGTCTTTTCTGTTTTCATAGAAGGGGCAAAGGAAGGATTCAAAACAGCAATCAATATTGTGCCATATCTTGTAGCCATTCTTGTTGGAGTGGCTGTCTTTAGAGCTTCGGGAGGAATGGATTATATTGTTTCCGGGATAGAGGCTTCTTTCCGATTTTTCAGTCTACCAAGCGATTGGGTAGGAGCTCTTCCAACCATGTTGATGAAGCCTCTGAGCGGAAGTGGAGCACGTGGATTGATGATAGATGCCATGCAAAATTATGGCGCAGACTCCTTTATTGGAAGACTTGCTTGTATGTGTCAAGGAGCATCCGATACTACTTTTTATATCATTGCACTCTATGCCGGCAGCGTTGCAATACGTAACACGCGCTACACTCTTGGTATCTGTCTCTTGTCCGACCTTGTCGGCATGATTGTCTCAGTACTGTGCGCCTACTTTTTCTTTGCCCCTTAAAAGAGATATGAACAGGTTTCCGATAGGTATATTCGACTCCGGATATGGAGGCTTGACGATATTGAAGGCTTTAGAAAAGGCTTTCCCTCAATACGACTTTGTCTATCTGGGAGACAATGCAAGAGCACCATACGGTCCAAGATCCTTTGAAACCATCTATAAGTTTACCTCTGAAGGGGTCGCCTTTCTCCTTAAAGAAAAGAAGTGCAGGCTCATTATCTTAGCTTGTAATACAGCATCAGCCCGAGCATTAAGGCAGATACAGCAGACCTCTTTTCAGCCTTGGGCAGAAGAGGGATACCGTGTACTTGGAGTAATAAGACCTACAATAGAATCGCTTGCACCTTTCAGCCAGACGAAACATATCGGTCTTTTGGCAACCTCAGGCACGGTAGCTTCCGAAACCTATCTTCGTGAAGGAGAAGAATATGCCCCGGATCTCACTATCATACAACAAGCCTGTCCGATGCTTGTCCCCCTTATAGAGAGTGGCGAATGCCATTCTGAAGGGACGCGTTTCTTTGTCAAGACCTATCTTGAAGAGCTTTTGCGTAAAGATGTGGAAATAGATACCATTCTACTGGCATGTACTCACTATCCGCTTATCAAAGAGATGATTTCGGAGATTGCACCCCCTCATATCACAATTTTGCCACAGGGAGAGATTATAGTGAACTCTCTTAAATCCTATCTCGAACGCCACCCCGAAATGGAGCAACTACTCTCCAAAGGAGGGCAACACCTTTTCTTTACAACGGAAGAGTCTCATGCCTTTGAGCAGGCAGCTCGTCAGTTTGTCGGAAGAGCCATTTCTGCTACGACAGTCAATATTGCCGGAATGACTCTTGACAGAGATTGCTGATCCGTTTTTTCCATACCACTGCTTATTTCGCACACTGTTTTTCTTTCGATAAGATCTGTTCAGACCATAAAAAAGTCTGCAAACCTCTCTACCTCTACAGATAGATAAAGTTTGCAGACTTTTATTCTTTAAGAGTTTGGATAGTCTCTCTTCTCGTTCTTACTTCTTAAGGTAAGCTGTAAGCATCCAAACTAATTTTTCTTGTCCCTGAAGATACTCTGAAAGTAGTCCTACAGTAGTATCGTCTCCATTTTCAGCAGCCAAAGCAACTCCTTCTCTTTCGATCTTTATGAATAGAGAGATAGATTCCAACACCTGCTCTACAATATCGTTTTCGTTGCTTACGTTTACAGCTTGCTTAAGCGTAGCCAACGATTCGATGTCTTTGTACAAACGTACAGGAGTACCACCAAGTTGGAGGATACGTTCTGCGACCTCATCTATATTCTCTGCGAGTTCATCGTACATTTTCTCAAGCTGTTCGTGAAGGAGAAAGAAAGAACGGCCTTCTACATGCCAGTGAAATGCTCTAAGGTTAGAGTAGTAAATGTGGAAGTTTGCAGCAAGCTGATTCAACTTCTCTACTGCCTTTACAGTATAGGCTTCATTCAAGTGAAGAAAATTTGTTGTTTTCATATCTTGTAATTATTTAGTTATCATGTTTATAGTGCAAAGATATAAATATATACATGCAGATACAACAGATACAGTCTATAATAGTATAGACAAAATCTAAAACTCGCTTGTGAAGTGGAAACGAATATCCGGGAAATCCTGCCTTGCCATCTGAAGCACGTATGGAGAGTCTGCAAGATAAACGTCTCTTCCCTCTCTGTCGACAGCCATATATTGTGCCTTACGCTTCTTAAAGTTTTCAAGGATGGCAAGATCATCGCTCTCTATCCAGCATGCTTTGTAAAGGCTTACCGGCTCCCAGCGACACTTTGCCTGATATTCGTGCAAAAGTCTATACTCTATTACCTCGAACTGGAGTTGCCCTACCGTTCCGATAATCTTACGACCGTTGAACGTACTGGTAAAGATCTGAGCAACGCCTTCCCCCATAAGCTGTTCAACTCCTTTCTGAAGCTGTTTGGTGCGCATGGGATCCGCATTTTCAAGATACTTAAACATTTCAGGAGAGAAGCTGGGCAGACCTTTGAAATGAAGTATCTCTCCCTCCGTGATAGTGTCTCCAATCTGGAAGTTTCCCGTATCGGGCAGACCGATGATATCCCCTGCAAATGCCTCGTCCACAGTCTCTTTCTTCTGCGCCATAAAGGCAGTAGGACTGCTAAAACGAAACTGTTTTCCGAGAAAACGCATATGGGCGTATGGTTTATTCCGCTCAAAGCGACCGGAGCATATCTTCAAGAATGCGATACTGCTGCGATGATTCGGATCCATATTGGCATGAATCTTAAATATAAATCCGGTCAATGGCTCCTCGTAAGGGTCTACGGCTCTCTCTATTGCATCAATAGGGCGGGGAGAAGGCGCAAGACGGACAAAACAGTCGAGAAGCTCTTTCACCCCGAAATTGTTCAGAGCAGAGCCGAAGAATACCGGAGCCACCCGTCCTGCAAGATAAGCCTCCTCATCAAGCGAAGGATACACTTCCGAAAGAAGCTCAAGATCATCCCGGAGCTTATCTGCCTGTGCATCAGAAATGTGTTGGGTCAGTTCGTCGGACTGCAAATCATCTATATGCACACACTCTGTTACTTGCTGCTTGCTCGGTTTATAGAGATCCAATCCACCCACATATCGGTTGTAGACTCCTTTGAAACGTTCTCCGGAATCTATTGGCCATGTTTGAGGAGAGACGGCAATACCGAGTTCTTCCTCTATTTCATCCATCAAATCGAACGGATCCCGTCCTTCGCGGTCCATCTTATTGACAAAGACCATCACGGGAGTATGTCGCATACGACACACCTCCATCAGGCGGCGAGTCTGTTGCTCGACCCCTTTGGCAGAGTCCACCACGATGATTACACTATCCACAGCGGTAAGTGTGCGGTAAGTGTCCTCTGCAAAATCCTGGTGACCGGGCGTATCGAGGATATTCACTTTATACCCTTCATACTCAAAACCCATGACAGAAGTCGCTACGGAGATACCTCTTTGTTTTTCTATCTCCATCCAGTCACTGGTTGCACTCTTCTTTATCTTATTGCTTTTTACTGCACCGGCTATATGTATCGCACCTCCGAAAAGGAGCAGCTTTTCGGTCAGAGTAGTTTTCCCCGCGTCGGGGTGAGAGATAATCGCAAACGTTCTGCGACGTTTTATTTCTTCTATATAAGACATCTGTATAATATTCGTCAAAAAGGAAAGATGAGGCTACTCGAAAACCTTGTTCTCCGAACCTCTTGGGTTGTAGCTTATTCCTGATTGTACACCTGCTCCAAAGAGCTTTTCCAGTCGTGTACCGAGTCCGGAAGTATTGCCTCTATCTTACTTGTATCCAATACACTGTATAGAGGACGGACAGCTACCGTGTCATAATCTTTTTGCAGACACTTCTCCATGGATAAAGAAGCTGTTTTAGGATCCAAATCCAATATGGCACGAGCAAAATCGTAACGAGAGACAGCGCCTCTGTCGGCAAAGTGATAGAGACCGAACGGAATCTTTCCCTCTTTGGATTTGATGCGCAAAAGAATGCGTATGATAACGTCTGCAAGATTGAGTGCGGAGGTCGGGCTTCCGACTTCATCCGTAACGAGACGCAATTCACCCTGACTAAGGGCTACGCGACGTATCTTGGTGTAAAAGTTGTTGCCATAAGCAGAGTAAAGCCATGATGTACGAATGACATACGAACGCGGACAAGACTCCTGCACAGCAACTTCTCCCTCATGCTTGCTCTTTCCATAAGCATTGCAGGGAGCGGCAGGATCTTCCTCTTTCAGTGGTGAAGAAACCGGCTCTCCACCGCCAAAGACATGATCCGTACTGATGTGCATCAAAATCTTCCCTTTATTATGACACAGTTCGGCAAGGAACTTGGGTACCTCATAGTTGATTCTCCGCAATTCGTCCGGGTTATTCTCGGCGGCATCTACCGAAGTAAAAGCTGCGGCATTAAGTATCACATCCGGCTTATAGAGGTCAAAAAAGCGTTGGACATTGGCTCTATCGCTTAGCTCTATCTGGTCTCTTGTCGTTGGTAACCACTCTATCTCATCATTCGGAGAGTAGTTCCGCATGATAGCGTTCCCCAACTGACCTGCGGCTCCGGTAAGCCACACTCTCATCTTTTTCTTTATTCTGCTCATATCTGCCACAAAAATACAAAAAGAAAGGGATATTTTCGTGATTCTTTCTACATCTTTGAACGCAAAAATATCTCATTAAAAACTCATAATTAGAGAGTTGTACAACAAACAAGAAAATACTATCTTTGGAAAAACCTTCAATACTATGGCAAAAATATTAGACACCCCACCTCAAGAGGTACAAGAGAACCTCAACACACTTAAGAGAGATCTGGATGAAAAGATTCCATCCAAAAAGTTAGACAAAAACCTGCTTATTGCCAGCTGGAACATTCGTGGTTTCGGCGACCTGACACGAGAATGGGCAAGCAAAGAGGACGACTCCCCCAAACGAGATCTGCACTCCACCCTCTGCATAGCAGAGATCATCAGAAGATTCGATGTTGTTGCCGTGCAGGAGGTCAAAGCCAACATACGGGCATTAAGGGATACGCTGAAAGTTTTAGGAAGCGACTGGTCCATGATCCTTACGGATGTCAATAAAGGCGATGCCGGCAACGGGGAACGGATGGCGTACCTCTTCGACACAAGAAGAGTAAATCTTTCCGGGCTTGCGGGCGAACTCGTCGTGCCGGATCAGTGGCGAAAAGGTGTTTCGGAGAATGTAATGACGGAGCAGTTCGTGCGCACCCCTTATGCCGTAAGCTTCAGATCCAAAAATCAAACCTTTATCCTCATCACTCTGCACGTGATCTACGGGAAAAAGTCTAAGGACAGACTCGGAGAGCTGAAAGGGATAGCCCAATGGCTCTCCGGTTGGGCAAAGGACGTTAATGCCTATCACCAAAACCTCATTGTCTTGGGAGACTTCAATATAGATGCTCGTGGAGATCTGCTGAACAAGACTTTCCTTTCGGAGGGGCTCTATGTCCCGGAGGATTTGCAGAATCCGAAGGTTACCCGTTCCATATTCGATAAAACCAAATTCTACGATCAGATCGCATGGTTCAACGGCAAAGATGGAGAGCCGAAACTCTCTTTGGAGTTTGTCCAAGGCGGTAGTTACGACTTTGTTCCAACGGCTTTGAACAACAGAGGACTCACGAAACAGCAACTCTCATTCATGATTTCGGATCACTATCCGTTGTGGGCAGAATTTAAGCTCTAACGCCTCGACACAAAAATATAAAAATGCCACCCGATACACTCTTCTCAAAAAGGTATATGGGGTGGTACTTTTATATAAAAACGAGAGCTGAATTTTCCCGAATACAGAATCTCTTCTTCAATTGTTTTTGCTCCCGCAACACACTCTGAAAAACCACAACAAGCTAATAGATAGAGAGATAAAAGAGAACGTCATCTTTCAAACTTTTCTCCTTTCGGTCGGATTTAGGGCTCATTTTACGCACAATAAAAGTTAAAAACAACACCCTTAATCGTAAACATTCTCTAACAACAAAAATTGGATCAAAGAGGGCAAAAACAGGAGAAAACAGCTAAAGCACTAATAATCAAACAAGTAATCAAAATTTCTAAACACGTTAATTGAATCCGGTAAACGTGTTTAATGAAATCACTAAACGTGTTCATTGAAAAATTAAACACGTTAAGCCGACAAAATATGCTCGTTTAGTGTTTTTGCTTAACAGGTATCGGAATTTGTGTTAATAAAACAGCCCAAATTTAACAATTCTCTCGTGCTCTGAAAACGACCCTTCCGATCAAAATAGAGAGCAAGAAAAAAGGGAGCATTTTTCGGGATGGAATATATAAAAATGAAGATTGAAAATCTCTCCCGAACAGAGAGCAAAGAGAGCAAAAAGAAGATAAAGAAGGAGTTATTATATAAATCTCTCATGAAATCCAAGATATTATTGCTATATTTGAGACCTAAGAAAAAAAATGAAAAAAAGAGATTTCACATATGGAATATCTATGGAACTTGAAGAGCTTGACCTCGGAAGAGGAGCGAGTTGCGGCGGAGCTGTCTTCGTCCTCGATGCTTCTACCCATGGTCGCGAAGCTCTTTGTCCAGCGAGGTGTTACTACTCCAGAGCAGGTACGGATGTATCTACAACCGGAGATAGAGGATCTGCACGATCCGTTCCTTATGCTGGGCATGCGAGAAGCCGTGGACCGTCTCAACAAAGCCTTAGGGCAGAAAGAGAGGATCTTAATATATGGAGACTACGATGTAGATGGAACCACTTCGGTGGCACTGATGTACAAATTTCTCCGGCAATACACAACCCAACTCTCCTACTACATACCGGAACGCTACAATGAAGGCAGTGGCATCTCTTTCCAAGGCATAGATCATGCCGAGAGAGAGGGGTGCAAGCTAATGATTGCACTTGATTGTGGCGTAAAGGCAGTAGAGAAAGTGCTATATGCAAAGGAGAAAGGAATAGACCTTATTATCTGTGATCACCACGTCCCGGATGCAGAACTTCCGGACGCTGTGGCTATTCTTAACCCCAAAATACCCGGATCCACATACCCGTTCGATGAGCTTTCCGGCTGCGGTGTGGGGTTCAAACTCTTACAGGCATTTACTATCGACAATGGAGGTGATCTCCGTCAAGTCTATGATCTATTAGACCTCGTGGCAGTGAGTATCGGCGCAGACCTTGTAAGTCTTACGGGAGAAAATAGAGTAATGGCTTGCCATGGGCTGAAGATTCTGAACAAAAATCCGAGACTCGGACTGCGAAGCATCATGGATGTCAGTGAGATAAAGACCAAACGAATAACCATGAATGAAGTGGTCTTTAAGATAGGTCCGCGAATCAACGCATCGGGAAGAATGCAAAATGGAAGGGAGTCCGTGGATCTGCTTCTTGCCGCAACGGCAGGAGAGGCACGCAAGATGACCAAAAACATAGATAGCTACAACTCCCAACGCCGAGAGTTGGATAAGTCTATCACCGAACAGGCTCTGGAAAGAGTGGAAACGGAGACAGCCACAAGTCCGACAGGAGAACCCCTTGCCAAACAGAAAATTATAGCCCTCTACGATCCGTCATGGCACAGAGGCGTGATAGGTATTGTGGCTTCCAGACTTACCGAGCATTTCAACCGTCCGAGTATTGTCCTCACTCAGACCGGAGGCGGAGAAGATTTGGTCTGTGGCTCGGCAAGAAGCATTGGCGGATTCGATATGTATGCCATCATAGACCAGTGCAAAGATCTGCTGATCAACTTCGGCGGACACACTTATGCCACCGGCTTCACGCTCCATAAGGACAACGTGGAAGCCTTTATACAACGGATAGAAGAGCTGGGAGAGAAAGAGGTGAGCAATGAAGTGCTTACGCCCCAAATCAACATAGACTTGAATATCAAGCTCTCCGATATTACTCCTACTTTCAGAAAGCAATTACGCGAAATGGCACCCTACGGTCCTCACAACGAGAAACCGGTATTCCGCACCACAAATCTGGAGCTTGCCTCCTCGCCCAAGTTTATGGGAAAAACAAAGAGCCACGTGAAGCTGGCTCTTAAAGAGGATGGAACGGATGAGATATTCAATGCTTTTGCCTACAACTCCCAATATAAGATAGAAGGATATAAGAGAGGAGCACGCATCGACATCGTCTATACCATAGAAGAGTATAGCCGTATGGGTAAGAATATGGCGCAACTCCTACTCCTCGATTTTAGAGTACTCTCCTGATGGTACGGCAGTCCGTCAATGATGTTGTAAGTGTATCTCCTTTGGATATACTCCAATGCTATTGGGGTTACGATGAGTTTCGCCCGATGCAGGAGGATATCATCCGCTCCATACTGAACGGCTACGACACTCTGGCACTCATGCCTACCGGAGGCGGTAAGAGCATCACCTTTCAAGTGCCGGCTCTTATGTTGCCGGGTATTACCATCGTTATCACTCCCCTTGTAGCCCTGATGCGAGATCAGGTAAGCAGGCTTCAAACATTGAAGATCAAGGCTGAGTATCTCCACTCGGGGATGTCGTCCGGCAAGATTATAGAGGCTCTCGACAACTGTCTCTATGGGGAATACAAGCTGCTATACGTCTCTCCGGAACGGCTCGTATCCGAAACCTTCCTCCGCCGAATAACCAACATGAATGTCTCTCTCATTGTCGTAGATGAGAGCCACTGCGTCTGTCAATGGGGATACGACTTTCGACCCAATTATCTTAAAATAGCCGACTTCCGTACTCACTTCGCCGATACGCCGGTCTTAGCCCTTACCGCAACGGCAACGACAGAGGTGGTTGCAGACATTCAGGACAAACTGATGTTTCGGCAACCGGCAAAGCTGTTCCAGAGGAGCTTTTACAGGAAAAACCTCAGCTATGTTGTCAAAACCACGACAGACAAGCTGTCGGATCTGGTGAATATACTCAACAGTGTCAAAGGATCGGGACTGGTATATGTGCGTTCACGAAAGAAAGCGAAGCTCTATTGTGATCTGCTCAACGAGAATGGTATAGATGCGGCATACTTTCATGCCGGTCTTTCGCACGATAGCAAGGTTAAGAAGCAGAAAGCATGGATGAACAATGAGATCCGAATAATGGTCTGCACAAACGCTTTCGGGATGGGGATAGACAAAGAAGATGTTCGGATCGTGGTGCATCCCGAACTTCCTACCGCTTTGGAAGACTATTATCAAGAAGCCGGACGGGCTGCGAGAGACAATCGACCCTCGTATGCCGTTCTGTTATTCGATCCGGCAACAGACCTTTCTGCCGTAGAGAAGAGGGTGGCAAGCGGTTTTCCCCCACGAGAAAAGATACAAAAGATATACGGAGACATCGCCAGCTTTTTGCAGATAGCAGAAGGAGCCGGAACGGGACACCTGTTCGAGCTGAATATTTCTCTCTTCTGTCATCTGTTCCGACACTCTGTACTGGAAGTACATGCCGCTCTTTCGCTCCTGGATATAGCAGGATATATAGACTTTGAAGTGGATCAGAACATGCCGTCAAGAGTGAAGATCACTCTTTCTCGTCATGAATTGTACCAAGTGATGGACGAGTCTTCGGATCTGCATTACAGGGTAATGGAACTGCTGCTAAGGAGTTATACCGGTCTGTTTACAGAGCATGCCATAATAGACGAACCCAAACTCCGTACACAGTTGGATATGGATGCAGATACTTTTTACGGAGCCATGCTGCATCTTAACAGGTGGGGCGTTCTGGACTATATACCGGGCAAGCGAGCCTCTTATATCCGTTACAAAAGACCGCGATGCCTTCCGGAAAGCATACATATCTCGCACGACAGCTACGAAAAACGGCTACAAAAAGAACGCGATAGAGCCGAAGCGTCTATCGCGTATGCTTCTTCCTCGGCAAGGAAATGCCGTTCGCAGGTTCTTCTAAACTATTTCGGGGAGACTCACTCCCTGCCTTGCGGTTTGTGCGATGTGTGTCGGGAAAGGAAACCATCCGGACTCACCTTTCGCACGATGGAGGTTATTCTGGATTTTCTATCGCAAGCCTCGTTGCCCAAAAACTTGTCCGAGGTATGCAAATCCCTCAATGCCCCGAAAGATTATATCCTCCAAAGCATCTCTTTTGCCAAGAGGGAGGGTCATCCTTATGAGGTTCGAGAGGACGGCATGATATTGAAAAAAAGAGCCGAGGCGGATTAAAGTATCACAATCTTCATCCCCGGATTCTTTCCTCGTACTTCCGGCATTTCGGTAAAGAAGTCGTACTTGATCTCCACATTCCCGATACGGGAGATTCTGTCCGAGCTGAAATCATAATCTATCCGGTATGGTCCTATCTGTTCTACCCTGTCGTTGCTGAACTTGTACTTGATCGCGTACGGACCTATCTTTTCCAACTTGTTGTCTCTAAACCGATACTGCAGATCCCAATTGCCTATCCGAGCCAGACGACCACGATAGTCGTATGAAAGTCTTGCATATCTGTCATTGTTTTCCCTCATCACATGATCATAAATGACCCTTCTGCGACGAAGGATTTGAAAGTTGGTCAGCTGTCCTTCTACTATCATAAAGCAAACTTCACCATTGATAGTGATATGTGCAGACCTTCCGGTCGGACGAGGTCCGAACGTAAAGTCGGGTTCTTCATCCCCATCCCATTCATACAGATACTCCCATGTTCCATCGGCATGAAGCAGTACTTCTTCGCCATCTCTGGTTACGGCTATCTTTTGAGCATAAGCAGACGCTGTCGTTCCAAGCACAAGAAAAAACAGGATAAGAATCGAATGGTATCTCTTCATGGTTATGTACAGTTTACTGTTAGGTTTTCTTTTCCGGTCTCTATGCGATCTCTTCACGATCGCTCTGTGGCAAAGGTAAAAATAAAGGGAGAGCTTTGCAAGACTCATACTGTTACTCCCTTATTTTACTATCTTTGTTTTCAACTTATATCAGAACTACAAGTCGATGACAAACAGACAACAAAACGATATTATAGTAGCCATAGACGGACATTCTTCTTGTGGAAAAAGCACTATGGCCAAATGGCTTGCCAAAGAGACAGGATACAGATATATAGATACCGGAGCCATGTTTAGAGCAGTAACGCTGCACACCATGCGCAAAGGTCTTTGGAGAACAGATGGAACAGAACCGGCCATCTCCGATGTAGAGAAAAGCCTCGGCGATATCTCCATAGACTTTAATCCTGACAACGGACACACGCTTCTCTGTGGGGAAGATGTCGAACAGGAGATAAGGGGCATGGAAGTCTCTTCCAAGGTTTCGTTCATCTCCACAATACCTGCAGTGCGAACGCTGCTCCTGGAACAGCAACGTACCATGGGTGCTCAAAAGGGAGTCGTTATGGATGGAAGGGACATCGGGACGGTGGTATTTCCGAATGCAGAACTAAAAGTATTTGTAACGGCAAGTGCGGATGTTCGTGCCGAAAGACGCTTCAATGAACTGACAGCAAAAGGAGAAAAGGTCTCTTTTGAGGAGATCCTTCACAACGTTCAAGAGCGAGACCGGATAGACTCATCCCGTGCAGTAGCCCCTCTTAAACCGGCAGAAGATGCAATCATGCTCGATAACAGCGATCTTTCGATAGACGAACAAAATGAAATCATGCTGTCGTACTTCCACGACACCCTAAAAAAAAAAGTTCCTCTAACAGATCCCTCAGCATAGAGATAGATGAAGGATCCGGCTTCTGTTTCGGTGTAATCAATGCGATAAAGCATGCAGAGAAAGAGTTGGAATCGGGAGAAGCACTCCAATGCCTTGGGGATATTGTTCACAACAATCAGGAGGTGGACAGACTCGAAAAGAAAGGTCTCAAAACGATTGACTACTCTAATTTTAATACTCTAAATGGCGGCAAGGTTCTGTTTAGGGCACATGGCGAACCTCCGGCAGTATATGAGTTTGCCCGCCAACACAATATCACTGTGGTTGATGCCACTTGCCCCGTCGTATTGGCACTTCAACGCAACATCAAACGCACCTTTGAGAAAACACGAGATATAGATGCACAGATTGTCATATTCGGAAAGCACGGACATGCGGAAGTGAATGGTCTTGTAGGGCAAACCGGAGGAAAAGCCATTGTAGTGCAGAACATGAATGAAGTTTCCAAGATTGATCTCGACCGCCCTATCGTGTTATTCTCTCAGACCACGATGTCCATAGCTGGATTTGAAGAGCTTATCTCCTACATCGAAACCCATAAAGGTGCAGATGTCATATTCCAATACAAAGACACGATATGTCGGCAAGTTTCCAATAGAATACCTAATATCGAGGAGTTTGCCAAGAAAAAAGATTGGATCTATTTCGTAGCAGGAGACAAGAGTTCCAACGGCAAAGTCCTCTTCGGACACTGTAAAGCGGCAAATTCCAACTCCTACTTCATCTCCTCCGCAGAGCAAATATCAGAACCGCTACCACTATGGGTCAATAGCGTAGGTATATGTGGTGCAACCTCTACACCCAAATGGTTGATGGAAAAGATAGCTGAAAAAGTGGCACAGATCAATAACACAAAGCCCGAGCAGGCAGAACAGTAATCGAAATAAAAACGATACGAAAAAATCCCTAATGGCAGAAGGTCATACCTTGAAGCCATTAGGGATTTTACTTTATGCCCCTCTCAAGAAAAAGGATGTCTACTGCTGTTTGTCCGGATGTGCAGGTCTCTTTGTGGGAATGGCACCTCTATACCATTTGCATTAAATTCATTAAATATCGCATAGTAGAGTTCGCTCTTCAGCACTGTAGGTCTTTGGATGTAGGTAGAAGTCCAAACGATCAACTCAAACTTCAATGCGCTGTCTCCATACTCCACAAACCAAAAGTCCGGAGCCGGTTTACTCAGCACACCGGGGTGATTGCGAGCAACGTTCAACACAATCTCTTTCACTCTCTCCGGCTTTTCCTTATACGCCACACCCACCGGATAACGAAAGCGAACAAGTCTGTCGCTGTGAGACCAGTTGATCACATTTCCATTTATAAACTGTGAGTTCGGCACGATGACCGATATATTATCATTCGTTACCACCGTTGTGGCTCTCATGGAGATCTCTACGACGTCTCCCGAGATATCGCCAACCTGAATGCGATCTCCCACTTTAATGGGACGTTCAAACAGAATAATGATACCCGACAAAAAGTTATTGGTGATATTCTGAAGACCAAATCCGATACCCACACCAAGTGCTCCCAAGAGCCAGCTAAAAGTACCAAGCTCGAAACCGGCTGACTTAAAGATGAGCAGAAATCCCAAAAACAGTATCAAATATCTAATGATGGTAACAATGGCTGCACGTGTTCCCCGCTCGGAGATACGTACCAAAAGTCTGCTATCCAAAAGCTTAGAAATTCTCCGTACAAGAAAGATAAGAACGGTGGATGCTACTATCAAATAAAGTAGCGTAAGCAGCGTAAAGGTGCTTCCCTTTACATCGAATATGACAAAGTTCATAATCTCCTGAAGCTTTGTCCAGATGTCAGTCATTGTAGTAGAAAGGTTCATAAGGTTAAAGATCATCTTGAAAATAAATGGAGAATTTCCCGTGAGAGTCATAAACAAAAATAGGAATAATATTCCACTTTCAATTCTGTTTCCATCACGGATAAGAGACATTATGATGCCTATATAAATGAATTAAAAATGATTATCTTTGTTCAGTTTACCAGTAATAAAGGAAACACTCACAACAAAAAAACTATATCTTATGAAAGCATTTGTATTTCCGGGTCAAGGTGCACAGTTTGTAGGCATGGGGAAAGAGCTTTACAACAACAATGCCGAAGCCAAAGCCATCTTTGACAAAGCAAACGAGGTACTCGGCTTCTCCCTCACAGACATCATGTTTGAAGGAACAGCCGAAGAGCTTAAGCAGACCAAGGTAACCCAGCCTGCTGTTTTCACTCACTCCTATGTTTGTGCCAAGATATTCGGAGCAGACACCCAACCCAATATGGTAGCCGGACACTCTTTAGGAGAGTTCACTGCTCTTGCGGTAGCGGGCGTATTGGAGTTTGAAGATGCACTTCGTCTCGTGTCGGAGCGAGCTCTTGCCATGCAAGACGCGTGCGATGTAGAACCAAGCACCATGGCAGCGATCCTCGGATTGGATGATGCTGTTGTAGAAGAGGTTTGTGCCGGCATCTCCAGCGGTGTCGTCATCCCGGCCAACTATAATTGTCCCGGACAAGTCGTGATATCCGGCTCTAAAGCAGCCATCGAAGATGCTTGTATCGCTCTTAAAGAAAGAGGAGCAAAGCGCGCATTACCTCTGCCTGTAAGCGGTGCATTCCACAGCCCATTCATGGAACCGGCTCGTCAACGTTTGGCGCAAGCAATAGCAGCAGCGACATTCAAGGCTCCAAAAGTACCGGTTTACCAAAACGTGGATGCTCGTCCACATACCGATCCGGAAGAGATCCGCACCAACCTGATAGCTCAACTCACAGCTCCTGTACGCTGGACACAGAGCGTACAACAGATGGTAGCTGATGGAGCAACAGAATTTATAGAATTCGGACCCGGCAATGTCCTTCAAGGTTTAGTCGGGAAGATTGCATCAGGAATGGCAACAAAGGGGTACTCATAAATAGTAACCGGTTTATGGTAAGAACACAGCAATAATTGTAACATAAACATAGAAGCTTAGAGGGTGTGCCCAAACAGTAATTTGTTCACACCCTCTTTCTTTTTGTTGATATTAGATGCCCGTTTTTGAATCGAGGCTGTGCCAAAGTTCAACTTTGACACAGCCTCGACTTATTTTAATTGTAAGATCTGGCCCGAGCACTATATCCTTTCGGATAATTTTGGAAGTCGAACCTAAACCTTCCAAGTTTTGTTTACCATCACATAAATCCTATATATCAATGCGAACAGAGAATGAAAAATTATTAAAATCTTTTTTCGATGCAATCTGATATGCAAAATCCAAAGAACAAATAGAGTATCTATACCCGGCTCCCATTGTATATTTTGAAAAGACTCCTTGGCGATAGTAGCCGGAGCGTAGAGCTATTCCGCTTGAAGTTGAGGCTTCTAAGCCTACCCCTCCATACAGCGGATAACGTTCTGATGAATGAAGTAAGTAACTTCCCATTGCTGCCAAGGTCAATTTATACTCAGTTGAACATTGGACCGATACAGAGCTACCGATCTGAACTTTTGATGAAAAGAACCACTTCTTCTCAGCTTTAGGAGCAAATAAAGCACCAATATCCGCCATTTTTACGGTAAAAATATAGTCCGCCGGCAGTGTTTTGTTAGCTAAGTGGAATCTTCCCTTATAGGAACTACCAACTGAAGCCACAAGAGCCCTGCTAAGATCTCCATAATGACTCTGAAGATATGAAATTCCGGTAAAGGCTGATAGCTGTTTGGAAATCATGGTTGATGTCCCAAAATCCGCACTCCAAACGATAGGATGAATAGTGGCTCCTTCTCTTCCACTCATATCGACAGAGGGAATAAACAGCCCTGACTGGTACCTCATCCCAGCCATGATATTGAAGCGATCAGATATGGGACAACCTAATTCAATCGCATGTGTCTTAAGCCTTCCATTATCGCTCCGAGGAAGAAGTCCCAAGGAGTAATTGGCATAAGGTCCAACGGAAGCACTGCGAGAAATTGGCTGACTGCCATATAGACTTAAAGTATTACCTAAGCCTAAGTATGCCTCACCAAGAGCCGCCCCTTTTACATTGACATTTGTCTGTAACAGATCAAATATCGGTCTTTCTTGTGCGTGAACAGAAAGAGTGATACCACTAAATAAAAGCAGACCAACAAAAATATTCTTTATTCGTATCATTATCTTAGTTGATTTTTATAAAAGGACGCTTTACTCGCTTGCCATTACCCTCCACAATTAAGAAATAAGTTCCGGCAGAAAGATGCCCGATTTGAAGTGGAATCAATCTACCTTCTTCATTCTCTATTGATACATGTTGTAAAAGCATTCTTTGTCCGTTTTGAGAGTAAACTTCGACTTTGGCAGAATATATATCATCCGATAGTCTGACATTCAACTCTTTCTGAGCCGGAATCGGATAGACCAAATAGACAATATCATCCTCTACAAGTTGGAGATCAAATTGAATTCTTGCTACCGCTCCATGAGGATCCTTAGCTGTAACCTCCATGTGAACAAGCCCTTTCTTTTCCGCTTTTATTGATAATTTATCTCCATTTATCACCGGAATGGCAATTGTTGGATTATAGGAATGTGCCTCAAAGCTTAAATCCTCACCCTCAAAGTCTGAAAAATACTTCATCAACTCAAGTTCAAAAGAAGAAGCTTTGGTAATAGGTATTATTTTAGAAGAAATCTTCTCTACTACATTAGGTGCTTTATTGACTGCTACTGTGAAAGGAATATCCAAAACACTCCGACTAAAATCATTAAAGACTATCAGCTTGATGTTATATCTTCCAACAGGCAACACTCTGTGAAAACGGAATTTAATAAGATTTCCTTTCCTTTCAGCCTCTACGCCTTTTGTTTCTCCTTCTATTTTATACTTCCAATCATATCCGTCAGAATCTTCGACTGCAACATCAAGACACGCAGGATCCGATCCCACGAGAAGGATATCTTTATTGCTAGAACGGGAAAGTTTAGGAGGAATTGTTTTCAGAGTTGTAGAATGAAAAAAGTATGGTTTAGATTGATGTCCCCATCTGTCCATTGAAATAATAGCCATTGAATATTCAGAGTCTTGTTCAAGAGAAGATAGCCTATATTTTACAACATCTCCGGACTTAAGCTGAGGTTGGCAAATCTCAATTCTCTTTGCTTTCAAAATATTTTTCTCATTCAACTCTTTATCTTTAAGACAGCACAGATAGTAAAGAATGGCAGTTTCGTCATCTTCATCGGCAACTGCTCGCCATGTGAGGTCTAAATAGTTAGGTCCTCTTTCGACATTAACATTTTCAACCATCTCCGGCTTCTTGTTTTCATCTATGCTAAGGGCCTTTGCGGCATCTATAATCCCGATCCCTAATTTTCCCACAAAATTGGGATTAAAAGAATAAAGATCAAACGGTCTCAATGAAGAGAGCAAACGCTTCTTCAAATCTTCATTGGTAAAGCCTTTTCCTCCAAATTTTGAAAGGACCAAACCGGCAACTCCGGATACCAACGGCGCCGCTTGAGAAGTCCCTTGCATATAGCCATACTGATTGTCCGTAACAGTGCTTAAAATGAGAGCATCCGGATTTCCATAGTCATAATCCCCTCCAGGAGCAGCAATATCTACCCAAACTCCACTATTGGAATAAACAGCACGTTTTCCTGCCGGTCCGATAGAGGAAACTGCAACAACCCGGCTGTAAGATCCGGGAATATACCAGATCTCCTTCGCATTGTTACCTGCGGCAAAAACTACGACCCCTCCTTTCATCGGAGATCCAGAAGCTTGCTCTCCTGTTTTAGGATCTATACCCGCCATATCAATAAAATAGTCAATAGCCACTTTATATGATCTGGGCAACTCATCAGGACCCGAAGAGCCTCCCATTCCCCAAGAACATTGGGCTACTACGGCTCCATGCTCCGCGGCATAAACAAAGGCACGAGGTGCAGCAGCAGGATTATTTCCTTGATCGGAGAAGACCTGGCATGACATTATCTTCACTCCTTTCGACGAGACATCTCCACCTGCGACTCCCGCGACACCAATTCCATTCATCCGACGAGCTGAGATGATTCCTGCAACATGAGTTCCATGATCATCAGGCTCTATATTCCCATTATTAAGGACAAAATTATACCCATTCACATCATCGCCATACTCTCTTGTTTCCGGAGGATTGACCCAGATATTTTCTTGAAGGTCTTCATGAGTTACCTCTACACCTCCATCCAACACAGCAATGATAACATTTGGCTTACCGGTCTCTATCTCCCATGCAGCCAAAGAGTTGATATCTATCCCCTTCACATATAATGGAAGCTGTTGAACATTGGAGTGATGCCATTGATATGGGAGGCGGGGATCTGCTTTAGGATTTTCGGATCTTAATGCAAAAGAATTATTGGCTCGTATCGGTACACTCTCTGGTTTAATCGGCTTATATATAGGCTCTGTGTAAGAAAAGACATCCTTAAGATCTTCTGCGGATCTGCCGGCACGAAGGACAGTAGTTTTCTCTTTGTCAAACTGAATATCATACCAAAGATGAAGCCCTGCTGCACGCCTGTATTTCTCATAAGCGCCTCCATTTCCGGGGAATACAGGTGTCATAGACTTCGCACCAATAGATGAGAGAAAAAGATCGAGACTGGACGAGCCGGTTCTTAGGCCATCCTTATTTCCTGTTATGGAAAACTCTTTCTCCAACTCAGGAGTCAGCATGACTCTCAGATATCCCTCTTCTATAAAAGCTTTGTTAGATTCTATTTTTTCAACCTCCGGTTTATTATCTCCCTTATCGGGACGCTCCGGATATTCATCTTTCCGACATCCCATAACTCCTACTGCAAATACAATAAGTATTGCTACAAGATTTTTATGAGATACCATTTTCATTTTTATCTTTCTCATAGCAGCCTATTATTCTTGCATTGGGAGGAACATCATCATTACCGAAGGAAGACCGCCGTTAACCTCTTTCACAGAGCTAACACGAACTCCTAAAAGAAGCTTTTTCTCTTTATGTGGATAAAATCGTCCAAACTCATCTCCCGTAATGATAGGATCCCCAAAGCCTTCTTTTTTAAGAAGAGCCTTAAACTCATCTGTTGGGATATAATTATTCTGATTGGATCTATAGAAAAACTTGCTAATATCGTAAGTGAAACAGACCATATTGGCAAGCCCTTTACCATCTTGATTAAAGATGTAATATCTACCGATGTAGGTATTGTCATTTACATCAAAATAGTAAAAATTATTTGCAGATTTTTTTTCTGAGAACTTTCCACCATGAGTAGATTCCCATGCCACTACAGTATTAAGATTTGTATTTTTTGAAAGATCTCCGTATCCGAATGGCAACCTTTCAAAGGTTGGCATCGGTCCCGGTTGACGTCGAATGAAATTGAATTCTATTCTGGGTTCTTGACGAGGGACATCATAAATGACATTAGCTACGATTTCATAGCGAGTGCCATTGGGCAATTCCTTCCTTACGGCATACGCCCTCTCCTTACCATTATCTCCTTTCAATTCAAATCCCTCTTTAAGAAACAACTGATGAAATTCCGGTTCAATCAACATTGATTGTTCACGAGTACGCAAAGTAGCACCTATCAGTTGCTTTGTGCTGAAGGTATATTTAATATCCAGAATAATAGGACTTTTTACATTGTAAGTGTGGGATCCGCCATTGAGATAAGAAGAGTTATGTTCTACCGAATTTCCTCTGCTTTCCTCAAGTTCTTCCACTTCTGCCATAGTAGCTTCCGGGATCAATATAGGAAGGATGTAGTGAATCAATCCTTTCTGGAGGACTTCAATCTCACGTACTTTATCTCCACTTTTCAAAAAGATTTTTGCATTTCGCTCAGATGGGTCGTTGTTTTCTTCAACCTTTACAACAAGAGTATTATCTCCCGGAACATGTGAAAGTTGAATCCAACTTGCGTTGGTTTCACTCTTCCACTCCTTATTATTGGTAATAACGGTTATTCGAGTGGTGCTTTCTCTCTGCAAAAGGTCTATACGATCTTGAGATACTGATATTTCAGTAGGAACTCCCGCTTGAGCTATCGGGATTTTTCTCAACAATCCTCCTGCAACAACAGATACTTCCGCCTCTCTTTTCTGTACAGTCGTGTTCGGTTCAATATTTATGGTTAGTTCTCTACTCGTTTGATTTGTCTTTACCCACTCTGCATTGGAGAATGCTCCCCATTCTTTTTGGTTAGTGGTTATAACAATTGTTTTACTTCCTCCTTCTACAGAAAAGTCCAATGTAGAATAGTGCGAAAGTTCCAATTCGAGAATATCCATTTTAGAATGGTTGCAGCCCGATAGGATCAACAATAGTATAGTAGAAAAAATGAATAATACTTGTTTAGATTTCATTATTTGTATTTTCTAATTAGTCAGACATAAAAACTTAATTTTTCGTTTTAACATCCACGAGTTTAGGATCTGTGAAAATACCACGATCTTTATCAATTCCAAAAACCATTATCACATAGTCTCTATTTTTTCTCATAGGATGAGTCGTTGGAGTTATAGTTATCTCCCCTTGACTAAATTCAAAGTCCTTTTTTCTTAAGTGAATTGATGCCAATTCATACCCTACGGCTTTCAGCTCCTGAGGTGTTCTATTAGGGGCTCTTCCGTCAATGAAGGACTTTCTTTCATGAACGACCATATAGGTATAATTGCTATTTGATGGAGTAACTTTCGCAATGATTCCATTGTTAAGTACTTCTTCGATTTTCACATCAAACGTAAGATCACTGACAGATTGTTCCGGTAGAGTTTTAATCTCTTTATAGAAAATTTCAGAAGTCTCCGTACCATCATAATTGACACCAAAAGCATACACAATGTAAGAGGTTCCCGGTCGTGCCAGTGAAATTCCTGAATAACTCAAATTCTGATTCAACCGAGACCCTTTCGTCGTAAGTTGCCTTAAGGCATCTTCAATAGAACCGGCACTGTTCCAAAAATGTCTTTCATACTCCAAAATACCATTAGCGCCACCTATTTTATCCCACTCTTCCTTTAAAATAGAAGAGAAGTAATAGATACTCTCTTCATCCGAAGGAACAATAGAGAAGTTCGCATCTATTGCTTGTATTCCGTTTATCGTGATATCAAAAGTCAAAGAAAATTTTGGATTTACGACAACTTCGCAAACAGCCTTTACTGATCCTATGGTTGCAGTAATAGTAGCATTGCCTCTGGAGACTCCTCTAACATTTCCATTTTCCACGATAGCAACTTTTTCGTTTGAAGAAGTCCACACAATACGATCGGTAGAAATAGAATTTGGAGTAATTCTGGCTTCAATCACAAAGCTTTCGCCCTCCATTATCTCTTTTGTGGTAGGATTCAAAACGATCTCAGAAGGCACCGGATTAGGAGTAGGATTACCTGACTCTTTTGAGATAACGAAAGTCTGTCCCTTAAATACTATGATGATCGACTTATCTGTCTCCGTAATCTGTAGATCGGAAGTGCTGCCTCCTGTAGCCTCAACAGGTTCGTTGTCTGAGTTCAATACCAGATGCCATGAAGCTCCTCCATCCACACTATATTCCCAATAGTTATTTTTTTTGTTTACTCTCATTATGGGAGTTACTCCGTTTGCTCCATCTTGCCCGGAAGCTTTGATCTTATTGCCATCCGAGTCATACATGTACTGACCATTGATAGTCCAGTAGAACACCCCATCTTCACCACGCTTTACTCCCATTGATGAATTTGTTCCGTCTGTTCCGTTTTTCAAGACAATCTTATCTCCATTACTCATTTCGAGAAGATAACCACTATTGTCATCGAGGGGGCGATAGCTTTTAATTGAAATATTGGAGCCTTGGGTCTCTAAAAGAGTTTTCATCGCCTTGATGTCTCTATTAGCTCCATCTGTCAATTTTTCAATCTTTGCCAGTCTGGTTTCAACTTCATCCAATCTTCTGTAAACATCCTCAAGATTACTGCAAGCCGATAGCATTAGCATACTAAGGAATAAAAAAAGCATTGTTGTGCATTTTGTTCTCATTAACTTCTCCTTTTTTTAGTTGTTAAAATATAGTTGTCTGATCTGTTCGATCTTCTTTCAAACTCAAGCCTCCCGATAAAGTGTAAATTTCAGAAACGGTTATCTGTTCTCAAGTAGTCCGAACTCCCTGTACAGTTATGCCGAGAGGATAAGCCTCTCATAAGAGATCTATTCCTGTTTTTTTAGAGAGCCAAACAATCCCCATACCAGACTTTACACCAACACAATTCAAGTATAAATGGTTTTTCCCGGCAAAGGTAATATTTATTGTGAATAAAGAGGAGCTTCTTTCCATTTTTTTATTCGGCACTTCCGACTTTATCCATTTGCACACATAATTGGCAAAAAAGTCGTTCAAAAGCACTCCTCGTAGATATACACCTCACAACGGATACATTGAAATGTTTCACATATTTCAGACTCATCCATCGGGGCATAAAGAAACGGTCCGGAGCCAAGTATTCACAGACTGAAAGGCGAACGCTTTAGAAGATACAACCTCTGCACATCAATCATAAAAGCACAAGCCGGCTCCTCCCTCAGACCATATCTACTCCGGCTTTACCGCAACACTTTCTACCCGACTCTGCCCAACGCTTTAAAAGAACAGTTTTCTGGTATTTTCATTTTGTTCATGCCATACTTTATATGGTTTAGAGAGCGAAAGCAAACACCTTTTTATGTATTTCCGAAAAAGTTGATTTATAAGACGTTGATAGAAAGGCGTATCAGCTGCCACTCTATCGTAATAGGTCTGCAGAGTGTCTCTCCTAAAATGCAGAATCTCTTCGAGATTATCTCCATCCGCATACAGCCCACAGTGATAGTTTCGCTCGGCAAAAGCTTTATCAGGAAAGTCGAGAGCGCCCAAGCCTCTTATCTTAAAGTTTTTCTCCAAAAGCTCCTTGTACGTTGTCCGGCAAGACTCTCCTCCTCCAAGATTAAAGATATGTCCTCTAAGCTCTTCCCGATGATCCACGGCAGCCACTAAGGCACGAGCCGCATCTTGAGGTGTAATGATCTCTATGGGGGTAGACAAAGGCATATAGAACATAATCTTGGAGAAGTGATGGTTACTTGCACCCATCACCATAGTCAAGCGAAAGATGCTCCAGTCGAGCCTGCTTTTCTGGAGCAACTCTTCCATTCGGATTTTGCTCTCGCCGTAGTTGTCCGGATAAGGAGGAAGCAAAGGATCTCCGACACGAATATTCGGATTATTGAGCCGATCTCCATACACAGCCACAGAAGAGGTCATCACCACAAAAGCATTCGGGGAGTTTTTGGTCAGCAAGTCTATTAAGTTCTCCGTGCCGAAGATGTTCACTCTGAATGTCAGATTGGGATCTTCATAGGCCTTAGGAGGAATCACCGAAGCAGTATGAATACAGACATCTACGCCTTTGGTCGCTTCTTCCAGATCTTCCGGCCTTCTGATATCTCCGTAGAACGACTCAATACGATCCCGATACCTGTTCAGAAAAGCCTCGCTTTTACGAGTCTTCAAATCAAAAGCTCGGATATTGTACTTGTGCGACTCGGACAGAAAAAGCTCCAGCGCCCTACTTCCGACCGTCCCGGATGCTCCTGTAATCAGAATGGTTCGCTTCATATTGACATCTTCATTTTTTTGGTTTGTCATCACACACTTTCATATTATAGCCTCCTACGACTCTATCATTCACCGATCGGCTCAACACAAGGGGGATAAAAGGGGTGGTATACTCTGTCTCAAGACAGAAACTCTGCTTTTAGCCTCTTTCCTCTAAAAAAAATCGACTCAGAGAAGAAGCCTTAGCTTGACATTTTGGCAACAACCATCTGCCAATATTCTTCCGATTCTACTCTCCCCTGTTCAAAACAGAATAGACACCGAAGCTCCGGACTATTCTCAAAGGTGGGATACTACTTGGGAGAGCAAACGATACCAATGGTGAAAGCACTCTCTATCGTCTAAGCAATAAACCGACAAATCTGTCTCGGTCTTCTATCAAATCATTTTCTCTTACTTACATACAACACAAAAATAACATTTTAAGTCCAATATATCAAATAAATAGCACCAAATATTTGTTTCATATTCTTCTTCCATTTCGTCTCCGAACAGGCTCTTTACAGCATCGCTCCTCGTGATCCGATTTGGCTAATTGAAATATCGTTGCTATCTTTGCATACCAAATGGAAATAACGGTTCCTTGGCCGAGTGGTTAGGCAACGGTCTGCAAAACCGGAGACGGCGGTTCAAATCCGCCAGGAACCTCTACAACAGATGCTCCGAAATCTTTCAGTAAGGTTTCGGAGCGTTTCTTTTTCGCCCTTCCACCTTGTCTGCCTATTTCCTTGAGCTTTTTACTCGGTCTCTCTTATCCCCTACTTCCAAAAGGGTAAATCTCCTCCCCGAAAAACGTTCTCTATTTTGAGAAAAAAGGCAAGCCTATACCCCGTTTTTCTCACCCGAAAAGAGGAGGTTTCCAAAACTCATTTTTATATATTCCATCCCGAAAAATGCTCACTTTTTTCTTGCTCTCTATTTTGATTGGAGGGAGTGTTTTCAGAGCACGACCGAATTGTTAAATTTAGGCTGTTTTATTAACACAATTTCCGATACCTGCTAAGCAAAAACGCTAAACGAGCATATTCTTTTGGCTTAACGTGTTTAATTTTTCAATGAACACGTTTACCGATTTCATTTAATACGTTTACCGGATTCGATTAACGTGTTTAGCCAAAAACATTAAAATACTAAAAATCAATCATTTACGCATTTTAACCCTAAAAAGCCCCTAAAAAGGCGAATTTCTTTATTAGGAAACGTTTACAGACATGGGTGTTAAAATTCACACGTATTAACGCGAAAAACGCCCATGAAATGGACTGAGAAAAAATTTTTTCCAAATTCGCGATTTTTCATAATCACATTATTATCAACCCCTTATAGAGGAAAGATCTCTTTTTGCTCTTGAAACAGGAGAGCCGACGAAGCCATTCAAGAGAAATGTCGGGACTCCATTTTTATATAAAAGTTCCCGACAAAAAAGGTGCTTTTATAGGGGTACGGTTACTCCAAAAGAGTACCGATACCTTTGATGATCCACATCAACGCACCCACGATATTGAGCGACACTTCCGGAGCAGCTTTATTGGTTATCGGGTTGTATCGGTATGCCACTCCCAGCTCAACCGGTCCGCAGCCCGGAATATTGTAGCCCAAACCGCCCCCAAGAACGGGTGAGTAGAGCAGCCCGTAACGTTGAGGGAAATATCCGGGTAGAGAAGTAAAAGAGCTTGCCGCCGATCCGTAGAAATAGACTCCGGCATCCATGGTGTACTGAAGCCTTAGACCTCCGTAAAACTCACGCCCGGAAAACTGCGATGCATACGGAAGCGTGAAAAAGGAAGCACCTCCGTCAAGGTTGAGCCTAAGGTTTTGCGTGAGGAGGATTTGGGAATGAAGTCTGGGATTGATATAGGTCTGCCCCATGTAAGAGCCGAGCGCAACACCTCCCGTAAGTATCCACTTCTCCGTGGGAGTGTAGCTAAGGCCGGAGTAGATCTCTCCAAACTTTTGGTGTGTAGGAAGATGAAAAGAAGAGAGCTGCCCCATGGAGAGATCGTTGTTCCAAGAAAGCTCTTTGCGCAGCTTGAGATCGATGCCGATGGTACGAGAGTCGTGCCGGGTGTTGAAGGCATCTTTCCATTGATGGCTTGAGGCATGCGATTCGAGCCGGAAGCCATTCCAGTCCACCTCCAAAAGTTTAGGGCTGTTGAGCTGAAAGTTGAAAGCCGGAATGCCAAACTGAGAACCGGAGAAGCGTCCCTGCATTGGTCTTCTCCCCTCTTGCTTTATGCCGGCAATATCCACCGTAGGGCGGATGTCGTCTATCTGCTTCCGAACCTGTTTCAGAAGCGCGTCCTCCAGATCTTTAGGGAGCTTGTTGCCCACAATGCCTTTGCGTTTGAGAGTATCTGTCGGTATAGAACTGTCCGTCTGGGCCGCTGCGGTAGTAACGATAAAAGTCATTGCAAGCAAGACCAAACAGATGAATGGTTTCGGGAAAGGGCTACACTTCATCACTTGTAAGAGTTATTCTCTATTGTATATGGATGCAACTTATCGGTTCAAAGGTAGAAAAATATAAGTTGAACGGCAATGACAACAATTATAAATAAGTTCTCTTTTCACTTTCAAGAAGTTAAATATAAAAAAATCCTCCCCGGAAGAGGACGCTGTCTGTGTCCCGACCGGAGAGGATATGCTCTTGCTCCATAATACCTCTACTTATGGAGGCAGGATATTACCTCACATCTTTCACCTTGATGATGATCTTCCTCTGCACTCCTTCTCCTACAAGCGGAGAGTGGGGGTCTTCGGGGAAAACGATGGTAAGCGTCCCCACGGGCATCGGCAGCGTAAGAGCCGGAGTGTCTTCCCATAGGAGATAATCGCCTTCCGCATCATAAGGCTGACGGATGCTCTTACAGAGATCTTCCGAACTCCAGCCCATATTTTCGTCGAGTCTTAACGGCACATGGATGTCTATGTACTCCCGATGCTGCTCCATAGGGATAAGTCTGTCGGGAGACATAGCTACCTCTGCGACGTTGGCATATATGTTGTCCCCGTCTATCTCGTTTCGTCCCGTAGGCAGAGCGGACAGATCGGTGCTTCTAAGCCAACCGGCTACCACTTTGAAGTGCGGATTCAACGGGAAGTATCTTTCAAGCTGTTCTAACGTTGTGATAATCATGTTTTGTAAAAAGTGATGAGGTTAGAAATTTTCGCTCTTCATGTCCACATACTTAGGGCGAAGGATGGTGATCTGTAGCAGTAGTGCCACCAGGACGATACCGGCAAGCATGGCAAATCCAAGCCCTAAGTTGCCCTCTCCGGTCCATGCACCGAGTACCTGAGTAATGAGTGCGCCGGAAAATACTCCCACCATGTTCATGAAACCATAAGCGGTAGAGCGAAGGTTATCCGGGACAAACTGGCAGAGGATAGGCATATTGTTGGCATCGAACATACCGTATCCCACCCCGAAACATAGGGCTGCACCGATGATCGTAACCATACCATGCCCCAAACCTAAGAAGATAAGCGCAGGGATGGTGAGTGCCAAACCTATGGCTCCGATATAGACACGCCCTCTGAGATTGCGCTGTACCCAACGGTCGCTAAGCATACCGCCCACAATGACACCGACGAAAGAAGAGAAGGCGATAGATATAGTGCTCAATGGTCCGGCGTGTTGCATGTCTATGCCAAGGCTGTCTCGGAAAAGTGTCGGCAACCAGTTTTTGGTAGCCCATCCGGGTAGGCTCGGTGCGGCAAAGTAGATGAGGATAACCCAGAAAGCGACATTGCCAAACAGTCTTTTCAGTCCCTTACCAAACGGAATGGCATCAGGATTGGAAACAGCACTTTTCTGTCCGATGACTGAAACCTCTCTCTTGTCCCGAAGAGCCATGGCAAGCACAAAGGCATAAACGACTCCGGCAAGACCGAAAGAGATAAACGTGGTCTGCCAACTGAAGTGATGCGCCACGGTAGCCCCGAAGCCGCCCAGTGCCTGACCCATATACAGACCGGTCATGTGTATTCCCACGGCAAGAGAGCGTGTCCGCCCGGTGTGGTACTCGGTGATGAGAGCTAGTCCGGCAGGAATATAGAGAGCTTCGCTGATGCCCATAATGGCACGAAGAACAAAGATCGTATTGTACGAAGAACTCATCCCCATAAGGAATGTAACGGCAGACCAGACAAGGAGACTGCCTACAATGAGCCATTTCCTACTCATGCGGTCGGCTATGACTCCCGCTAAAGGACTCATAAGACCATATATCCATAGGAAAACTGCCATGAGATAGCCAAAATACTTAGGGTCTTGAAGCTCGGATATATCCACCTTCATGCTGTCTGCCATAGTGGATAACATCTGTCTGTCAAGGTAGTTGAGCAGAGCCACAACCCAAAGGAGTGCGACCACTATCCAGGGATATATCTTTCCTGTGATCTGTTTTGATGTTGTCATAAGAGTATAATGTCTGTGATATAAGCATTAGGGCCGCCCCTTCTAACGGCAAAGACCGAAGGAGCGACCCTAAAGTTAGTCATATTCTTATCTTATTCGTACCCTTCGGTTTGCTTGATAAACTCAGGGTCTTCTGCTATCATTTCTCTGGAGATAGGATAGTAGATGAGGTGTTTTTTGTTCTTGTCGAGCTTCTTGACATACTCGAACACAAGATCGTCTCCTGCACGAACAAGATCCCACCAACGTTTGCCTTCTCCGATGAACTCTTTCAGACGCTCATCCAATATGGCTCGCTTGCCTTGAAGCTTGTCTCCATTGTGAACATACTTCTCGAAATCGCTTTCCTTTGCAGCACGTTGGCGCACTTGGTTGATCTCTGCTGAAGGATCTTCTCCAAGCTGATTCTTCGCTTCCGCAAGTAGGAGCAGAGCATCGGCATAACGGTAGATCGGAATATTTTCGTAGTACTTACGAGATCCGTCGCTCTCCAATACACCCATGAACTTAGCAAGGATAGCCCCACGATAGTTCTTTTCATCCTTAAGATTCTTCGGGTCATACTCTCCCTGTTGAGAGAAGAAGAGGATGAAAGTATCCTGTCTCTTGTCCGGTGTCGAGTAGAGCTTTTCTATAATATCAAAGGAAACACCGTTTCTGTTGTGTCCGTTGAACTTGTACTTCTCAAGCTTTTCACCATTCAAATCCACAAAGTTGGCAACGTCTGTGTTACGTGCCGTAAACGTGGAGTAGAAGTGTTGAGCCTGATCTTGTTGGTAGTCTATCGTGAAGATAAACTCCTTATTGCGTTCATTGGAAAGACCCCAAAGGCTTTCGTAAGAAACCAAAGAGTAACCCGCTATGGCAGATAAAGCTTCTTTCGCAGCACGGAAGTCTGCATCTCCACCGCCTAATACCTGACCTTTCCAAAGGAGAGCATCGCCTTTGAGCATAAGAGTGGCAGCTTTTGACCAATACACTTGGTTGTTTTTCCACTTACCGTTTGTGCCGGCATAAAGCTCTAAAGACTTTTCGATATCCTTGAGGATAAGAGCCATAACATCCGCTTTGGGCGAACGTGCTCTACGCAGTTTGGAAACATCCTTAAGCTGCTCTTCGTTCAGAGGCTCGGTAGTGATGATGACATCTCCCCACGCTTTAAGCATGGTGTAGTAGATAAAAGCACGCATACCGTAAGCCTGCGCCATCATGTTGGAACGCTCAGACTCGTTGCCGAATGGCGCTCTCGGTGCATTGGTAATAAAGTCATTCAACTGGTGGATATAGCCATAGAAGCCAGCCCAATTGGTAAAGACGGTATTCGTTGCATTGAAATCGTTATCGATGAGTATCTGATTTTGGGCAGACTCTGTGGTTATACCACCCCAAATATCCGATCTCGCTTCTCCCATTAAATAGAATGTCGATACAAAATTTCTGAACTGCGCAGCCAAACCAACGTGTGCGCTTCGTACTCCTTCTTCTTGTTCCCAAAATCCGTTGTACGTAAGTTCTGATTTAGGCTTGAAGTCCAAGTTACAAGCCGTAGCGATGACTGCAATCAGAAGTGTATATATATACTTTTTCATATTTTAATCAGTCTCAAAAGTTAGAAAGTAAGATTTAGACCCAAGGTGAATGTCTTAGGAAGCGGATACCTTCCGGTATCAGATCCTCTGGCTTCTTCCGGGATGCTACCGGAATACTTGGTGAAATAGTGCAGGTTAGCTCCTGTAATATAGAATCTCGCATCTTTGATAAGCTTGTTGAAGATAGGCTTACCAAGGGTATAGCTGAGTGTTACTTCACGTAGAGCAAGATAGTCGCCCTTTTCCAATGTTCTTGTAGAGCTGTTCACGAAGTCTCCTTGGTCGGAACCTGCCGCAAGGTGATTCTTTTGCGGGTCAGTAAATCCGTAACGAGGGATATTGGAATCCGGGTTGGTAGGAGACCATGTATCTTTAATCTCCACAGGGCCATTCTGATTACCTTGTGTCTGAGCCAATCCCTTCATACGGCGACCGTTTACAAGATAGTGTCCTACCGCAAAGTCTGTCTTCACATAAAGAGAGAAGCCTTTGTAGTTAAGGTCAGTAGAAAGACCTCCAACAAGCCATGGAGTAGTACGTCCAACCACAACACGGTCGCGGCTATCTATAATATTGTCTCCATTAAGGTCTTTCCAGCGAGTGTCTCCCAAGAAACGTTTTGTCTTGTTATAGGCAAACTCTACTCTGCGATCCTTGTGTTCGTCAAGTTCGGCTTGTGTTTTATATACACCGTCAAAGACATAAGCAGTAACAAGATCGTAGCCGAGGCGTTCTCCTTCTTGTAGTCCTCCCACGTAGATAGTCTTTGTAGGATCGTTAGGAGACCAGATCTCTCTACCGCCTTGTCTGTTCTTATCAAGACCATTATTCGGAAGAGACTTTGCGTAAGACTTAACAGACGCAAAGTTGGCATTGATGTTCCACTTGAAATCCTTGGTCTTGATTGCTTCTGCATTGATTTGCAGCTCGAATCCCCTGTTTTGAAGCGTACCGTTGTTGGTCTTAATACCTGAGAAACCTGTCCATATAGGAAGTGTCTGATCTGCCAACTTATCCATAACATCACGTATGAAGAAGTCTCCGATCAAGGTAATTCTGTTGTTGAACAATCCTAAATCAAGACCGGCATTAAGTGTAGTAGATCTTTCCCAACGAAGTCCGAGGTTTGGAAGAGCTGTATTGACATATCCCTTTTCCGAGTTGTAAGTGTTTGTCAAGCTGTACAGACCTTGAACCGTATAGTTGCCAAGAACGTCGATATTACCATTAACACCATAGCTCAAACGTGGCTTCACGCGAGAAAGGTAGCGAACAAGAGACTCGTTTTCTCTGAAGAACTGTTCGTTGTGAAGGTTCCATCCCACAGAAACACCGGGGAAGAAGCCGTACTTGTTCGTACCCAAACGAGATGTTCCATCGTATCGGAATGTGAAGCCGAACAGATAACGGAAGTCGTAGTCGTAGTTCACTTGTCCGAAGATAGAAGCAATAGCATATTCTGTTTTTGAAGAAGATGGTTTACCCGAAGCCTCTGCACCTGCATTCATGGTGTGGATAAGGTCTGTCGGAGAAAGTCTTGTAGAAGCATTGAACGCAAATCCGGAGTTGATGAAATACTCTGACCCTAAAAGGGCAGCTACGTTGTGCTTGTCGAAGAAACGGTCTCGATAGTTTGCAAGAGCCGTAAACTGGTTACGCAACAAACGGTTATGTCCTACCGAAGATGTTCTGTCTGTTCTGAGTGTTCCACCTTCAAGATAAGCCTTGTTGAAGGCCTCGTCGGAGTCGTTTACCGTAAAGTGGCTGCCCTTTGCAGTCAATGTGATCTTATCCGTAAGATTGTAATCCAACTGAACATTCGCGCTCAAGCGTTGTTCCAGGTTGGTTGCAGGGAACTTGTCATGGTAATAAAGCGGGTTACCGAAGTTGTAGCTTGTTCCCGGATGCGGCTTATCCGAGTCTGTTCCATCCGGATTGGTGTACCAGATACGAGTGGTCGGAGCCATACCGGCAGAACGTTGGAACAAATCGTATATTGCGGTATAAGGGTTGTTCAAGTTGGAATGTGCATAAGCCACACTGGAAGAAACCTTGATTCTGTCCGTAATCTTATAAGAGCCGTTAAATGTTCCGGATACACGCTTAAAGCCCGACCCTACAACGAGACCCTTATCATCCAAAAGACCAAGACCGAGATAGTAAGTCGCTTTATCGTTACCACCGTCAAAAGAGAGCGTATAGTCTTGAGCGTAGCTGTTTTGATAGAAGAGCTGAGAGTGGTTGTTCGCCTGGAAGATCAGCTTCTTGGTCGGATCCAACGGGTCTTCGATAGAAGTCCAAGTACCTTTACCGAGAAGATGTTCATTCTCCGGAGTGAGATACATGGTTGTATAGATGCTGTTGGTTGCGTTGTTTCCAACACCGGCACCATTACTTCCGTTCAAGAATGCAGAGAAAATCTTCGGGTCGTTACGAACAATCTGAGTGTCCTTTATCGCCAAACGGTTGAAGCGAACATAGTCTTCGGCATTCAAATAAGTCATCGGGTCTACCGGACGATTGTTAAAAGTGTACTTGGTACGAAAGACTATGCTGGAGCGTCCTGCCTTACCTTTCTTGGTGGTAACGAGGATAACGCCATTTGCCGCACGAGCACCATAGATAGCGGTAGAGGCAGCATCCTTCAACACTTCCATAGACTCGATGTCGTCCGAATTGAGTGCGTAGAATGAGCTTGGCACTCCGTCCACAAGGATAAGAGGTGCGCCGGAACCATCGAAGCTGGTACCACCACGCAATACCATGGAAGGAGTAGAACCGGGTTGCCCTGTATTTTGAGTTACCTTAAGACCCGGAATAGTTCCTTGCAACGCTGTGGCTGCATTCGATCTGGGTGCACTCTCCAATACTTTTGTGTCGAGCTTCGATACGGAAGTGGTCATCTGGGCACGCTTCTGCGTAGAGTAGCCCGTTACGACTACTTGGTCCAACACCGTGGAGTGTTCCTTAAGAACAACGTTGATGATCGTGCGTCCGTTAACACGTTCCTGCTGTTCTTCCATTCCGGCGTATGTAAATCTCAAAACGGCATCTTTGGCAACGTTTTCGAGCTTAAACTCTCCTTTCACATTCGTGTACATACCACGAGCAGTACCCATCACACGGACAGTAACGCCCGCCAATGGTTCTTTGTTTGTGCCTACCACTGTTCCCGACACGGTAATACCCTGTGCATAAAGGGAAAGAGGAAGGAGCATGAGCAGCATGAGCAACATGCTTCGGAACGCATGATGCGTGCATTTAATCTGTTTCATGATCTTGCAAAAATTATTGATTTGAATTAAACAGTATTTTTATGTCTTTTCTATTGCTTACTTATCTCATCGCACAGAAGCGATGCCTTTACCAACATTCTGGGGATATGGAACGGTCCCTTGAAGATATTTCCCTTTGCAGGCTGTGCCACCGTACCATCGCGATGCAGATAGCCGTACCACTCTCCATACTCTTTATCGGGGAAGTGTGCGTATGTCCAGTCGTGTACCTTCTTGTGCCAGTCGAGATACTTCCTATCACCTGTCAGCTTATAGGCATAAAGCAGGGCAATGATTGCCTCCGTCTGAGGCCACCAGAACTTCATGTCCTGAGAGTAGTCCTGATGAGGGAATCCCTTGGCATCTTTGAAGTTGATGATACCACCATACTCCTCATCCCATCCCCACACCAAAGCATCATCGAGAATGGTAAGCCCGAACTCTTTCATCTCCTCTGCGATGGAGAGTTGTGGGAACAATGCTGCCGCTTCCATAAGAAACCATGCCGTCTCTATGCAGTGTCCCGGATTGATGGTGCGCCCCATGCAGCTGTCTATCATCGTTCCGTCACGGTTTACAACCTCCAGCAGCGTGCGGTACTCCGGTTTATAGAGTTTGTTCTTTATCAGATCAAACGAAGTGCGAACCTGTTCCGCAAGAGCCGGATCGTCCGAAACATCGCTTATGACACCTGCCACACCAAGCATGATCATTGTGGGGCTGTGTCCTATGCAGTCCATCACCGGAAGATATTTCGGTTCCAAAATACCAGGAGTAGATAGCCACTCCTGCATCTTCTTGAACAACCTTACCGCTTTCTCCGCATACTCCCGATCTCCGGAAGCCTTGGCATACTCTGCAAAAGCGATTGCGGCGAACGACTCGCTGAATATGTATCTTCTCTTTCTCAGGGGAGTCCCGTCCGCCATTACTTCAAAGAACATCCGTCCATCTTTATCGAAGCAGTGTGCTTCCAAGAAAGCGATGATATGTTTGGATGCATCGAGCCACTCCTGCCTTTTCTCTATATTATTGTAGGCATAGGCAAAAGAGAATGCTCCCCGTCCTTGAAACCAGACAGACTTTGTACCATCCATCAGTGTGCCGTCTCTGTCCACACAGGTATATATCCCTCCGTGAACACGATCCAGACCATATTTTAGCCAAAAAGGAAGTATATCCTCCTTCAACTGAGAGGAATAAACCTCTCTATACTGCTGTATCTCCATTTTCTACTCCGTTACAGCTTATTGCAGTGAGTAAAAAAGTCTATGGCTTCAAGATCCGCAAGAAGCTGCTTCTCTTCTTGTTCCGTTACGTTACGGAATGGAGTTCTGTTCGGACCGAGATCAAGCCCGATAAGCTTCATGATACGCTTTCCGCCCACAATGTTTCCTCTGTACTTTACAATGACATTGATCACATCCTGAGCATAGTTTTGCAAGCGACGAGCCTCTGCAATGTCTCCCTTTTTCCACGCTTCTATGATACCCACAAGGCATCTGCCGTTGTAGTTGGTAGTACCACCGATACCGCCTTGCGCACCTCCCATGACAAGAGAAGAGAGGATAGTCTCATCCTGACCATGCAGCATATCATACTTTCCGTCCTTGTAGAGCATGCACTGATTGTATTCGTAAAGGCTCTCGAAGGTGTACTTGATTCCGGCAAACGTAGGCACTTCCACCTCCATCTGCTTGATAAACTCCAACATAGACAGGAATGCTCCGTTGAATGCAGGGATATGATAATAGTAGAAAGGAAGCTCCGGTGCTCCGGCAGCTATCTCCTTGCAGTACTGTACCAGCTCTTCCACTCTGCCGATCTTCGGAAATGGAGGTGCCATGGCACCGATACCGAACGCGCCGATCGCTTGGGCATGTTCCGCCAATCTGCGACTGCTCTTCACGCAAGTGGATCCGACGTGTACAATCAACTTGAAATCGTCCCACTTTATGGCAGATTTCCAAGCATCCGCAAGCTGGATGCGCTCTTCTTCCGTAAGCATATAGCCCTCGCCGGAAGAGCCATTGATGAAAACACCTGAAAGTCCGTTCTTATGCAGCATCTCTGCATAAGCCGGGATCTTTTCGTAGTTCACTTCGTGCGTATCCTTGTGGAACGGTGTAAATGGAGCATCTATAAGCCCCTTTATTTTCTCAAAAAACATGGTAATAAAGTTTGTCTATTCTTCTATAAAAGGTGTATTCTCTCTTTGTGAAACCATTATGACGCAAAGATAAGTATAGTTTTTATTCAATCGTTATATTTTACCTCCCAATTTGAGAACAAACTTTGATTGTGAATTTTAATTAGTAAATATTTTAAGCCAAATCGAACACCATTATAGCCAGCCGGCATATTTTCTAAAAATATAGACAGATAGAAGAGCAGAAAAAAGCGATTGGCAGAGAAGCAAATATCGGATAGAAATCGGGATAAACGTTAAGACTATTTGATTTTATCCCGTTTAGAAAGTGAGTTCATAAGGTTCGGAAGTTCAAGTCAAGGCTTAAAGGTTGCGATTCAAACTTTGATTGATAAAAATCAAGGCTCGGTTTCTGTCCGTCACGCCGTGAAAATGAGATTTGAGCGGATTAAACCGAATTTATATCCCTGTTAAAACAATGTTCTTAAAGCAGTCGGCACAAGTTTGTCAAGCGGTATCTTTCCCCGAAAAAGCGACAAAAAAACCTTGAAAACAGAGTCTCATCTCCTGCCTTCAAGGTTCATAGGAACAGCCGAATGGTTCCCGGCTACTTCTTTCTATTTTTTCTTTGGATGAAGTAGCGGATATTCCGCTTCATTCCACTCCATTTGGTGCGCGTGAGAGAGGTGCCAAAGAACATGTCTCCATACTCTTTCTCCTCCATTTTGGAGAGCATCTCCAGCGAAAGATCGAGCAACGACTCTTTGGGCAACAGCTCCAACTCTGTCGTCGGAGGTACGTTCTTGTTATAGGGACACACATCCAGACAGGTATCGCAACCCACAAGACGAGAAGCCATTTTGCTGTTGATCTCTTCGGGGATCTCTTCCGAGCGGTTTTCTATCGTCCAATAGTTGATGCACTTTCTGGCATCCAACGAAAAGGGAGACAAGGCTCCCGTGGGGCAGGCACGGACACAGCGGTCGCACTCCAAGCAGATGTCCGCTCCGGTATCAGGGAAAGAGAGTGCCTCTTTTCGAGGGAGATCGGTTACCCTTACGGAGGTAAGCAGAGATCCTATCACGCACCAAGAGCCCATGCCGGGTACTATCAGGCAGGTGTTCTTTCCTATCTGCCCCACCCCTGCACGTGCTGCCCAATATCTTTCGGGTATGGGTGCGGTGTCCGTTACACCCCTGTAAGTGTGGGGAAATCTCTGAGAAAGTTTTTCGGCAAGCATCTCTATCCGTTTTTTCAACACCTTATGGTAGTCTCGCCCTAAGGCGTACTTCGTAATCTTCGGAGCGGATGCCGCCTGCTTCTGAAGAGGAGCGTAGCTCAGTGCGATGATGATAAGTGAGTTGGCTTCGGGCAGTAGGGCTTTGGGGGTTCGCCGTACATCTTCGTAGCGGGTCAGGTATTCCATATCCGCGTGTTGCCCTTCCTCTATCCAGCGATCGAAGCGCTGCTGATACCATGAATCCACATCGGGATTTTCCTCAAGGTCTATTACGCCGATGTTGAATACATTGATCTCCTCTGCCAGAGCTTTGAGGTCTGAAAAAGAAATGGTTGGGAAAGACATCTGTTAACGCCTGATCTACCGGAAAAGAGAGAATGTGTATCCCTCCGAAAGAAGAAAGTCTATGGCTTTAGGCAGGGCATATCTCAGATTTGCCTCGCTTTTGATGGAGTCGTGAAAGACAATGATAGAGCCGTTCTGCACGTACTTGCGGACGCTTTCGAGTGTTCCCTCCGGAGTCTGACACTTGCTGTAATCTCGTGTAACGATGTCCCACATCACCATTTTATATCTCCTCCTAAGACGGAAAAACTGACTCCATCTGAGGTGTCCGTGAGGAGGTCGGAAGAGAGAGGTGTTGAGCCATCTGTCTGCCTTCTCCGTATTTTCGATGAAAGCATTGAAGCCCACTTTCCAGCCCTGCAAGTGATTGAAGGTGTGGTTACCGATGTCGTGCCCTTCCGCTTTGACTTGTTGGAACACCTCCGGATATTTCCGGACATTATCCCCTACACAAAAGAATGTTGCCTTTACTCCTTTCTCTCTAAGCACGGAAAGCACCCAAGGTGTAACCTCCGGTATGGGTCCGTCATCGAATGTAAGATAAACGACCTTCTTGTCTCTTTGAGGAAGACGCCACAATGCGCCAGGGAAAAGGGCACGATAAAGCCGGGGAGGATGTTCGACCAAGGCGGTACACCAAGCCGGCCACATCCCTTTACGTTTATGAGTTTCCACCGAAATAGCTGAGATATTTAAGAACGTCCGGCTCTATGGACTTGTAGTATTCCTCGTTATAAATCTTGCTGATACGAGCTATCGTGGTTGAGACAAGCAGGGCTTCGTCTATCTCTCTTGAGCTTCCGGTCTGTCCGTCGATGGATTGCGAAGCCGCCCAACGCAGAATATCGAGAGAGCGAGATACCATCTCTTTGGAGAGAGCAAGTGCCTCTTCTTTCATGCCTGCATTGTAAAGCGCATCCACCATCGGGATAGAGGTGCGTGTGTGCGGTATCACTTCAGCCGGCAACACCTGCAAGCCTTTCTTGAGAACCTCTTGAGCGCGAACGGTATCGCCCTTTGCCACCAAGGCATTGGCGAGTACGGCAAACACTTCTGTCCTGTATCCTTCAAACATTCGTCTCGCATTCTCATCCATGTAGACGCCTTTGCGATCCGCGCCACCCCATCTGAACTTGTTCATGACATTGTCATACATTCTCTCTGTATCCACTTGGGTGGCAATGCTGTCGCCTGCACGGAAAGGAAGCACCCTGTATGCAAGACCGGTCTGACGGAAATAGGGCTTCATGCCAACGTATTCACTGTCCGGTACGGTAGTGCAATAGTAGATAGGACGTTCAAAGTTGTTGTTCGCCATGATATTCAATATCACACTCTCGTGCTTACCTAAAAGCTGTTTCTCTTTCATGTTGAAGATCATCTTTCGAGAGGTCGGGATGAATGCGGTATCGGCAGGATAGATCGCGCCTTTACGGATCAGATCATCCGGATCATATTGTAAGCTGAACGTTTCGGTGGGGATATAGTCTATTTGACGATTGACATTCGGCAATGTTTTATTCTTCGGATCTGTGCTTGTAGCGAAATCGAGAGCCTTGTCGAGCGCAACGGTATCTTGCAGGATAGGCACAACATAAATCACGGAGAGCTTCTCCCCGGCATACTGATTCGGATGCCAGCTTATCGGAAGCGCTTTACTGTCGTACATATCCTTCTTCATCTGATCCACGTACCAGTCTGCTTGCAAGTACGAAGTATTACATACCCTGAGGTCTCGACGTACTCCTTCCACCTCTTGAGCGTACCAAAGTGGGAACGTATCGTTGTCTCCGTTACAGAAGATTATGCCATTGGGCTCGCAAGATTCGAGATAGTTGTATCCGAAATCCGAAGCCAGCGTACGCCCATGCCTGTTGTGGTCATCATAGTTCTGCGCAAAGACAAGAGCCGGAACGAACATACAGAGCAGCGTTGCTATGATCGGAGCTTTCTTGCTTTCTGTGCCCTTGAAAACGTAATAGTCTATAATCTCACTGATATATGCCACTCCGAACGCAATCCAAATAGAGAAAGCGTAGAAAGAAGCGGCGAAAGTATAATCTCTTTCACGTACTTGGTAAGGCGACTGATTGATGTACAGGATAATGGCCAAACCTGTCATAAAGAAGAGCATGAATACGATAAAGAGTGTTTCCAGGCTCTTCGGACTCTTGGACGCATTCCTGGAAACGAGCAGGAAGAATATACCCAGCAGACCCAAAAGGAACGGCAGCATGAAATACTTGTTCTGTCCCTTGTTCTGCTTCATGTGCTCCGGCATGCTGTCCAGATCTATACCGAGCAGAATGTTATCCAGTGGAGTGATACCGGTGATCCAGTTTCCTCTTGTCGCTTCACCCTGTCCGGCGAGGTCATTTTGCCTTCCGCTGAAGTTCCACATAAAGTATCTCCAGTACATATAACCCACCTGATAACGGAAGAAATAGGTAAGATTGTCTCCAAAAGTAGGCACCACCACAGTCTTCATCTGTCCTCCATCGTTCACGCTCATTGTTCTTCCCTTGTGGTCGCTCCACATTTTGTAACCTTGTGGAAAGTGTGCCTGCGTGCTGTTAAAGACACGAGGGAAGAGCATATTCATATCCGATCTGTATATCGGTTCCTGTACCGTCAGCTTTTCGTAGCGGTCTTTGTCTGTCTCGGAGGTCTTTGAAGCACGCTGCCACTGTACCGACTCTTTGAACTTGGTAGAGCCATCGCTGTTTCTTTCCGGCAAAGACGCATAGGTTTTACCGTAAAGATGCGGAGTGGATCCATACTGCTCACGAGAAAGATACCTCTTCAAAGTAAAGACATCGGACGGATTGTTCTGATTGAGTTGAATATCCGAATTGGCACGGATAAGGATTACCCCATAAGTGGATACACCGACAAAAAACACCGCAAGGCAGAGCATTGCCAGATTCATCAGCTTTGAGGTGAAAGAGGGACGGGTAAATGCCCACCATGCGACAAGCGCAATGATAAGCAACGGCACTATCCAGCTGCTTCCCATGAAAGGGATACCCATCAGGATCACCACAACAAGGAAGATCGCCTGCATCAATCGTCTTCTCGGTTCGATGCGGATACTCTCCACATAACCCACGATGAGCAGTAGAGAAAGTACTATCAGATAGAGGATAAGACCGCTGTTGAACGGCAATCCCAAGAGGTTCACGGTAAACAGCTCAAACATTCCCGCCACAGCCGGAGCACCTTGAACGATACCGAACATAACGATAGCGATAAGCGCAAAAGAGCCCAACAGAGCCCCGATAGAGCCTTTGAAGGTTGGGTTAGGAGATCTCTTGTAATAGTAGATAAGCCCCATTGCCGGCAAGCAAAGCAGATTGAGCAAGTGTACTCCGATGCTAAGCCCCATCAGGTAAGCGATACCCACAATCCAGCGATCCGCCGTACTGCTGTCCGCAGCCGCTTCCCAATTGAGCATGAGATAGAATACAAGCGCCGTAAAGAGGGAAGAAAAAGAGTAAACCTCTGCCTCCACCGCACTGTACCAGAATGTATCGGTAAACGCATAAAGCAGAGAACCCACCAGGGCAGACCCTAACGCCACATAGCTCATATAGCCTCCCATGCGACCCTCAGCCTGCTCCTCTTCCGAGCGCACAAAGCATCGGCGCACGAGGTGAGAGATACTCAAGAAGAGCAGCATCACGGTAGCCCCACTCATCAGCGCGCTCACCGTATTGGCTGCAATGGCTACATGATTGGAACCGATGGGAAGAATGGTAGAGAAGAAGTTGTACACCAACATATAGAATGGTGCTCCGGGCGGGTGTCCGACCTCCAAACGGTCGAAAGTGGTAATGAACTCCGGACAGTCCCAAAGGCTGGAACTCTTCTCCATAGTCAGTATATAAACAATAGAAGAGAGTAGCATCACCACCACTGCTCCTATCATCTCTATTCTCTTGAATATCTGTTGTTTCATACTTCTGCTGTTTTTACTACGTTTCAGAGTAGTTTAGCCGCAAAGTTAATCATTTTGACGCATTTGGTACATCTATTCTCCGTTTATGCCTCTCCCTTTCCCCTTTTCTTCCATTCGCCTCTCCTCAAAAAAGTCAAAACCATGTCCCGATTTCCCGACCGCAACAGAGCATTTGAGGTGGGAGCTTTTATATAAAAACGGATGCCTGAAAACCTCTCCGAAAAGATCGTTCCGAAATCCGATTTTTGAACTCAAAGGAGAAGAGAGACTTGTAAACATCATGTTTTCAACCTAATACGAAAAATCTCAAATTCGGAAAAATTTTTTCTTCAGTCCGTTTCATGGGGCTTTTTTGCGTTAATAGGTGTAAATTTTAACAGATCCGTCTGTAAACGTTTCCTAATAAAGAAATCTCCCTTTTCAGGGGCTTTTTAGGGCAAAAAAACGTAAATCACTGATTTTAATTATTTTAATAGTTTCGACTAAACACTTTAATCGAATCCGGTAAACGTATTAAATGAAATGGGTAAACGTGTTCATTGAAAAATTAAACACGTTAAGCCGACAAAATATACTGCTTTATTGTTTTGGCTTAACAGCTATCGGAATTTGTGTTAATAAAACGGGGCTGATTTAACAATTCGCTCGTGCTCTGAAAACGACCCCTCAGAGCAAAATAGAGAGACCGAAAAAAGCGAGCATTTTTCGGGATGGAATATATAAAAACAGAGTTGAAGAGGGAGGTATAAGGCATGCTTCGGAGCATAAAAAATGATCCCGAAAAGAGCGATCTCTTTCCGGGACGATTTCGTAACATATCGTTCGGAAGGTGTCCTACCTGTAAATCTTCTTGGGATCTACCACTACCACCTCTCCAAGCTTTGCAAGAGCTTTCATATCGAGCTTCTTAGGATTGCCCACTACGACATAAGCCCTCGGATGACTCTGCTGTAACTTCTCCGATATATACCGGGCAAAGTCCGATCGATCCACGTCTTCTATCCGGTTCAACAACCATAGAGCCGGATCTTCATCGAATCCGCGTCTTACGGCTCTCACCGCCGTCTCACTCTTTTTACGGAATGTAGGATAATTGTTGGATGCGGCACTTCTTAGAGCTTCTTGTGCATACTCTATCCGTCCTGCATCATCGGGCTTCACGTTCAGTAGGGAGTCCAGTAGCAGCAAAGCCTCCGTAGCTTTGTCTCCCTGCGTGGAGAGATGCGCCTCCAATATGGTTGCTTTGCTTGTCTGAGAACGTTTGGAGGGGAGATAGCTCACGGAGTATGCTCCGTATGCAAGCGATCTCAACTCGCGCACTTCTTGGAAAAGCAAAGAGTTCATACCGCCTCCCAGGTAGACTCTGTATAGTTCGACATAAGCACGCTCCTTGTCGCTCTCGAAAGGAGGAGCAAAGAGATAACCTTTGATAATGGTCTGCGTGCTCTTCTTGTCGGGCAAGATGTAGAGGTAGGGCTTCTCAGGCACAACGGCATCAAGGTCTATGGGATTGGCTGTCCGCTCTTCGACCTTATCCAAAGGCAGGTACTGCTTCAGCAGTGAAGCCACTTGCTCCGCAGACTCATTACCCACATAGTGGATGTCGCACTCTTTGGAGAGAACGCTTTTCAGCTCTCCCACAAGGCGGTCTGCCTTAAGGGCTTTTATCTCTTTTAAGGACAGCTGCATTGCGTAGGTCGATTTATCTCCGAAGCGAACCCATTCGGAGAGCGCTTCACTCATATCTTGCGAAGACTTCAAGATGGCTTTTCGGGAGATTTTCTTATTCTCCACCAACTTCTTCAAAGCCTTCTTTTCTCCTTTCACATCGGTCAGGAAGTGTCCGAGAAGCTCAAGAGTCGGTTTCAGTTGCGCGTCAAACCCTCTCACGTTGATCGTAAAGGTTTCGTTGTATGCCTCGAAAGAGAGTGTCGCTCCAAGCTGTTGGAGCTTGTCCTTAAACTGATCGCTACCATGCCGAGACGTGCCCAGCAGAGAGAGATAGAAGGCAACCTGTTCGAGAACAGGGCGTTCGTAGATTCCGACCTGATAGTTCAGCTTGAGCGTGAACAGGTCGTTTATAGGATTCGCTCCCGTATAGAGCTTCACCAGATCGTTGCCCTCTATCACGCTTACCGGCTTCGCATCTGTCTCGAAATCGAGGAAACGAAGATCGCTGTTGCCTACCGGAACTGTTTCGAGAAAGCGTGCAAACTCCGACTTAGCCCCCTTGTTGTGAAGAGGTAGAGGCGCAAAAGGAGGTTTCTGTATCCGGTCTTTGGGGTATCTGCCCGTCTTCTTGGAGACTTGCAGATAGTTTCCGGTGAAGTAGCGATTCACCACATCCACCACATCCTGCTTGGTAAGGCTGCGTACTCTCTCCAGCTTTTGGTGATGAGAAGACCAATGCTCTCCTGCGGCAAAGAGAGAAGCGTATGTCCTGCCTCTGCTTGTGAGATCTTCCAAAAGGGTTGTGTAGTCTTGCAACATCTCATTCTTGAGCTGTTGGAAGAGATCATCGCCAAACTCTCCTCTTTTGACCTGCTCCAAGATCTTTGTTGCCTCTTTCTGTGCAGAGGATATGGTGCCGAACGGAAGCTTTGGAACAAAGAAGATAGCCGCGGCTCCCATATCGTTCATATTGTTAAACTGTGCGCCGGCAGTCATTACCTTGCCCGTCCGATAGAGTTTATCCAAAAGCCCGGTCTCCCCTTTGTTGGAGAATATACGGATAGCAACCTCCATGGCAGCCTCATCTTCGTGTCCGCTTGGCACTCCTCGCCAAATGAGGACACGCCCCTGAATGAACGGTATAGGGAATTTGACGGAAAACTGCTCTACCCCATTGAACGGACGAGGCTGTTCGCACACCGGACGAGGCGGATTGCCGGGACGGATGCGCCCGAATGTCTTTTCCAAGACAGGAAGCACCTCTTCCTCCGAGAAGCTTCCGCAGAGGATAAGACCCATATTGCCTGCAACGTAGTACGTGTTGTAGAACTCCTCCATCTTCGCCAAGTCGGGCTTCTTGAGGTTCTCCGTACTTCCGATGATGGTGTACTGGTAAGGGTGTGGAGCGGCTACTCGTGCTATCACTCTGTCCATAGCCTCTCTTCCCATAGCATCGGAGTACATGTTTTTCTCCTCATAGACGGTCTCCAGTTCGCTTTGGAAAAGTCTGAATACCGGGTTGATGAGTCTCTCGCTATTGAGATAACACCAGTGCTCAAGGTATTGAGGAGAGAAGGTATTGAAGTAAGCCGTACGGTCCCAACTCGTATAGGCATTCAGTCCGGAGCCTCCATACTTCGAGATGAGATTGGTAAACTCATTCGGGATAGCATATTTGGCTGCCTCTATGGATAGCGTATTGATGCGCTTCTGAATATCTTCGATCTCTTTCGGATCCGACGTTTGGCTCAGCAGGCTGTACTGTTTCTTGATTTCGTCAAGTAGCGGTTTCTCCTTCTCGTAATCTACCGTACCGATCTTATCCGTCCCTTTGAACATGATGTGTTCAAAGTAATGGGGAATACCGGTATTGGGAGAGTCTTTCGCACCGATACGTACAACGAGGGTGCCGATCACTTTGTTTTGGGAGTGATCCTCGTTGAGCCAGACGGTGAGACCGTTAGAGAGACGATGCTCTGTTACTTTGGAGTTTTGCGCATTCAGTGCAGGGATGGTCATAAGCAGTAGAAGTAAGACTTGCTTAACGCGCAAGGAGGAAGCGAATATCGTCTTCATGGCTCAACTCTTTAATCTCTTCTCCATACTTAAACAGGCGCATGGTGCGTTCTCCCAAGAGTTCGATCTTTTCTCCTTCCACCCATAGACGAGAGCCTTCACGAAGTCCCGCCACATACATGTGCGGATTAGCCTTGATGTATTCCAGGATACGCTGCTCTCTTGTCTCGCCTCCGTGACCGTCGGGATGAGCATCAAGATAGTGCGGATTGATTTGGAAAGGAACAAGATTAAAGGCACGGAAGCTCTCCGGTTCCACGATAGGCATATCGTTGGTCGTACAGATGGTCGGACATGTTACGTTACTGCCGGCACTCCAACCGATATATGGCACTCCTGCCAATACCCTTTCGCGGATGGCTTGTATGAGCCCCATCTGTTGCATCATCTTGGTCAGCATAAACGTGTTACCCCCTCCCACGAAGATGGCAGACGCTTTCATGACGGCTTCTATCGGATTGGAGCAAGTGTGTATACCCGTTACTTTCACACCGATAGCCGCAAGGGCGTTGTTCACCTTAGCCGTATAAGCGTCATACTCTACGGTAACGCCGGCAAATGGAATAAAGATGATATTATCTGTTACTGCGCCAAGAAAACGCTTGATATCCTGTAAAGGTTTTTCGAGATAGCTCTCTCCGGGAGAGGCTGAATTGGAAATAAGAAGAAGTTTCATACTCTGTAGTTTTTATTGGTTTATATTCGTTTTACTCTTTCGATGCTTCTATCAAGGCATCCACAAGGCTCTCGATCTTGGCTTTAGACGGTTCGAGAGCCACGGTGTAGCCATGCTTTCTCAAAGCGTTGGATGTTTGCGGTCCTATGGAAGCCATCTTACACTTCTCCGCCCATGCTCTAAGGTCGTGCCTTTCTACCAGTGACGCAAAGTTTTCTACGGCAGAAGAGCTGCAGAAGAGTATCCAGTCCGGAACAGAGGAGTGCATCATCTCTATACGCTCACTGTAATACTCGATGGGGACATTATCGTACAGTGGCACGAAGCGACACTCTGCACCGAGGGCGTTAAGCTCTTCCACGAAAAGGTTCTTCGTCAGCAGAGAGCCGGAGACAAGTATTCGTTGCGAGCGGATTTCCGGATGCGTCTCCGCAAATGTACGTATAAAATGTTCTGTTTTATGGTATGGAGGCGTAAAGTCGGGCAGGAATCCGAAGTGTCCCAATGCCTCTGTGGTTACTTTCCCGATGGTCGCAAAGCGAAGATGAGACAGGCTACGGAAATCGACTTTTGCCTCTCGGAGTCTCTTAAAGAAAAGCTCCACACCGCTGACGGAAGAGAATATCACCCAGTCCGTACGGAATAGATCGGATAGTGCGGATGTGATCTCTTCGCTCTCTGTTACGGGAGCAACCTTCATGGTAGGCAGCACAAATACCTCCGCTCCATGCCCTTCCAACGTATCTGCCAGTGTGGACGACTGATTGTAAGAACGGGTAACAATGATACGCTTGCTTGCCAAACTGCCCGGCTTGACCCACTCATACGCATTGTGAAAATCCACGACATCTCCTATCACGATAAGACCCGGAGCGAGTGTCGAATAGTCTGCATAATCGGATGTAAAGGCATCCAGCCGGTCGCTGATGATTCTCTGCGTAGGCAATGTTCCCTCCGAAATGATCGCCATAGGGGTAGCAGGATCCATGCCTGCCTTAATCAAGTTTTCGGTAATAATGGGAGCGGTGTTGGTCCCCATATAGAACACCAATGTCCCTTTCATGCCTGCGAGAGCCTCCCAGTTGAGTTTCGGGACGCCGTGATGCTTGGAAAACCCGGTGATGAGAGAGACCGAAGTGGCGACACCTCTGTGTGTAACCGGGATGCCGAAGAAGGCAGGCACGGAAACTCCTGCCGTTACGCCCGGCACGATTTCGTACTCCAATCCCGAAGCATGAACAGCCATCATCTCCTCTCCCCCTCTTCCAAAGACAAAGGGGTCGCCTCCTTTCAAGCGGAGGACGCTATATCCGGCTTGCGCTTTCTCTATCAATATATTGTTGATGTCCTGCTGCTTGAAGCAGATTTTCCCGGAACGCTTTCCGACATAAATAAACTCCGCTTCCGGATTGGCATCATCCAGAATAGCCGGATTCACCAATGCGTCATACACTATAACGTCTGCTTCCTTTACCAGTTGGGCACAACGGACGGTCTGCAGCCCTATGGAGCCGGGACCTGCGCCTGCCAGATAGATCTTTCCTTTCTTTATCATTTCTACTTTTTAGCCTCAAGGGCATTTATAAATCGCTCTATTTCTACTTCGTAAGCTGCCTTATCTTCTCTTCTCAAAGAAGAAAGGCGGTTCAAATCTTCCTCCATCTCTTCCGGGATGGTCGCCTTGAAATGCTTGGCAAAAGCCTGAAGCACTCTGGGCTGCTTATATTTTGTTCGCAGAGCCAGCTGCAATCCTTCCTTCTCGAAAGAGAGTGGAAACTGAACGGGAGAGAAGTCCGCCCTGCTAAGATCCATATAGAGAAGAGAGTGTATGGCTGCTCTCCGACAGACGGACTCGTTCAAAGAGGGATCGTCTGTTGCGGCAATCACAATCTCGAAACCATCCAATGCTTCTCCCCGATAGGCTCTCTGCTCCAGTCTCAATGCGTTGTCCGAACGGTGCCGGAGCAGTCTCTCCGAAAAAGCAGGAGCCATGACCGTGGTCGCCACACCGTAACGCAACAGCGTCTCCACCTTTATGGCTGCCCCTTCGCCCCCGCCTATCACCAGAGCCGAAAGCCTGTCCGGTCTGAGCATCAAGGGAAGATAGCCCCTCTCGCACGGCTCCGGCTCGAACACCGGATGCTTCCACACTTTTCCATGTAGCGCATAAGGCCTTGCCAGATGCGCCTCTTCCGGCAGTGTCGGATGCAGGAAAAGCTCTTCGGGGGAGAGTCTTGCCGCCAGTTCGCCTCTGTTAATCACCCACACTTCATCGCCCCACGCATACGCCAGATCGGCATCGTGGGTGGAGAGAAGTACGCCCTTGCCTTCTGCCACAAGGCTGTCTATCAGAGCCATCACCTTTTGAGTGTAGAGATGATCGAGGTTTGCCGTAGGTTCGTCAAAGATGACAAACGACGGATCAAGCACTAAAACCGAAACGATGGCAACCCATTTCCGCTGTCCGTCACTCAACAAATGAGGCGGTTTTTCTGCCAAAGCGGTAAGCTCGTACTGCTCAAGGATCTCATCCAAAAGAGATTCAAACCGTTTGTCGCCCCGTCTTCCCGCTCCGCTGTTGATGAGTCCGAAAGCGATCTCATCCCTGACCGAAGGGGTAAAAAGCTGGTGATTGGAGTTTTGAAAAACAAAGGCAACCTTCTGCCGGAGCACCTCCTGCCCCCGTTTTCCATGCGGAATCTCCTCTCCATCGAGCAGGATAGCCCCCGAAAGAGGAGGCAAAAGACCCGTAAGTGTCTTGAATAACGTGCTCTTCCCCGCACCATTGCGCCCCATTACCACCACTTTTCTGCCGGACTCCACAGAGAGTGAAAGATGCTCCACAACCCTTTTGCCCTTTTCGTAGCCGACGGCAAGATCTTGGAGCCGAAGCGTCATCCCGGACTGCCTGCCCCCTTGTACCGGTTCGGACATCCCGTAAGAGCGAGAGTAAAGCCCGTCCATCATTTTGTCCGACTCGTGCAGAGCCAGCACAACGGTCTGCCCCAAGAGAAGAGCCGCATGCCCGGGGCGTTCGCTCCGAACAGCATATCCGCCTCTCAACTTCTGAGCCGTAAAGATCTGCTGAGCCGTCTCCATGAGGATATGAATATAGCGGTAAACATACTCCATCAGCTCCACAGCCAGGGCAGGCACTTTAAGCCGTCGCATCTCTTGGATCATGGAGTAGAACGGGACGAGATGAAGCAGAGCCAGCAGCACGGAATAGCCGGCAAAGCAACGCGCCAAAAGCAGAAGAAACATATCAATGCCGGAAGAGGTTATCCCCCACCCGTATCTGCTCCATACCACTTCGTCCGCCACGCTTCCGGGAGGAACTCGCTCTATGAGTACCGGCAAGACTCCCAAAAGAATGAACAGAGGGACAAGGATAAGCCCTCTCTTGGATCTGCTCTGCCCTTTTACCGGGACAAAGAGAAGCACGCCGAGCATGGAGACAAACACCGCCAACAGCATCTCTATCCATGGGACAGCTACCACCACGACTATCAGCAGCAGTGCAAGCAGAAGTATCGTTCTATTATGTCGGTCAGGTAAGATCACGAACCTTTTTTCACCAACTTCTTATATGCAATGGCAAAAATAGCGATGCCTATCACGATCTGAACAAAGAACAGCACCGGCTCCATCGTTTCCGAAGGCTCATAACCGAAAGAGAAATCCATAGGCTCGAAGCCCGGTACCAATGTAGAGATCATTTCTCCGGCGGCATCATCCGTTCCCTCTCCGAAGTCGACAAAGTTGCCCACTACAGGTACAAGAAGAAACAGAATGCTCAGGATGACAAGAAGAATGGTGTACTTATGCTTTTTCATGACTAACGGCTTTTGATGTGAAATAGGTGGAAACACCCTGACGTACCAGTATGCGGTACACAAAAAGAGTGATAACACTCTCGACTATGGCTAATGGAACCTGAGTAACGGCAAAGATGCCCAAAAACTTCATCGCCGCACCGAAGACTCCGGTGGCAGACTCCGGCAAAAAGAGAGCCAGCTGAAACGATGTGGTAACATACGTAGACATGGAGCCGATAAAGGTAGCCAGAACAATGCCGACACTATCGGACAAACCGATCTTCTTAATACCCTTGTACACGCCATAGGCTACAAAAGGTCCTACAATACCGAGAGAAAAGACGTTCGCTCCCAATGTGGAGAGACCGCCATGCGCAAGCAAAAGGGTCTGAAACAGCAGAACGATGACACTCACCAGCGGTATGGCTTGCGGTCCTACAAGCACCGTACCGAGAGTGGTACCCGTAAGGTGGCTGCTGCTACCATTGACAGAAGGCAGCTTGAGCGCACTCAGGATGAAGACAAAAGCTCCGGAAAGAGCAAGCGTCAGCTTTGCTTTGGGATCTTGAGCCACTCGCTTACGAATGTAGATAAAGCTCCACACCACAAACGGAAGGGATAACACGTACCAAATGGCACACCAGTTCAACGGCATATAGCCCTCCATGATGTGCATAGCGTGTGCAGGCGTGGCAAAGAGCACCGCTAAAAGAAGAGCATAAAAAAGTTTGTTCATCTGTTGTAATGTTGATTTCTGTTTATACTGTTAGTTGCAATGCAGTCTCTTTCAAGCTCAAAAAACCTCACTCTCTTCGGCATCTCCACACCGGGAAAGTGTCATTCCGTCTTAGAAAAAGTCTTAAAACCAAAAAGATAAACGAAGATACGAAAAGTTTACGGATTCTTTCGGCAGGATGATACCCGACAACTCTCACCTCTTCACTTCTTTAAGAGCAGTCCAAAGCTCCGGAGCACTCCCCTTTCTTCGTTACACAATTCGGATAAACCCTATAAATAGTTCTGATGAATGGAGTAAAAAGCTGCTCCGATCCCTTTAATATCTCAAAATCCGGATTTGAAGCGTGGAAATCAAAGCGTAGAGTGTGGCAATCAAGCCATGAAGTGTACAAATCAAGATTCGACATGTGGCAATTGAGCCGTGAAGTGTACAAATCCAAGCCATGAAGTGTACAAATCGGCACTTGAAAAGCAAAAAGCAAGCCTTGACTTCATCTTCCAAACATGATAAACCGTTCTTTTAATGCCTTTTAGCTGCTCTTTTGAACCCGTTCCGAACAAATCTCATCGCCACAACTCCAAATCTCCACAACAATATCTTCCCCAAAACACCTATCGCATCCCCCAACCGATTCCCGATACTCCGAAAACAGAACGCAACCACCACCATCCCCAAACAGCATCGGCTCATCCCAAAAGAATCTCGTGATGCTCTATAACCACAACAACCCATCATTCCAAAACAGCTTCAGCTCACCCCAAAAGAATCCCGTGATGCTCTATAATTACGACAATCCATCATCCCACAACAGCTTCAGCTCTCCCCAAAAGAATCCCGTGATGTTCTATAACCACGACAACCCTTCATCCCAAAACAGCTTCAGCTCACCCTCCTATCTTTTCTCTTGTTATGGTCTATCTATTTATCTTTCTATCCTTGTATTCACCCTCTATCAGCAATAACACTTTCCTCTTGTATTTTCTAAGCAATATCATAAAGTTTACTTATACCCCTTCAGTTCAAATGACACCCGATAAGATGGGTATCAATGAGTTTTTCAGTGAGGTTTTCCCATAATCCTTCAATTCAGCCCCTTTTTACTATCCCAACAAAATAGTACTCACCCTTCTTATAGCATACTCGCCTCCAAACCTCTATTTCACAAAAAAAAGAGAGGTGCAAGCATCGCTCGCACCTCTCAATATATTCAAGTTAGATTTAGAACCCAACTGTGATCTCAAAGTCTATTAGATACCAGGTCTTGGAACAATCTTGAAGACTGCATAACCCTTAACTCCGGCATAACCGCGTCTGAATGTAGCCCACAAGCCATTAGGAGCTTCTCCTACTACAAGTGTAGCCGGATTACCCTTTATTCCATTGAAACCTTGTTGGATTGCTGTCTTGTTAAGGACAGGAATACGGAACCAGATTTCAGATGTAATACCTGTCAAGTTTCCTTGCCATTCTACAGTCCAAGTATCCTCGTGAGTAGCACTATCATATGCTCCTACGATATCAATGAATCTCGGATGGTGTGTAGAAATAGATGTCATATCTTTCGGAATTGGTTGCCATGTAGCACCCTTATCGTTAGATACTTCCATGTACTTGTAGTCAATATGAGTATCATCTCTCAATGGGAATGTTAGACGCTCTTCAAGACCATACCATTGAGCAAGTTTCTTAGGAGCAAACTTAGCATCTCCATTGATAGTTTCAGAAGGATCAAATCTTGCTACCAAGTGACCAATACCTTGAGAGTTTGTAACTCCTGCATCACCATGATCAAATAGACCACGATAAATGTTCTTCGCAGTATTTCTTGTATGGAAGTTAAACTCGAATGTTTGCTTATCTTGCCTATCTGTCAACTCAATAGTAGTAAACTTAACACGTAGAGCTCTTTCAAACTTCACAGCGAAGTCCTTAATGTAGTAATAGTTGTTATTAGCAAACCTTTCAGGATCTGGATCTGTATCGGGAGCCTCATGGTTGATGTCTGTAACCATACGCACCTTCAAGAGTTTCTCCATGTCGTCTACACGTTCAAGAGAAGAGTCTTCTGCATCGGTAGTAAGCATATTGTGAGGATAACCTACAGAGTGAGGTCTGTGGTTGCTCATCAAGTAGCTGTATAGACGGTCTCCACCTGTAGAGATAGAAATACGCAAGCGTTCCCATCCGTCAGCATCTCTTGCGATCCAAGCAGCTATATTAGAAGGCTGATCTTTCACGTAGATCTGAGTCAAATAGTTCTTATCATCACGCTTAAATACGAAACCAGCGTCAACAAGATCTTGATCATAAACGAACTCGAATCTTGCTCTGTATTGTGGAGCCTCACCTGGTTCTACGCTATTAGAGTCAACAATCTTTTCAGTAGTTATAAGGATGTTAGACTTATCATTTTCAACCAACTTGAATGCTTCAGTAAGGTCTACCTTATAGCCATTTTCAGACAAGAATTCATAACCACCTGCAATAGTGTTTTGGATTCTTGCATATTGAGCTCTGATGATATCTGTATTCGGGATCCAGTTGTGAGCATTTTCTGCCTTGGTAACAGAGATTTCACGAAGTGCAACACGGAACTTGAATGTCAAGTAAAGGTCACGACCTTGTTGTACATTACCAGTCTTGTATTGTAGCTTGTAAGTAATGCTATAATCACCGGCCGGAGCCTTATCGTCTACATAAACGATAAACGAGTTAGCATCAAATTCATATCTGATAAGAACATGGTCGAAGGCATCAACTTCATCAACACCCGTAGCATCAACATTTTCAGTATCATTTACATGGTTATAATCTGCTGCCTCGAAAGATTGCTCAATTATTTCAGAGTTATCACCATTGATAATGTAAGCACTCTTGAACTCTGCTGCAGAGTTGATTGTAGGCAACTGCTTCAAGATAGGATTGATGTCACCAGGGTTAGGAAGAGCATTAGAAATACCCCAAGAATTCTTCGCATTCAATGGGTTCATCCAGCGTGCAACCACAGTGTTATCATTAGCATTTTCGAAGTTTACAATTTGACCTCCTACAGGCTTATCAGTACCAAACATCTTGTGATAGTAAGGAATGTTTCTGTAAGAAGTGAATTCATCTGCATCTTCCTCAGGCTTATCTTGAGTGAAGTCAAATGTCCAGCGAGCATCGCTCCAACCTGTTGTAGATTCTACAATCTTAACAACCAAATAACCTACAGGCTGACGAACGTCACACTCAGAGTTAACTTGTGTAACCTTAACAATCACCTTCTTGTTGTTAGAAGCAGAGATTTGATCAGCTTTAACTTTAAGCTTGCTACCTTCGATAGTTGTATAAACGTGAGTAGTGTTTGTATTACCATCAATGATAACAATATTGTGATTATCATCTTCGTATGCTACTTGCTCAAATTCGTAAACAGGCTTAGCATAAACCGGTTTGTCTGTGTATGGTTCACCAAATGCACCAAACTCATTGTAGAAATGGCGGAATGGATCTCCAGTAACAACCTTTTCATTCTTATAATCACCGCCATCTTGAGGATAGTAGAAAGATGTTACATAGTCATAAAGATCGATCTCTCCTTGTATAGGAGCAGCATTTGCAATAGGAGTACCGGACCACATAAGAACGTTCCAGTTCTTTTCATCGTTTCCAAGAACGGCTTCGTCCTCATTTGCCCAAGTAGTAGCCTCAGCAAGAGTTCTCTTAAGAAGACGAGATGTCAAAACAGGCTTACCCGGTTTACCCAACTCTACAAGACCCTTTTCACCAACAACTTCAGCAAGTTTGATTTGAGTAGGGATAAGTTGAGTATTAACGTGTTCTGTAGACTTCACACGAAGCTTAGCAGGAGTTTGTCCTTCTTTTCTCTTAATATCGTTAGTAAGAGCTGTAACAACGATAGAAAGACCTCTTTTGCCACCCTTTGCATCATAGTTAACTTTAGGAGTAGGATCTTTTTCGTCTGCAGTGATAACGATACGAGGACCAAAGTTGTTCGGGCTAAGAACATTATCACCATGGAAGAACTCATTGCCCCACCAAGTGTCGTTACCAAACACCTCGCAAGCTTCTGCATTCTCAATATGAACAGGAATGTAGATGATATCACCCTTTTGAGTAACCTCACCATTGATGTGAACATCAACCTTAGAAGAGTGATCTTCTACACCATCGTCAGCAGAACGAGTAGTGATTTGGAAGTTCAAGCTTTCGATAGTAAAGTCTTCACCAAGCTTTGCATTAGATGGGCTAACGCGATACATCAACACGTGATCAGCTGTATAGTCACCTGCAAAATAGTACAACTTCATAGTCTTTTCAGAAGGAAGACCACGAGTTGGGATGAATGTAAGACCTTCAAGTTGCTTAGAAAGTGTAAGGATGTTAGCAGCGTTGAATCCGATCATCTTTTCCAACTCTTTATCCTTATCGTCCAATTCTTTCTTATAACGCTCAACCTTAGCATCCAAATTTTCAATAGCAGTCTTGTTTGCTTCGATCAGACCCTTAAGTTCGTCATACTTCTCTTGCAATTCGGTCTTAAGAGCTTCGATAGCGGCCTTGTTTTCGTTAATCTTAGCAAGGTGATCTTCAAGAGACTTATCGATACCATCAAGTCTGGCATTGATTTCCTTAAGCACTTCAGACTCGCCATTAACAAGCTTCAAGACTCCTTCCAAAGCAGCAATTCTCTTACCAAGTTCATCTTCAACCTTAGCGATCTTTGCATTAAGTCTATCTTCCAAAGCCTTAACTTCGTCTTTTGTAGCAGCCTTAGCAAGCTTAGCTTCGAGATCAGCCAACTTAGCATCTACTTGAGCCTTATAAGCATTGAATGTTTCAAGGGAAACAAGCTTAGCCATAAGCTCTTTCTTTGCATCTTCAAGCTCCTTCTTTGTAGCTGCATTAGCTTCCACTGATGCAACCTTTTCCTCAAGAGCTTTCACCTTGCCTGCAACAGTAGTCACATCGCCTTTAAGGTCCGTGATCTTCTTTTCAAGCTCAGCTTTCGTAGCCTTAAGATCGTTAGCAGCACCGGCCTTGTAAGCTTCTAGAGCTGCCTCGATTTTCTTAATATCATCATCATAATCCTTACAACTTGTCACAGTGAAAAGCACAGCAACAAGCGCAAGCATAATGAATCTGAAAGAAAAGTTTCTTTTCATAAAACAATAACATTTAGAGTTAGTAAATAAAAATTTGATTCGTATGCTGTATTGGGTTAATACTTCTAGTTTATCAATATCAATTCGATCCTTTTGAGAGATCCGTTATTTCAACACCTGAAGATCTTTCTAAAAGATGCCGCACCACACTTCTAAGACAAAAATCTTATGATAGACAATGAGACATCCACTTTTAACATATTCACCAATGAGAGAAAGAAAAAAAAGAAGAAAATTTTAGGCAAAAAGCAACAAAACCCAAAGATAAGGGAGATAAAAAGACGACAAAAACGAACCATAAATGTGACCACAGATGGACGCTAATCTCCTTAATATCTCATACTTACGCCAAAGCAGACTTCTTCTCGTCTTACTCTACAAGAGCAAAGGTAGGAAATATTATCATAAATACAAACATTTCCACAGCCAAAACCGCGTATAAAAGAGGAATAGAAGCACCGAGGACGAGAGAAAAAGAGAGAAAATCCCCCCCCTTTGGTTCTGTTCTCTGAATAGAGATTTGACTTTACCTCTATTCACTATTCTTAAATGTCTAATCGAGAAAGTGTGCAAGAATTGATCTCCAGATGATTAAGAACGCTTCCCTCTTTACACTCCTCCTGACAACGATACAAGAATAACAATAAAAAGGGGGTGTCAGATGAATCTGATACCCCCTTTGAATGTATATCTAAATATAGTTTATCGTAAGAGTTACGCTTCTGCTGCCTCAGATTGAGGTTGAGCTGCAGGAGCAGACTCTGTTGCCTTCTTGCGTGAACGACGTGTACGAGGTTGCTTAGCAGTCTCTTTCTTTTCCTTAAGCATGTTTTCGTTGTAGTCCACAAGCTCTATAATACACATCTGAGCATTATCACCAAGACGGAACCCTGTCTTGAGGATACGAGTGTAACCGCCCGGACGATCCGCAACTTTTTGAGATATATTTTGGAACAACTCTGTTACCGCATATTTATTTTGCAAATAAGAGAAAACAGTACGACGAGAGTGTGTTGTGTCTTCTTTAGAACGATTGATAATCGGTTCTACATACTGTCTTAGTGCTTTTGCCTTGGCAAGAGTGGTCTGAATCCTCTTATGCATAATAAGAGAAGTTGCCATATTTGAAAGCATTGCGTGTCTGTGAGCTGTCTTACGGCCAAGGTGATTGAATTTTTTTCTATGTCTCATCTTCTTATAATTCTTTATCTAATTTGTACTTGGCTACATCCATACCGAACGAGAGTTCCAAACGTTCAAGAAGGTCTTCCAATTCTGTAAGAGACTTCTTACCAAAATTGCGGAACTTTAGAAGGTCTGCCTTGGTGTGCGCAACAAGTTCTCCAAGAGTTTCAACTTCCGCTGCCTTCAAACAGTTGAGAGCACGAACCGAAAGATCGAGTTCTGATAGCGGAGACATAAGCAACTGGCGCATGTGTATCGCATCTTCATCAAACTCGGAGTTGTCATCCGCAACATCACTCTCTAATGCAACATAATCTTCTGCACAAAGAGCGAAATGAGAGATAAGAATCTGTGCGGCACCCTGCAAGGCATCTTTAGGAGAGATAGAACCATCTGTGGTAATCTCTAATGTTAGCTTGTCGTAGTCTGTACGTTGCTCCACACGAGTATTTTCCACTTGGTATTTGACCTGTTTGATGGGTGTAAAGATAGCGTCAATCGCGATCTGTTGAGGGTCATCAAACATTCCCATCATCTCTTCCGCAGGAATCCAAGAGCGTCCTTTTATAATGGTAAGTTGGATGGTAAAGGATACAGATTTATCCAGATTGCAGATAACCTGATCCTTGTTGAGCACTTCAAAACTACTTAGCTTTGCAGAAATATCTGCTGCGGTAAACTGCTCTGTATTTTGAACCTTTATACTAACGGTTTCGCCCTCTTCCCCTTCGACAATACGCTTAAAACGCACTTTTTTCAAATTAAGAATGATGCTGGTAACATCCTCGATCACACCGGGAATGGTAGCAAACTCGTGCTCAACGTTGTCTATCTTGATTGAGTTGATAGCGTAACCCTCCAGAGCCGATAGAAGAATCCTTCTCAAAGCATTACCCACAGTAATACCGTACCCCGGCTCCAGCGGTCTTAGCTCGAACTTCCCGTATGTAGGGGAATCTTCAAGCATGACTACCCTTTCAGGTTTTTGAAATGCCAATAAAGCCATATACTACGTTACTTTGAATAGAGTTCTACAATCAGTTGTTCTTTGATATTTTCAGGGATATCCTCTCTGGAAGGAATGCTAAGAAGCTTACCGGAATAAGAAGCCTTATCCCATTCCAACCATGGATATTTACTTCCGCCGCTTGATGCAAGAGAATCAACAATCACTTCAAGAGACTTAGATTTTTCTCTAACACCAATCACTTGACCTTGTTTTACGCTATAAGATGGAATATCTACGACCTTTCCATCAACAACAATATGACGGTGGTTAACCAACTGACGTGCAGCAGCACGAGTCTTAGCGATACCAAGACGATATACTATGTTGTCAAGTCGTTGTTCCAGCAATTGAAGAAGAACTTCACCCTTTACACCTTTAGAGCGAGATGCTTTATCGAAAAGATTTCTAAACTGTCTTTCTAAAACACCATAAGTGTATTTTGCTTTCTGTTTTTCGCGCAGCTGAATACCATACTCAGAAGTCTTACGTCTTCTGCTATTGCCATGTTGTCCCGGAGGATAGTTCTTCTTAGACTTTACGGAGCCAAAGATAGGCTCTCCGAATTTGCGAGCAATTCTCGCCTTAGGGCCTGTATATCTTGCCATAATAAAATTTGATTACATGAAAGCGTACGCATACAGCCGCGATTGTGAGAGATGCTCAATCCATTTATATTTATGCGCAGCCTTCATTCTTAATGATTTAAGTAAGTAAAGTGTATTATACCCTTCTTCTCTTAGGAGGACGGCATCCATTGTGTGGTAGAGGTGTTACGTCAATAATCTCCATAACCTCTATACCTGCACCATGAATAGATCTGATAGCAGACTCACGGCCGTTACCCGGTCCTTTTACATAAACTTTCACTTTACGCAAACCAAGGTCGTATGCAACCTTAGCACAGTCTTGAGCAGCAAGTTGAGCTGCATAAGGAGTATTCTTCTTGGAGCTTCTAAAACCCATCTTGCCCGCACTAGACCAAGAGATAACTTGACCTTCTGCATTGGCAAGAGAGATGATGATGTTGTTAAAAGAAGAGTGGACATGCGCTTGCCCAATAGCATCAACGCGAACAACTCTCTTCTTTGCGACTGTCTTTTTTGCCATATTATCTTAACGTATTATTTAGTAGCTTTCTTCTTATTCGCAACCGTTTTCTTCTTTCCTTTGCGAGTTCGGGCATTGTTCTTTGTGCTTTGACCACGCAACGGGAGATGAAGACGATGACGTATACCTCTATAGCAACCTATATCCATAAGCCTCTTGATATTAAGAGTCACCTCTGTTCTAAGATCTCCTTCTACCTTATATTCGGCCCCTATAATTTCACGGATCTTAGCTGCCTGATCATCTGTCCAGTCTTTCACCTTGATATCCTTGTTGATACCGGCTTTGTCCAGAATGGAGTTAGCACTACTTCTACCTATACCAAAAATATAGGTAAGAGCAATCTCGCCTCTCTTGTTTTGTGGTAGGTCAACACCTACAATTCTTATTGCCATAATATGAGTATATTAATTCCGTTTTAGGAGTGCAAAAGTACGAATTATTTTTGACGTTGTTTCATTTTAGGGTTCTTCTTATTGATAATGTATAAGCGACCCTTACGTCTGACAATCTTACACTCCGGAGTGCGTTTTTTTAGGGATGTTCTTACTTTCATGATGAAATGTATCTTTGTCTTGTTTTATTTGTATCTGAATGATATACGACCTTTTGTAAGATCATACGGAGACATCTCAACCTTCACTCGATCTCCAGGAAGGATTCGAATGTAATGCATACGCATCTTTCCGGAAATGTGAGCTGTAACAACGTGACCGTTGTCCAACTCAACCTTAAACATTGCATTGGAAAGAGCTTCAACGATGACTCCATCTTGTTCTATTGCCGCCTGTTTTGCCATGAACTATAATGATAACTAAAATGTTTGGTAACCTAAGACTTCATATATATAATCAAATGTAGAAAGGACATCTGCCTTACCATCTACAACAGCCACACAATGTTCAAAATGAGCAGAATATTTCCGGTCTCTGGTCCAAACAGACCAACCATCATCCCCGTTTACAATATTCTTAGATCCCATATTGATCATAGGTTCTATACAGATGCATAGTCCTTCTTTCACTTGAAATCCGGTACCTCTTCTTCCATAATTGGGAACTTGAGGTTCTTCGTGCATTTCTCGACCAATACCATGCCCAACAAACTCACGAACAACAGAAAAACCCGCCTTTTCGCAATAGTTTTGTATCGCATAGCCTATGTCTCCAAGCCGACGACCGACTTGTAGCTGCTCGATTCCTAAAGCAAGAGAATCTTTAGTTGTATTCAGAAGTTTCTTTACTTCGGAAGAGACTTCTCCAACAGGAAAAGTAAAAGCACTATCACCCGTAAAACCCATTAACTTTGTCCCACAATCTACCGATACAATATCTCCCTCTTTAAGTATCACCTTATCGGAAGGAATACCATGTACTATATACTCATTAGGAGACGTACAAATAGATCCGGGAAATCCTGCATATCCTAAAAAAGCAGGAGTAGCCCCATGGTCACAAATGAACTCATTTGCTACAGTGTCAAGTTGCTTAGTTGAAACACCCGGTTTTATATGTTTAGCAACCTCTGCGAGCGTCCGACCAACAAGTTGGTTGGCTGCTCGCAGAAGTTCAATTTCTTCTTTTGTCTTTAGATATACCATAGTCTGAGATCAGTACATGGCACTTGAGCGTCCTTTAATACGTCCACTCTCACTAAATCCGTCATAATGGTGCATGAGCAAATGAGACTCTATCTGTTGAAGAGTGTCAAGAACAACACCGACAAGAATAATTAGAGATGTACCACCAAAGAACTGTGCAAAAGCAGGGTTTATACCCATAGATTCAGACATCGCAAATGTAGGTAGTATTGCTACAACAGCAAGGAAAATAGCTCCGGGAAGAGTGATTTTACTCATCACATCATCCAAAAAGTTCTTTGTTGCCTTGCCTGGTTTTACTCCGGGAATGAAACCATTATTTCTCTTGAGATCTTCTGCCATTTGCGTAGGATTTATCGTAACTGCTGTATAGAAGTACGTAAACAGAATGATCAACAGCGAGAAAACGACTGCGTACAAAACACCTCTACCATGCATAAAATCAGTAAGCAAAGCAGATGGTTCTGAAGAAGCAAAGGAGTACAAACTCACCGGTAAAAACATAATAGCTTGAGCAAAAATGATCGGCATCACATTTGCAGCATTAACCTTCAAAGGAATGTACTGACGTGCACCACCATATTGCTTATTTCCTACCATTCTCTTGGCATATTGTACCGGAACTCTACGTGTTCCCTGTACCAACAAAATAGCTCCTGCAATAACAAGCAGAAGGAATACAATCTCAAGGATGAAGACATACAGACCTCCTTCGCCTCCAAGTCTCAGAGAAAACTCATTGATGACCGCTTCAGGGAAACGAGCTATGATACCTATTAGAATGATAAAAGAGACACCATTGCCTATACCTTTATCTGTGATCTTCTCTCCAAGCCACAACACAAACATAGAGCCAGCAGTAAGGATTGCCGTTGAAACGACCATAAATCCTAACGTTGAAGGCATAATCACCCCCTCTGCCGCCAATGTATTTCGAGTACCAATAAGGTAAACAGGACCTTGAACAAGAAGAATTAAAATGGTAAGATAACGAGTATATTGATTTATCTTTCTTCTACCACTTTCTCCCTCACGCTGCATCTTTTGGAATGATGGAACCACTATTGCCAGAAGCTGCATTACAATGGATGCAGAAATATATGGCATGATACCTAACGCGAAAATTGATGCATTTGAGAATGCCCCTCCGGAAAACATATCTAATAGCGCCAAAAGGCCCTCTGATGTAGAGTTCTTCAAGGCTAATAGTGCGTTAGGGTCTATACCGGGAAGAACAACAAATGTTCCCAACCGGTATAGAATTACCAAGAAAACAGTGGTAAGGATTCTAGTACGAAGATCCTCAATTTTCCAGATATTTTTGATTGTCTGTACTGCCTTCATTGCATATTAGTTTATCACTGTAGCTGTTCCGCCTTGGGCTTCAATAGCCTCTTTTGCACTTTTAGAGAAAGCATGAGCTTCAACCTTGATAGAGATAGAAAGTTCTCCTCGTCCCAAGACTTTAACTCTGTCATTCTTTCCACACAAACCTCTAGCTACAAGTGTGTCTATATTAAATTCTTTGATATTATTCTCGTGTGAGATCTCGGCAAGAGTATCGAGATTAATTGGAGTATACTCCACTCTGTTGATATTCTTGAAGCCAAATTTCGGAAGACGACGCTGTATCGGCATCTGTCCTCCTTCAAATCCGATCTTACGAGAGTATCCAGAGCGAGACTGTGCCCCCTTGTGACCTCTGGTAGAAGTACCACCTTTACCAGAACCTGGACCACGACCAACACGCTTACGAGACTTTGTAGATCCTTCTGCAGGACGTAAATTTGATAAATTCATATCTTCAATATTTTATGCCTCAACGATCTCTATGAGGTGTCTCACTTTATGCAAGTTCCCCCTTGTAGCATCATTGTCCGGTAGTTCAACCACTCTATTCAACTTATTGAGACCAAGTGAGTCTAGAGCCGCCTTCTGATCTTTCGGACAACGAATACGACTTCTGACTTGTTTAACTTTTACTGTTTTCATCTTTCTCAGCCTTTAAATACTTTTTCTACTGATATACCTCTGGCCTGTGCAACATCCAATGGGCTTCGGAGTTCTGAAAGTGCGGTTATCGTAGCTTTCACCAAGTTATGAGGGTTAGAAGATCCCTTAGATTTCGCCAAGACGTCAGTTACCCCAACACTCTCAAGAACAGCACGCATCGCACCACCGGCCTTTACTCCGGAACCGGTAGAAGCAGGTTTGATAAAAACACGAGCACCACCAAAGCGAGCATATTGTTCGTGAGGGATGGTACCATTATATACAGGAACTTGGATGAGATTTTTCTTTGCGGCTTCAGCTCCCTTAGCTATTGCAGCAGTAACTTCTCCAGCCTTACCAAGTCCCCAACCAACGATACCATCTTCATTTCCAACAACAACAATTGCAGAAAATGTAAATGTACGTCCTCCCTTGGTGACCTTTGTTACTCTGTTTATTGCCACAAGCCTATCTTTAAGCTCCAAGCCATTTGCAGATTTCACTTTATTCATTTCGTTACAGACTTTTACTATTAAAACTTAAGACCAGCTTTACGCGCAGCATCTGCTAGTTCTTTTACTCTACCATGATAAAGGTAGCCATTTCTATCGAACACAACAGTGCTCACACCTGCTTTCATTGCATTTTGAGCAACTATCTCACCCACCTTGGCTGCGATCTCTTTTTTAGGGAGTTTTTCTTCCATCGGGAGAGAGCTTGCAGCTGCAAGAGTTTTGCCAGTTGCATCGTCTATTACCTGAGCATAAATCTGCTTATTACTTCTAAAAACGGTCAAGCGAGGCTTTTCAGCAGTACCAAAAATATTCCTACGCACACGTCTTTTTATTTTTTGTCTTCTTAGAATTTTTGTATTCATAACAATGTTTAGTTTACGTAGAGAGATTATTTACCTGCTGTTTTACCAGACTTTCTTCTAATCACTTCTCCTTCAAACTTAACACCCTTACCCTTGTATGGTTCAGGTTTTCTGAAGCTACGGATCTTTGCACAAACCTGTCCGAGAAGTTGCTTGTCTGCCGATTCAAGAATAATTAGAGGGTTTTTATTTCTCTCCATCTTAGTTTCGACTTTAACCTCAGAAGGAAGTTGAAGATATATCATGTGAGTAAAGCCAAGGGACAACTCTAGAACTTGACCTGTATTTGTGGCTCTATAGCCCACACCAACAAGTTCCAATGTTTTAGTATATCCTTGAGATACTCCAACAACCATATTATTTATAAGAGATCTGTAAAGACCGTGAAATGCATTGTGTTCTTTTGTCTCTCCTGTCTTATTCACAGTAAGTTGACCGTCATTGATTTCTACCGCAACTCTACTATCCATCTTCTGTGAAAGCTCCCCTTTAGGACCTTTTACCACAATCTGATCGTCATTTACGTTTACGGTTACACCAGCGGGTATTGATATAGGTAATTTTCCAATTCTAGACATAATACTTTCCTCCTAATCAATAAACGTAACACAATACTTCTCCGCCAACTCTAAGTTCGCGTGCTTCCTTGTCTGTCATAACTCCCTTAGAAGTAGAAACGATTGCGATACCAAGACCATTAAGAACACGAGGAAGATCTTTATAACCCACATAACGTCTAAGACCTGGCTTAGATATTCTTTGTAGCTTCTTTATGGCATTAGTTTTAGTAGCCATATTATATTTCAAGGCAACTTTAATAGTACCTCTAGCGCCATCTTGTTCAAACTTATAGTTGAGAATATAGCCTTTTTCAAAAAGGATTTTAGTCATCTCTTGTTTAAGTTTAGACGAAGGGATCTCCACCACTCGGTGATTAGCGCTGATTGCATTACGCAATCTAGTCAGATAATCTGCTATTGGATCTGTCATAAAACTTTTAATTAAATTGATCCGAACAATCGGACAATATTTAACACTTGCTTCAAATACTCAGACGAAAAGAAAGCAGCCAGTTAATTACCAGCTTGCCTTCTTTACTCCGGGGATAAGCCCCTTTGAAGCCATTTCTCTAAATTGAATACGAGAAAGACCGAATAGTCTCATATATCCCTTAGGTCTTCCTGTAATCTTACACCTGTTATGAAGGCGTACTGGTGAAGCGTTTTTAGGAATAGCCTGCAATGCCTCATAATCGCCCTCTGCTTTAAGGCGAGCACGTTTATTAGCATATTTAGCTACCAATTTTGCCCTTTTCACTTCACGGGCTTTCATTGATTCTTTTGCCATGCTCTTAGTATTTAGTCTTCTTTCTTAGCATTATTGAATGGAAGGCCAAAATGCTTCAACAAAGCGTAACCCTCCTCATCAGTTTGTGCCGATGTTACAAAGGTAATATTCATACCCATTATTTTAGTGATAGAATCCAAATTAATTTCAGGGAAAATAATCTGTTCACTCACACCCAAAGTATAATTACCTCTACCATCAAGCTTACTATTAATACCCTTAAAGTCACGGATACGAGGAAGAGCAACACGCACAAGTCTTTCTAGGAACTCATACATTTTTTCTCTTCTAAGAGTTACCATAACACCAATAGGCATCTTCTTTCTCAACTTAAAGTTTGAGATATCCTTCTTAGAAAGAGTTGCAACTGCTTTCTGTCCTGTAATAGCTGTGAGTTCAGAAATAGCAACATCTATGAGCTTCTTGTCTGCCACAGCCTGACCGATTCCTTGATTGATAACAATCTTCTTAATAGCAGGAACCTGCATTACTGTGGAGTAGCCAAACTCTTTCATAAGAGCAGGAACAATACGCTCCTTATAATCTTTTTGTAGGTTATTTACAGTACTCATTACTTTATCAGCTCTCCAGATTTTTTAGAATAACGAACCAAATTGCCTTTACCATCATCCTTACGACCTATACGAGTAGGTTTTCCCGTAGATGGATCAACCACATTGAGGTTTGAAATATGGATAGGAGCTTCTATCTTAACCAGACCGCCTTGTGGCTGTTTTGCATTAGGCTTAGTAGCTTTAGTAATAACATTTACGCCTTCTACTATAGCTCTCTTTTTTGTGGGATCTACACTGAGTACACGTCCGGTTGCGCCTTTATCTTCACCAGCATTCACATACACAGTATCGCCCTTTTTAATATGTAGCTTACTCATTGTCTTTATGTATATATGTGTATATAATAGTGAAAGAGTTATAGCACTTCGGGTGCCAATGATACCACTTTCATGTTTTTAGTTCTAAGCTCACGAGCTACAGGACCAAAGATACGACTACCACGGATATCGCCGGCTGCATTAAGAAGGACACATGCATTATCATCAAATCTAATGTATGAGCCATCCGGACGTCTGATCTCCTTCTTTGTGCGAACAATAAGAGCTTTCGATACAGCTCCCTTCTTCACATCTGAAGATGGGATCACACTCTTCACTGACACAACAATAACATCTCCTATACCTGCATATCGTCTCTTTGTTCCCCCAAGAACACGAATACAAAGGACCTCCTTTGCGCCGCTATTGTCGGCTACGACTAGTCTTGATTCTTGCTGTATCATGATTATTTCGCTCTTTCAATTATAGAAGTCAATCTCCAACGCTTAGTCTTACTCAAAGGTCTTGTTTCCATGATCCTTACAGTATCGCCTATGTTGCACTCATTTTTCTCATCATGAGCGTGATACTTCTTAGTTTTGTTTACAAACTTACCATAAATGGGGTGTTTCTCTTTCCACTTTACAGCAACAGTTATGGTTTTATCCATCTTATTGCTAGAGACAACGCCCTGTCTTACTTTTCTTAAATTTCTTTCCATAAGGTAGGGACATTAATTAGTTTCTGATATTCTTTCGTGAAGAATAGTTTTAAGTCTTGCCACGAATTTACGCTTAGCTGTAATATCCGATGGCTTGTCTAGTGGAGTAACAGCATGAACAAGAAGCATCTTATTGTAAGCTTCTTCTTCAGCTTGGAGTCTTTCCTTTAGCTCCTCTATGCTCAGCTCTCTTATTTCTTTACTCTTCATTTTCGATTACGCATTAGTTTTGTGTTCATAATCTCTGCGAACAACAAATTTTGTTGTTACAGGCAACTTCTGTGCTGCAAGTCGAAGAGCTTCTTTAGCCACGGCAAATGGAACTCCTTCTACTTCGAACAGCATACGACCGGGAGTAACTGGTGCCACAAAACCTTCCGGAGCACCTTTACCTTTACCCATACGCACTTCGGCTGGCTTCTTAGTAATAGGCTTATCAGGGAAAATACGTACCCAAACTTGACCTTGACGTTGCATATATCTTGTTACAGCAATACGAGCAGCTTCAATCTGTCTACCGGTAATCCACTTGCTTTGAAGCGATTTGATACCAAAAGAACCGAAAGAAAGCTGATTACCTCTCTGAGCCACACCTCTCATGCGACCTTTTTGCTGCCTTCTAAATTTAGTTTTTTTAGGTTGTAACATGATGATAAATCTTTCTTCTTACATTAACGGTTCTGTCTTCTTCCTCGGCGAGCATCTCTACCACCTCTATTATTTTCACGTCTGCCGGATTCCTTAGCAGCTGTAAAATTAGGAGTCAACTCTCTCTTACCGTACACTTCACCTTTACAGATCCAAACCTTTATACCAAGTAGACCTACCTTAGTAAGAGCTTCCGCATGACAATAGTCAATATCCGCTCTCAAAGTATGAAGTGGAGTACGTCCTTCTTTAAACATTTCCGAGCGAGCCATTTCTGCTCCGTTAAGACGTCCGGAGATTTGAATCTTGATACCTTCCGCTCCGGCTCTCATGGTAGAAGCAATAGCTGTCTTTATAGCTCTTCTGTAAGCCATCTTACCCTCCAACTGGCGAGCAATAGTATTTGCTACAATAACAGCATCAAGTTCAGGTCTTCTTATCTCAAAAATATTAAGCTGAACATCTTTATCTGTGATCTTCTTAAGCTCCTCTTTCAACTTATCAACCTCTTGACCTCCCTTTCCGATAATAAAACCGGGGCGAGAAGTACAGATTGTTATTGTGATAAGTTTGAATGTACGCTCTATAACTATACGAGATACACTTGCTTTAGCCAAACGAGCATCGAGGTACTTACGTAGCTTACTGTCTTCATAAATTGTATCGGCAAAATCTTTCTTTTTACCAAACCAGTTAGAATCCCATCCACGTACGATACCCAAACGGTTACTTATTGGATTAATCTTTTGTCCCATCTAAAATTAGTTTTTTACAGATGAATTAAGTGTATCTACATATAGAGTTACATGATTAGATCTCTTACGGATTCTATAACCTCTTCCCTGTGGAGCAGGTCTCAATCTCTTCAGAGTCACAGCCTCATCAACAAATACTCTACTTACAAACAGCTCACCATCGTCGGCACGACGTTCGTTCTTTGCTTCCCAATTGGCAATAGCAGAACGGAGCAGTTTTTCAACTCTTCTTGAGGCTTCCTTGTTTGAAAACTGAAGCACACCCAGAGCTCTGTTTACTTCCATTCCTCTCACCATGTCCACCACATATCTCATCTTACGAGGAGAAGTAGGAACATTGTTAAGCTTTGCGAAGTAGAGTGTTTTATTATTTTCTTTACGTGCGTTTGCCGACACTTGTTTTCTTTTACCCATAATGTGTTCTTAGTTGTTCTATATTACTATTACTTACTTTGGGATCGCTTAACGCTTCTTATTGCCACCATGTCCACGGAACGTACGTGTTGGAGAAAACTCCCCAAGTTTATGCCCTACCATATTTTCTGTGATGAAAACAGGGATAAACTTGTTACCATTATGGACAGCAACTGTATGACCCACAAAGTCCGGAGAAATCATCGTAGCTCTTGACCACGTCTTGATCACAGACTTCTTACCACTTTCATTCATGGCAAGAATCTTCTTCTCCAACTTCACATTGATATATGGTCCTTTTTTTAATGAACGACTCATAGTTTTTCTTTTCTAAAATAAGTTTACTTCTTTCTTCTTTCTATGATGTACTTAGAAGAGTGCTTTTTAGGAGCTCTTGTCTTCAAGCCCTTAGAATAAAGACCTGTACGAGAGCGAGGGTGACCTCCGGAAGCACGTCCTTCACCACCACCCATTGGGTGATCCACCGGGTTCATTACCACACCACGGTTATGCGGTCTTCTACCCAACCAGCGAGAGCGACCGGCCTTACCGGAACGTTCAAGAGCGTGGTCGGAGTTACCGACACCACCAATAGTTGCTTTACAAGCAGAAAGAATTCTACGAGTCTCTCCTGAAGGCATCTTAATCACAGCATAAGTACCTTCTCTGGAGGTAAGTTGAGCAAACGCACCGGCACTTCTCACAAGCTTAGCACCTTGACCGGGTCTAAGTTCGATATTGTGAATTACAGAACCGATAGGAATGTTTTGAAGTGGCAAGGCATTTCCAACTTCGGGAGCTGCCTGGCTACCTGACATCACTGTTTGTCCCACTTGCAAGCCGTCAGGTGCAACGATATAGGTCTTTACACCATCTACATAGTAAAGTAGGGCAATACGAGCTGATCTGTTTGGATCGTACTCGATGCTCTTAACGGTTGCCGGGATACCATCTCTATTTCTCTTGAAATCAATAAGTCTGAAACGCTTTTTGTGACCGCCACCAATATAGCGCATTGTCATCTTACCGGTGTTGTTACGACCACCGGTACGCTTCTTACCCACAACAAGAGATTTCTCTGGCGCACTTGCAGTGATCTTATCGAATGCGCCAATAACTTTGTGTCTCTGCCCAGGGGTAGTGGGCTTCAATTTACGTATTCCCATTTCTTAAATTAGATATTGCTATAGAAGTCTATTGTTTGACCTTCTTCAATGGTAACAACAGCTTTCTTAAATGCACTTTTTCTACCGCGGATTACTCCACCTTTTGTATATCTTACTTGTCTCTTACCATCATAGTTCATGGTATTAACGCTCTTAACGTCCACACCATAAAGTTTCTTGATGGCATTCTTAATCTCAATCTTGTTCGCATCACGAGAAACACGGAAGCCATACCTGTTAGGCATGTTTTCAGTAATTTCTGTTTGCTTCTCAGTGATGATAGGCTTAATTAGAATACTCATTGCTTACGTCGTGTTATTATTATGCGTTCAAAACATTAACCATTTCACCAAGTGCGCTCTCTGTAATGACCATATATTTAGACTCCAAAACCTTGTAAGTGTTCAAGAGTTTAACATTCATAAGGCTCACATTGGGAATATTACGAGCGGACAAATATACAAAATTATCCGCATTATTCAAAACCATCAATGTACGCGCAGCATCCACCTTAAGGGCTTTAAGGATACCCACGAACCGCTTTGTCTTAGGAGATTCAAAAGAGAAATCTTCTACAACAATCACCTCTTGGTTCTTTGCCTTATAGCTCAAAGCAGAAGCTCTTGCAAGGTTTTTCACCTTCTTGTTCAACTTCTGACGGTAGCTTCTCGGTTGAGGGCCAAACACTGTAGCACCACCACGAAGAAGAGGAGAGTTAATATCACCTCTACGCGCTCCACCTGAACCCTTTTGACGGATCAGCTTGCGAGTACTACCGCTGAGCATGCTTCTTTCCTTAGTGGCATGTGTTCCTTGGCGTTGGTTTGCTCTATACTGCTTTACAGCCAAATAGATAGCATGGTCATTAGGTTCAATGCCAAATAGACTCTCCGGAAGAGTTACTGTTCTGCCGGTTTCTACACCGTTGATATCTAAAACTTTTACCTCCATGTTTACTTTTCTATTAATACGATTGAACCATTAGCTCCCGGTATGGAACCCTTCACAAGAAGCAAATTGTTTTCTGGAAGGACCTTAACTACTTCCAAGTTCTGCATAGTTACTCTCTTATTTCCTGTCTGACCAGCCATACGAGTACCTTTGAATACTCTTGCAGGAGTAGAACAAGCACCGATAGAACCCGGAGCACGCAAACGGTTGTGCTGACCGTGAGTACTTTGACCCACACCACCAAAACCATGACGCTTCACGACGCCTTGGAAGCCTTTACCTTTAGACTTGCCTATTACGTCAACAAAGCCTGCATTTTCAAAGAAGTCGACAGTAAGGACATCGCCCAACTTGTACTCTTCTTCATAGTTTTTGAACTCGGCCAAGAATCTCTTGGGTGTAACACCACTTTTCTTGAAGTGACCTTGAAGAGGTTTGGATGTGTGCTTTTCCTTCTTGTCCACAAAGCCAAGTTGGATAGCTTCATAACCATCTATCTCCACAGTCTTCACCTGGGTTACAACACAAGGACCTACTTCGATAACAGTGCATGGTACATTTCTACCCTCGGCACTGAAAACGGAAATCATTCCGATTTTTTTTCCTAATAATCCTGGCATTTCAGTTGAATATATAAATAATGAACATTAAATATTTGTCTTAATCTCGATCTCAACACCACTTGGCAACTCCAAACGCGCCAAAGCGTCAACAGTTGAAGGAGTAGCATTCAAGATGTCGATCAATCTCTTAAATGTAGAGAGCTGAAACTGCTCACGGCTCTTCTTGTTTACGAAAGTAGAGCGGTTTACAGTGAATATACGCTTGTGTGTTGGCAATGGAATAGGACCACAGATAGTTACACCTGTTGCACTCACTGCTTTTACGATCTTTTCAGCCGACTTATCTACGAGTTGATGATCGTAAGACTTAATTTTGATTCTTATTACCTGACTCATAATATGTATGATTCAAAAATGAACTATTTCTAATTACTTAATAAGGTCTACACGGCCTTGTACTTCTGTAAGCACCTCTTTAGCGATGTTAGCAGAAACCTCAGCATAGTGAGAGAATGTCATTGTAGATGTTGCTCTACCTGAAGTGATAGTACGCAAAGCTGTTACATAGCCGAACATTTCAGCAAGAGGAGCTTTAGCCTTAACGATTCTTGCTCCGGTACGATGGCTTTCCATACCTTCTACCTGACCTCTACGCTTGTTAAGGTCGCCGATCACATCACCCATACTCTCTTCCGGAGTTACAACCTCTATCTTCATGATTGGTTCAAGAAGTATAGGTCCTGCCTTTTCGGCTGCACTCTTGAACGCCTGAATAGCACAGATTTCGTAAGAAAGCTGGTCAGAGTCCACGGGGTGATAAGAACCATCTATCACGGTTACTTTCAACTTATCAAGCGGATATCCTGCAAGCACACCATTCTTCATAGCGCGAAGGAATCCCTTCTGAATAGATGGAATAAATTCTCTTGGAATGTTACCACCTTTCACTTCGTCAATAAATTGAAGTTCGCCTTCAAACTCAGCATCGGCAGGCTCTACGCGGACAATCATATCCGCAAACTTACCACGACCACCGGTTTGTTTCTTATAAGTCTCACGAAGTTCTACGCTCTTAGAGATAGCTTCCTTATAAGACACTTGAGGCTTACCTTGGTTACACTCTACCTTAAACTCACGTTTAAGACGGTCAATGATGATCTCAAGGTGAAGCTCACCCATACCGGAGATAACGGTCTGACCTGTCTCTTCGTTTGTTTGAACGGTAAATGTCGGGTCTTCTTCTGCAAGCTTAGAAAGACCAACACCGAGCTTATCAAGGTCTTTTTGAGTCTTAGGCTCTACGGCAATACCGATAACAGGATCGGGGAAGTCCATAGACTCCAACACCATCGGATGTCCTTCTGCACAGAGTGTGTCTCCTGTACGAATATCCTTAAATCCTACACCGGCGCCAATGTCTCCACAACCGATAAAGTCTTTTGGATTTTGCTTGTTAGAGTGCATTTGGAACAAGCGAGAGATTCTCTCCTTCTTGTCGCTTCTTGTGTTATAAACATAAGAGCCTGCATCCAACTGTCCGGAATAGACACGGAAGAAGCATAGACGGCCCACATAAGGGTCAGTTGCAATCTTAAATGCCAAAGCACACAAAGGGGCATCAGGCGATGTCGGTCTTACTACTTCTGTATCAGGATCACCCGGAAGAGTCCCCACGATTTCAGGAGTATCTACCGGACTTGGAAGATAAGCACAAACAGCGTTTAGAAGTGTTTGTACTCCCTTATTCTTGAAAGAAGAACCACAAAGCATCGGGTTGATCTGCATTGAGAGTGTTCCCTTACGGATAGCCGCACGAATCTCTTCCTCTGTGATTGTTGATGGATCTTCAAAGTACTTCTCCATGATCGCATCATCAACATCGGCAAGAGTTTCAAGGAGCTTATCTCTCCACTCTTCTGCTTCAGCTTGAAGATCTGCAGGAATATCCTCTATCGAGTAGTCTGCACCCATTGTTTCATCGTGCCACAAGATCGCCTTCATTGTTACAAGATCGACAACGCCTTTGAAAGTCTCTTCGGCTCCGATAGGTATTTGGATAGGACATGGATTGGCACCCAATACATCCTTTAGTTGGCGAACCACTTCAAAGAAGTTGGCTCCGCTACGGTCCATCTTGTTTACATAAGCGATACGAGGCACTTCGTACTTGTCTGCCTGTCTCCAAACTGTTTCGGATTGAGGCTCAACACCACCAACCGCACAGAAAGCAGCCACAGCACCATCAAGAATACGGAGTGAACGCTCCACTTCCACAGTAAAGTCAACGTGTCCCGGAGTGTCGATAAGGTTGATTTTGTACTTATCGCCGTCATAGTTCCAAGATGTAGTTGTTGCTGCAGATGTGATAGTTATCCCTCTTTCCTGCTCTTGTTCCATCCAGTCCATAGTGGCTGCACCATCGTGCACCTCACCAATCTTGTGTGTAAGACCGGTATAGAACAGGATACGTTCAGAGGTTGTTGTTTTACCGGCATCGATGTGAGCCATGATACCGATATTTCTTGTAAGTTCTATTCCTTGTTTTTTTGCCATTGTCTTTTCCTTATCTATTCACAAACTCTACGCAATCTTCGTGCTCTTCATTCCTTTTGTAACCATACCAAAATGAGGCATTAGATATAGAAGTTTTTCTGAATGTTTTCTATTGTTATTACGTGAGCTGTGTCTTTTTCTTTTATATAAGAGTGGAACTTAGAATCTAAAGTGAGCGAATGCACGGTTAGCTTCAGCCATACGGTGCATATCTTCTTTTCTCTTGAATGCACCTCCTTGGTTGTTATAAGCATCTACAATCTCTGCAGAAAGCTTATCCGCCATAGTCTTACCACCTCTTTTTCTTGCGTAGCCGATAAGGTTCTTCATTGAAAGAGACTCTTTTCTTTCGGGACGGATTTCCATAGGCACTTGGAATGTAGCACCACCCACACGGCGGCTCTTCACTTCCACTTGAGGAGTGATATTATCCAAAGCGATCTTCCAGATCTCAAGAGCAGACTTCTCTTCGTTAGGAAGCTTTGTCTTTACGATCTCTAATGCTGAATAGAAAATATCGTAAGACAAGTTTTTCTTTCCATCGTACATAAGATGGTTTACAAACTTACTTACTTTTACGTCACCGAAAACAGGATCTGGCAACACCTGTCTTTTCTTTGGTTTAGCTTTTCTCATTTTGGTCTAAAAATTTTCGTTTTGTCATTGGTTGTTCCTTCTTCTGTCTTCAACACTACCGCCGTAGCATTTACTCAACCTTGGGAGCCTATCCAATATTACTCAAAACATCGTTTAGTAATAATTGTCTCTTCGTCTTTCGAGCGAAGTAGAAAAGGGGAAATTTTGTTTTGCTCTCTCGTGAGAGCTTTTCTGAAGCCTCCTATGTTATATATGTATAGGAGTTCAAGACAAAGGCGATGGATTACTTAGACGCCTTAGGTCTCTTTGCTCCGTACTTAGAACGACGTTGGGTACGACCATTAACGCCGGCAGTATCCAATGTACCGCGAACGATATGGTAACGAACACCCGGAAGGTCTTTTACACGACCACCACGAACAAGTACGATTGAGTGCTCTTGCAAGTTGTGTCCCTCTCCCGGTATGTAAGAGTTCACTTCCTTACCATTTGTCAGACGCACACGTGCCACTTTACGCATTGCCGAGTTTGGCTTCTTAGGTGTTGTGGTGTACACACGCACACAAACGCCACGACGCTGCGGACAAGAGTCAAGAGCAGGAGACTTTCCTTTCTCTTCGATTGTTTTCCTTCCTTTTCTAACTAACTGTTGAATTGTAGGCATTTTAAAACTGTTTTTATTTCTGTGTTATATCGTATTTGATACTTCTTTTATCGTATCTCCGCCATAGGATACACGATTGAACGCACAAAGGTAAGCATAATTATCTGATTATACAATAAATCAAGCAGATAAATTATTTTCACCCCCCTTATTTCAACTCTTTTGAGAAAAGAAGACTTCCGGAAGGAAAATACTTTTCTCTATCCTGAAGAGAAAAAACGATACTCTTTTTGAGGTAATATACCCCTGTTAAAACTGCTCTAAAACCGCCCTTTCAAGAGAGCGATTTTTATATATTCCATACCGCCGATAGAGCCTCTTTTTACCCTCTCTCTATTTTGATCGGTGGGGTCGTTTTCAGAGCGCGACCGAATTGTTAAATCCACCCCATTCTATTAACACAAATTCCGATACTCGTTAAGCAAAAACACTAAACGAGCATATTCTTCCGGCTTAACGTGTTTAATTTTTCAATGAACACGTTTACCGATTTCATTAAACACGTTTACCGGATTCGATTAANAAACGAGCATATTCTTCCGGCTTAACGTGTTTAATTTTTCAATGAACACGTTTACCGATTTCATTAAACACGTTTACCGGATTCGATTAACGTGTTTAGCCAAAATGATTAAAACACTAACTATCAGCATATTATCTATTTTCACCCTAAAATACCCCTGAAAAGGCAGATTTCTTTATTAGGAAACGTTCACATGATGGAGCGTTAAAATTCACATCTATTAACGCGAAAAAGCCCCATGAAACGGACTGAGAAAAAATTTTTTCCAAATTCGCAATTTTTCAAATCTCACTGAAAACAAACAGATTAAGCGACAACCCGAAGGAGATATATTCAGAAAGCAACTGTTTCCAACAGAAATATTCGATATCTCTCAAACTCCGTTTTTATATAAAAATTCCGGCAAAAACAGTCCTCTTTCAAGGCAGGGAAAACCGAATATCGGATGTCCGAATTTAAGCTTTAATGTTGCCGAGAATCGGGAAAGACAAGACGTAAAAAGAAAGCCCTTTTTACCTCTCCTTCTTTGGCAGCAAACATGAAAGATCTTGACGTTTTGCCACAAAAAAAAAGAGCTATGCCAAACTTACGCTTGGCATAGCTCTTCTATTGCTAAAGAACAGTTCGGAGCAGCGCGCTCCACCCGTTCTTATTATCTTCTTGTTATGGGAGTTTGTTCCAGAAAGCGATGTTAGAAACACGCTCTATGGTTATCTTTCTGTCTCCTTCACGAACATCGTCAGACTCGGATGCAGGTACGGCATTCACTTTCTTGCCTACCCCTCTCCACTTCAGCATGCTTGCAGGTACACCTCTCTCGATAAGAGCATTGACCACAGCTTGTGCGCGCTTGCGAGAAAGCTCAAGATTGTATGCCTGATTGCCTTGAGCATCGGTATAACCGGTGATAAGGAAGTATTGACCGGACTGCTTTTTCAACATCTTAGCAGCATTATCCAATGCTTTTTCAGATTCCGGTGTGAAGTCGTATCTGTCGAAACCGAAGTTGATATTCTCCAAAAGATTACCTACTTGTGGTTCTGCCTCCACAAAGACCTTCTTCTCTACAATCTTCTCCACGATCTTTTCGACCGGTTTTTCTACCTCCACATATTCTATACGTGGCTGCGGACGCTTGTCTTTGCCTCCGAAGCGGAAAAGGATATTGAGAGAAACCTGTGCAAAGCGAGGAAGCTCCTTGCGTATAGGCATGATATACTCTCCTTGAAGCCCAAGACCCACGCTGTTGTTAAGCCAGGCATTGACACCGGCACCAACTGAGATGGGGAAGAATTGGTTCTTGTCCTCCAACTTATCCTTGCCATTCCAAGTGTCTTTAGACGACCAGCCTGCCTGTCCTGTAGGATCCTGACTGAAACGTCCTATGTTTCTCGCTTGAAAATCTTTCCAAAGATAGTTGGCTCCGACTCTTAAATAGGGTTCTACATACTCGGATCCGAATAGCGGACTAAGTCTGAACTGCAAACCGGGACCTCCCATAAACAAGAAGCTGTGCTTGCCCGACTTTCCTGTCTGTTCGGGGTTGTTGTATGTGATACCCATAGTTCCTTGAAGATCGAGATAGAACCACTTGTTCAGCTCTCTGGCTACGTATAGCTTTGCGCCTCCCATAAGATGATCTACTCTGAAGTTGTAGAAGTAGTCGTCTTGTCTGCTTTCAAATCCGGAGATAGAGACTCTGTTCCAGTTGATAAGAGCACCTCCGACACCTACTTCCCACGCTTTCTTCGCAGGCTTAGCCTCTTGGGCTTGCAGCGTAGTACTGCAGAACCCAAGAGCCAAAGCGGCAAGTGTATATATTGTATATCTTATTTTCATTGTCTTGTTGTTTTATCTATTACATCCTGATGGTGATATCCCACACTTGTTCGTTTATGATCAAGGAAGATCTTGCTGAGGAATAACAATAGGAGCATTTACACCATAGAAGTCTTTGAACTCAAACTTCGGATCTTGAATAGTAGTGATGTAGTATGGAAGAGCTCTATAAGGAGAATATCCGGCACCAAGGATTCTCTCATCCTTCTTAACCTGAGTCAACTGTCCATAACGGTCTCCCTCCAGATAGCTCATTACAGACCAAACACCGCCATCACGTGGTGCAAGAAGCTTGTAAAGAGGATTGTTATCCTTAAGAGAGATATCTGTTTCGGTCGTAACATTGTTGTTTCCTTCTCGCTTGAATGATACGATCTTATACTTGAAGTTGTTTCTGTATGAAGGAGTATCTCTTAACAAGCTGCCCGGAAGTTTGTCTGATGTCCAAACTTTTACAGGAGTTGGTTCCAGTTTGTACTTCAAATAGAAGTCCGGCAAACGGTCTATAACATCAAGTTCTCCCCAGATAGTAGTCTGGCCATGTACGACAGCTATCTTCGATCCGGTAAAGACCGGAGTAGGATGGATTTCCGGAACGTGTATAGGCTCAGGAAGAACCGGCTTCTCTCCGTAGAAGTATCTTTCACCGACAATAGTAAAGTAGTTCTTCTGACCGTTCCACTCATACTGTCTTACTTGCAACACTCTCTTATTATAGTCATGAATTGCAGGATTAGGAAGTGGTCCTGTCTTCTCTATATCCATTAGAACGATAGGACGTATAATCATCACAATGTTCTTATCTCTTGCTTGATTGAAGTCTGCATAGTAACCATCCTTAGATACGAGCCATCTTTTCGTCTCATCGTTGAATGTGATGTTTTCGATTGTTGGAAGTTGAGTAGGATCATTTACCCTACCTGTTCCAAACTCAGGTTTCGGCAACTCTGCCGGATATTCACCCCAAACACCATCTACTTCACGCTCGTACTTGTAATGCACTGCAGTAAAGTGTGCAAAAGGATAGCTACCACCTCCAAGATTGACGTGAGTCTGCTGACGCAGGTAAACAAGGTCTGTGGATATTCTGGTCTTTATCTTGTTTGGTACAAGTGTGTTCTTTGCAGACTCCATGGTTTCTCCTCCAATCTTAACACGAGTAGAACCAAGTCTTTCTGCTTCCGGCTTCTTATATGGCAACTTATCTACCGAAACTTTGAATCGGCCATCGGTATCGGTAACAAACTTTTGTCCCGGCATAGCAGGCATATTATCTACCTCTGTTCCCGCAGGAGCAGGCTTTCCTTCCTTGTCATAAACGATGTACCATACACCGCCATCTTCCGGATCTACATACTCTTTCAAAGATGCATTGTAGTATTGAGCTACGACGTTAGCCTTGCCAGTTACAAGACCGCTGGAATCCTTTCCATTCTCTCCGTCTTTACCATCTTTACCGTCTTTACCATCCTTACCATCTTCACCATTTCTACCACGAAGATAATGCCAGAAGTCTGCAAGGCTTGTCTTTTCGCATGGCCATTCATAGCCCGGATTATGAGGGTCCATAACAGGTGCTGCGCTACCTTCGCAACCGGCTTTTACGGTATCAACCCACATTTCGTAAGCACTCTTACCATTTTCGCCATTCTTGCCATCTTGGCCATTTTGACCGTCTTTACCTCGAGCAGAAACTCCGGTATTTACATCTCCAATCCACCAGTTACCGTCAGGACCGATACGTGGAGAGACTCCATCTTGTCCGTTTTGACCATCTTGACCATTCTGACCATCTTTACCTTTGGCAGGAACACCGGTATTTACATCTCCGATCCACCAGTTACCATCAGGACCGATACGTGGAGAAACACCATCTTGACCGTCTTGGCCATCCTTACCATCTTTACCTTTGGCAGGAACACCGGTGTTTACATCTCCAATCCACCAGTTACCATCAGGACCGATATGTGGAGAGACACCATCTTTGCCGTCTTGTCCATCCTTACCATCTTGACCGTCTTTCCCTTTTGCAGCAACTCCGGTATTCTTATCTCCTATCCACCAGTTGCCGTCAGGGCCGATATGCGGTGTTCTTCCCGCTTCTCCTGTTGCGCCTGTAAGGAATCTCCAGAAGTCAACTACACTATTCTTATTAGCATCCCACTTCTTTCCTGGATTGTGCGGATCATCAACAGTTCCGGTTGCTACCGCTTCCTTCCACTGTTCGTATGCACTTTGACCATTCTTTCCGTCTTTTCCATTCTGACCATCTTTACCTTTCAAAAATTTGAAATAGTCGGCTACGCCTACTTGATCTTTAGGCCAGTTTATAGTACCATCTGCTACTTTCTCTTTCCAAAATTCAAAGGCAGACAAACCTGTATCTCCCTTTGGACCTTTAGGCATTACTACATCTACTTGCGTACATGCCCCCACTATGCTGGTGATGAGCACAAGCAATAGCGACAAATAAAAAAATTGCCTTTTCATGAACTAATTAAATCTATTGAATAATATTTATTGTGTGTGTTTTCTTAAATTCGGGCGCAAAGATAATATATTTGGACACAATAATCAAAAATCAAAATGATAAAAAACCAAAAACAGGACCAATAATTACATAAACAAGCACACTAATATCAAAATAAAGGCAGAAAAATCATCAAAAACAGATTCATCATTTCAAATAAATGCACACAAAAGACAATATAGGGCATATTTTGAAATAAAAAAAATAGGGAGAGGCGTTTTTTATACACCTCTCCCTATCATTATATTCTCTTCAGATGAATCTATTACTTCTTCTTGAGAACAATATTATCCACTCTAAAACCATTTTTATTTTCGGCTCCTTTTGAATTGAATTTAATGGAGATCTTTCCTTCTGTCAGTGTCGGAGCGACTATCTCGACACTCTTCTGCTGATACTCGTTCTGCTTAGGATTGGTGAGAGATACCTTTTGAGTTTTACCTCCTAGTATCACTTCCAAAACACTTTCTGTATCCCCCGACTTATTTGTAGCGAGATCGAATGTCAATACAAGTGTATTTGCTTCTCCCGGAACAGAGATATTACCGACTTGGAAGAAGGTGTCTTTATTCGCCGGAAGCCAGATATGCCCATCCAAATGAGAGGTAGCACGAACATCTGCACCGGAAATTTCATAAAGATACCCCTTATCTCTGTTTTCTGTATCTATATACTTCAATAGGTCATCCAACGTTTCAGCTTTATCCTTTGAGCCTTTAGGCATATTGCCGAACCCTTCTTTGAAAAGAGCTCCTTCGGGAGATGGATCCGGATTGACACCTTTTTGAGTGAGAGTAAACTGCAATGTCTCTTCTCCTGCCTGTACACGGATGATTGCTTTACGCTCTTGACTGTCGGTATTGGGAGATGGAGAAACCACAAACTGTCCGTTTCCGGTACCGGAAAGAGGAGATACAGACACCCAGCTTTCCGATGTTGAAGCACTCCAGGCAACACCCTCTCCTGCTGTTACATTCACGGTTATCGGAGTGGTTGAGGCTGCTTCTATCGTAGCTTCGGAAGGAGTTATTGCAAACTCTTTCTTTTCCGGACGCAGCTCGTGAGTACCGCCATCCACATCGCTCCATGGCTCTATCACGGTACCCAATTCGTTCACTTCGATATTTCCTTCCGGTGTGATATTCAGCGTAAAGGTGTATCTCTTACCTCTCTCAAAGTTCATTCTGCTAAAATCGCAGTGATACTTCTTACCGCCGGTATCGGAAAGATACAGCTTCATCTCCACATCATTTTGAGGGATTAGGACTGAAGAGAACGAGTAGCCGTCTTCAGAGAGCTTCGCCCATACCATTTCTGCCTCTTCATAATCGGAGAATGCTCCATCTTCAAGGTTGAATTGTCCCTTTTTATGGAAGCCGGAGATACCGACAGAAAGAATCTTTACAATTTTCTCTTTAGCCTTCGGAGTGAATACAAACTGTACAAAACTCATTTGATGACGGAAAGAGAGTTTGAACTGAGATGTAGGAGTCATACTGTTTACTCCTTTCAGATTGTTGGCATAAATCAAATCCAAAGCCTTTTGGTCAGACTGATTAGATACATTCAACTTGATCTTTTTCTGCTCCACATCAGCTCGATAAGGATGATAAGCCACGAAATCGACATTCGTTCCATCCTCTGGCAGAAGAATCTTATCGCCTTCCGTCTTCGGGATGAAGAGAGCCTCTGCTCCACCTTCGGCAGTAATATATGCCGCATTTTCTTTTGCTTCTCCGGCAGCAGGCAGCATATAAACGCCTATTTGATCTTTCGCTTCAAAAGCCGTCTCTGTTGAACGAGAAGTAGAACCGATGATGGACGATTTGAAAGCCACAGGTTCTTTTCCAAATCCATCCGTCGGCATATCCGGCTTGCTGTTACAAGCAGCAAGGGCAAATACGCCCAGAGCTCCTAATAGTAGTTGTTTAAGTTTCATTTTTAATTCATTTTATGGGATTAAAACTCAATAAATACTCTGTATATATCACCAAAGATGATCTTCTATTTTATTCTTCACTTCATCTTTCAAGAATGGGAAAAAGGTAAATCCGGTCTTTCTTTCCACCTCCTTTACCGTACACTTGTATTTCATATAATTATCACCTGAAATCTCGGAAGTATTTTTCATGATAAATCCTATCGTATGAAATTCTCCATGTTTGTCCATTTTAGCCAGCACCTTATAGTAATAGTGCGGAGCAGGACAATCGCGTCCGTCATTATCCTGAGCCATGTGTACCGGTTCGCCATCCTCCATACCGGCTCCGGTAACCACATATAGCGTATCTTTTCCCACTCCATTGGCAACCAGTCCGGCTTGCCATGTTCTGATCTGTCCCTCTAATCTCTGCCAGATCTGTTGGTTCAGATAGCTAGCTTGAGGTGTCATATTGGTTGCATAGAAGGTAGCATCGTTCAGCTTTCGACCTGCTGTCCTGTCTCCGCTTGGGAGTTGATGCCCTCTATCATACTTTATTCCATCCTTGCTCTGATACCCTCTCTTATCAAGACGAGCCTGATACTCTTTCGGGACATCGGGGTCAAAGTCAAAGTTATTCAATCTCTTGAAGTTGCCCAAATAGAATCCGTGGAGAGGATAAGCCACCCAATAGGCAAACTTAAGCTTGGTGTCGAGCAGGAATGTGTAGTTTCTTGCACCATTCAGCTCGGTTGAGAAGTGAGTATGAACGAGCGTATTGGGCAAAGAACGCTTTTGGGGCAGCTCCCGATAACCGACCTTGTCGTCCGGGATAAGTCCTCCCGGCTTAAGATTGATACCATAACTATATTCATATCCCATCTGAAAAGCATGGCTATCCACACGGATATTCCATATATACTCTTTTCCGGAAGGCAGCTTAAACAGCACTCGCATTGCACTACTCTTTTCCGAAGGCAGGATGAACGCTTCGGCTCTCACCTCCGATCCTGTTCCGTCTATCTTGGCGGTAACAGTCTCACCGGTTGCCGGCTCTATACTCCATGTGCGAGAGAGGAGGTCAAAACGCCCTTTTGTAGGAAATCCCTGCAGAGTTACCTGCAGTCCTTCAAGAGAAGAGCCATCGGTAGAGCGCACATTAAAACGCACTTTGGACAACGCATGGCGGAAGACCAGATCCGCGGCACTGCTTTTACTGGTGATACCATTCAGATTATCGGCATATAGAAGATTGATCTGCTCCGGAGCAGACTGATCCGAAACGGAAAGCGAAACACTCTTCTCATCGAGGGGAGTTCTATGCGGATAGTAGGCAAGTATGTCTATCTTCTGCCCTTCCATCAGATGTATCTCGTCCGAACTCGAAGCCGGGCGGAAAATGGCACGGCTGCCGCCTGTCTCATTTATAAACAGATTATTATCTGCTATCAGCTCTCCTTTGTTCCATACAGCTTCCGGACGGCTCATTCTCGTAAAGACTCCGATTTTATCTCCGGATGCCCACTCTCCATCAAGGGCACGTAAACTCTCGTCTGCAAAGTTTGCAGAAAAAGTAAGTCCGATCTGCTCTTTCTTTTGAGGCACTTTAATACCGCTCTCCTGCTTACAAGAAACCGTTCCGAAAGCGACCAAAAAGAGAAGCAGCATGGCTCCACTCAGGGAAGCCCTATGTTCTTCTTTTGTGTACATCATACCTAAAGTATCTTTTTGCCACCATCGCCCTTTTCTTCTATCACAAGCTCTCCATACTTTATATGCTCAAAGATCCACCGACAGGTCGGTGCTTTATCACGAAGGGCGACTATTGTGTAAAACTTTCTGTCTGTTTTCTAATCCTTATTTTCTATTCCGTTTCGTTTCTTCACGCCTTATCTCTTTTCGAGAGACAATAGTAACACTTTTTTCCGTTCTGTTTATGCTTGTATGCGACGTACCATATTCCGTACCCAACTCCTTGGAGCAAATCTTCCCGAAAAGACCAACAGCCGGTTCCATACGCCATGAATGGCAACCACCTGCCCTCTCATCATTGCTTCGTAACCAAATCGCGCCACATCTTGAGGCTCGCTCACCTTTAGATTCCTAAACAGTCCCGAAGCCAAGAGATCGGCTCTCGCCTCAAAGCCCGTCCGTATAGGTCCGGGGCATAAAGCCGTCACAGAAACACCCGTTCCCTCCAGCTCTGTTGCAAGAGCTTCGGAAAAAGAGAGGACAAACGCCTTTGTCGCATAATAAATACTCATGTACGGACCGGGCTGAAAAGCTGCTATGCTGGCAACATTCAGTATCCGTCCCCTTTTGAGCCATACCATCTCCTGTCCGAAAAGATGACAAAGCTCCACCACGGCAGAGATGTTCAGAGCGATCATCTCCTGTTGTTTTTTCAGATCGGAGGTACAAAACGGAGCAAAATCGCCAAACCCCGCATTGTTTACAAGGATCTCTATCTCGAAGCCTTGCTCTCTAACCAGATCGTAAAGCCTGCGAGGAGACTCGACAAGAGCAAGATCCATGGCAACGATATCGGCAGAGATCCCGAAGGACTGCTCTATGTAGAGCTTCAAAGAAAGCAATCTCTCCTCGTTTCTTGCTACCAAAACGAGGTGATGACCATTGCTTGCCATCAGCATGGCAATCTCCATACCAAGACCTCCGGACGCTCCCGTTATCAATGTTCTTCTCTTATCCGACATAAAACAACAGTTTGTATATACGAATGTAAAGAAAAACGATGATACCTTTCCCGAATTTCCTATTTTTAACCTACGTTTCCATTCCGCGCCACACCTCTATTTTTATATATTTAGTACCGAAAAAAGCCCTCTTTTTTGCCTCTCTCTATTTTGATCAGAGGGGTCGTTTTCAGAGGTGCGCCGGATTTGTTAAATCGGCCTGTTTTATTAACACAAATTTTGATACCTGTTAAGCCAAAACGCTAAACGAGCATATTCTTTCGGCTTAACGTGTTTAATTTTTCAACGAACACGTTTACCGATTTCATTAAACACGTTTACCGGNGCTTAACGTGTTTAATTTTTCAACGAACACGTTTACCGATTTCATTAAACACGTTTACCGGATTCGGTTAACGTGTTTAGCCAAAACAATTAAAACACTAATAATCAACAAACTACGCATTTTTACCCTAAAATGCCCCTGAAAAGGCAAATTTCTTTATTAGGAAACGTTTACAGAGATAGGTGTTAAAATTCATACTTATTAACGCGAAAAAGCCTCATGAAACGGACTGAGAAAAAATTTTTTCCAAATTCGCGATTTTCCATATACACCTGAATGTAAAACACTTAGCACACCCTCTCCATTTTTCATGCTCTCCGACCGGGAGAAAAATCGGAGCAAGAAAAAGAGGAGCCGGCTCTCCGTTTTTATATAAAAGCTCCCCTTAAAAGAGCCTAAAAGAGAGGTTGAGAAGAGAGCATCTCTTCCCTCTTTTACGGAAAATATAACTATCTTCGTGAAGCCTTTACAACAAGGTTTTGTGTCAGGCATCAGACACCTAACAGACAACAAAAGAAGAAAGATATGAGTCACGTACATTTTATATCCTCCAAGCGTAAAAGCATTCGCAAGTTTGCGCCCGTCCCTGTCCCTCAAGAGGCTGTACAGGAGATATTAGAGGTAGGGCTTCGTGCGCCATCCTCGATGAGTACCAACGCCACACGTTTTATTGTAGTAGAAGATAAGAGCACGCTGGAAGCGTTGTCCAAGAGTAAGAAGATGGGCAGTAAGTTTTTGGCAGAAGCTCCGTTGGCTATCGTTGTGGCTGTGGATCTCAATAAGTCGCGCCGTCCGGAAGCAGAAGCCGCCATCGCTGCCACTATGATGCAGCTCGCCGTTACCGATCTGGAGCTTGGCTCATGCTGGATACACGTGGCAGACTCCACCTCTCCCGAAGGAGAAGAGAGCGAAGCCATCGTGAAGAGAGTACTGAACATCCCTCCGAGCATAGGAGTCCTCTGCATCCTTGCACTCGGTGTCCCTGCCAATGATGAAGATCTCGCATTCCGTGATATAGAGATAGACTGGGGACGTGTATCCATAGACACGTTCAAGGATATAGAAGACTGATTTCACTACACCATGTACACCTTCTGTCTTGTCGGCTCCGGCAATGTTGCGACCCATATAGGGACAGCTCTCTCAAAGGCAAATCTCCGATGTTTGGGCGTGATGAGTGCCACGGCAAAGCACGCAGAAGCATTGGCTCGGAAGCTCGACACCAAAGGAGTAACAAGAGTGGAAGAGCTTCCCCGAACGGCAGACATCTATCTCCTGTCCGTTACGGACACCGCCTTAGCCGCTCTTGCCGGGCAGCTTTGCCGGCATATCTCTCCCGATGCAGTGCTTCTGCACACGGCAGGAAGCATTCCCATGCAGACACTTTCTCCCCATCCCCATATCGGTGTGCTCTATCCGTTGCAGACGTTTTCACGCTCCAGAGCGTTGGATATGTCCGATGTCCCTCTGTTCGTAGAGGCTTCCGACGAAAAAGCAAAAGAGGCTATACAGACACTTGCCTCTGCTCTTCAGAGCAAGCAGATCAGGGAGACCGGTTCCGGCGAACGGCTCATCCTGCACCTCGCTGCGGTTTTCGCCTGCAACTTTTCCAATAACATGCTGCACTCCGCAGCCCTTCTGCTCAAGAGGTATGGACTGGAAGAGACCCTTCTGAACCCTCTCATACAAGAGACCATGGCTAAAGCGATGGAGATGGGAGCGGATAAGAGCCAGACCGGACCTGCGGTAAGAGGAGACCGTAACGTGCTTTCGCGCCACCTTTCACTGCTGGAAGAGGAGGGCTTGCCTTCGCTTACCGAAGTGTATCGGAGCGTTAGCCATAACATCCAACAGTTGTCGCACCACACAAAAGATTCAGATGAGTAGAATTTTAGAAGACCTAAGACCATTCAAAGCAGTCATATTCGATGTCGATGGAGTACTTTCCAAGACCACCATCGATATGGATGAGAGTGGCATTCCAAAGCGTACCGTGAATGTTCGAGATGGCTATGCCATCAAGCAAGCCACAGATCAAGGGCTCATTTTAGGTATCATCACAGGAGGCTATTCTCCCTCCCTGCCGTTGCGATACAATGCACTCGGCATGACGCACGTCTATATGAAAGCCTCCAACAAGACAGAGCAGTGGGAAGACTTCTTACAAAAGACCGGGCTACAGCCTCATGAGGTGATCTATGTAGGCGATGATATTCCGGACATACCGGTAATGTCGCGTAGCGGACTCGCCGTTGCACCTGCCGATGCTGCTCCTGAAGTGAAAGCAATAGCGCACTACATCTCTCCGGTGGAAGGAGGCATGGGAGTTGCCAGAGACGTATTGGAACAGTTGATGAAAGCCAAAGGGCTATGGCTAACCGGGGATGCCTTTGGATGGTAAATATAGAATAACAAAATATGCCACGTACTAAGATAATACTTGGAAGCAGCTCCCCAAGAAGAAAAGACCTTCTTCGGAAAATGGGGTATAAGATAGAAGTTCGCACCGCACCCTGTCAAGAGGACTTTTCTCCCGAGATGGACCCAAGAAAAGTCCCTGAATTTTTGGCAGAGAAAAAGGCTCGTGCCATAGGTCCGTTGGTTTCAAAAGACGAGCTGCTCATTACGGCAGACACGATAGTCCTCCTCGATGGAGAGATCATAGGCAAACCGAAAGATAAAGAAGACGCTGTACGCATCCTCTCACTTCTGTCCGGGAAAATGCACGAAGTGATTACCGGCGTGGTGCTATCCTATAAAGGGAGGGTCTGTAAGACAAGTGCCGTGACAAAAGTATATTTTCGCCCCCTCTCCCAAGAGACCATCCGCTACTATGTGGACGCCTACTCCCCTCTGGACAAAGCCGGTGCATACGGCATACAAGAGTGGATAGGACTCATAGCGGTAGAGAAAGTGGAAGGATCTTTCTACAATGTGATGGGGCTGCCAACCTCTCTACTCCGTCATGAGATAGAGAAATGCCTTTCCGGGGCATCCAAATAAAAAGCAGGCAAAACCTCTAAAAGGCTATTATTCAACATTATTTTGTACCTTTGGGAGGATGTTTTGCCACGAGGCTCAAACATAGAATCGTATATTCCATAACACATAAAACTTATAAGAACATGAAGATTAAACAGCTCACAAGCTTAGTGTTGGCAGCTCTTATGGGAGTAGCCATGTTTGCTTGTACGCCTTCGGAGAAATCGACGTCCGAAAAAGACAACATCATTAAAGTCGAAGTCCCGGAAAGACCGGCAGGTCAGGAGCACGTATTGGAGCTTGCCACCGAACCGCTTCCTACCGTAAGAGTCGGATTCATAGGACTTGGTATGAGAGGCCCCGGTGCCGTATATCGCATGATGAACATACCGGGAGTGGAGATCGTGGCACTATGCGACGTAGAGCAGGATCGTGTAGAGAAGGTCAATGCAAAGCTTGTGGAAGCAGGCTTGCCCAAGGCTCAAGAATTTTATGGAGACACTGCCGTATGGCGTAAGCTCTCTGCAATGGAAAATCTGGATCTTATCTACATCGCCACAGACTGGTCTTCACACGCGAAGATGGGTGTTCAGGCGATGAACGATGGCAAGCACGTGGCTATCGAAGTACCTGCTGCGATGACCATGGAAGAGATTTGGGATCTTATCAACACTTCCGAACGCACAAGGAAACACTGTATGCAGCTTGAAAACTGCGTATATGACTTCTTCGAGCTTACTACTCTGAACATGGTTCAACAAGGTCTGCTTGGTGAGGTGATACATGGCGAAGGCGCGTATATCCACTCTCTGAACGACTTCTGGAGCGCATACTGGAACGACTGGAGACTGGACTACAACCGCAAGCACAGAGGCGATGTATATCCTACACACGGTCTCGGCCCGGTTTGTCAGGCGATGAACATTCACCGTGGAGATAAACTCAACTACCTTGTCAGCATGGACACAAAGCCTTTGCAGATTCCGGCTCTTATCAAAGAGAGAACAGGAGAAGAGGTAAAAGACTTCCGCAACGGCGACCATACGATGACAATGATCCGCACCGAAAAGGGTAAGACCATCATGATTCAGCATGACGTTGCTTCTCCAAGACCATATAACCGTCTGTATCAAATCTCCGGGACAAAAGGATTTGCCAATAAATATCCCACTCCGGGCTTTGCTCTTAGCGGAAAGGATCTGGATAAGGAGACTACCCTGAACCACGAAGATCTCGACACACACAACTTTGTTCCGGACGAAGTACGCAAGCAGTTGATGGAAAAATACCGCCACCCGATCGTGGATGTAGAACTTGAAGAGACTGCAAAGCGTGTCGGAGGACACGGTGGTATGGACTTCATCATGGACTATCGCTTGATCTACTGTCTGCAAAAGGGTCTTCCTTTGGATATGGACGTGTACGACCTTGCAGAGTGGTGCTGTCTGATTCCGCTTACAGAGATTTCTCTCGACAACGGTTCTGCTCCGGTAGAGATTCCGGACTTTACTCGCGGTCACTGGAATAAGCTATCCAAGCTGGAGTTTAAGAAGTAAACCTCTAAAATATCTGCGGATTCGACACTCCGTATTCGCAAACAGAAGAGAGGGCTATCCGATATTTTCATCGGGTAGCCCTCTCTTTTTATGGTTGTATCCGCTGCGCAATTATTTTCTTATCCCGTTCAAAACTTTCTCTTATAGTAATAAAAAAAGAGTCTGAACAGATTCAAACAAGAAAATCAAGGTTGGAACAGCAAGATTCAAGACCTGAATTGCAGAAAGTGAGCCTTGATTTTTACCATTCAAGCCTTGAAGTGAGGATTTGATAAGGTTCAAAGAGACTTTTTTACCTGTTCAGAAGAAGTTTTATATGCTCTCAGACCCTTTTTTTACCATGGAATGAGAGAAAAAGAGAAGAGCAAACCGGCAAGAAAGCTACTATCCAAGAGGGGAAACAAAGCTCTTTTGTCCGAACTCCGTTTACCCTGCAAGGCTTTTCTCTTCCCGCCTTGCTCCTATAGAAATTGTTTGTATTTTTGTAACATATTTGGGACACCCCATATATTCTACATATACCTATTAAAATCTGAATATGAGTAAAGAACGAGATTTTCTGATCTTCTCAGGAACAAACTCCCGATACTTGGCAGAAAAAATATGTCAAAGCCTCGGTTGTGAACTTGGAAAGATGCAAGTAGACCGATTCGCAGACGGAGAATTCAGTGTCTATTATGAAGAGTCCATTCGTGGAAAAGATGTCTATTTGGTACAGAGTACGGTACCGACATCGGATAATCTTATGGAGCTTTTGCTGATGATAGATGCGGCAAAGCGTGCAAGTGCCCACTACATCGTGGCTGTCATCCCTTACTTCGGTTGGGCGCGTCAAGACCGTAAGGATAAACCTCGTGTCTCCATCGGTGCCAAGCTGATAGCCGATATGCTTTGTGCTGCCGGAATATGTCGCTTGATCACCATGGACCTTCATGCCGATCAGATTCAGGGATTCTTTAATGTCCCTGTGGATCACCTTTACGCATCGAATGTCTTCTCCAACTACATTCAGGAGACATTGAGCATGGACAATCTCGTTATCGCAACTCCGGATGTGGGTGGTACCAAGCGTGCCAACTCTTATGCCCGCTATCTGGGAGTCCCAATGGTTATCTGCCACAAGAGCAGGCTTAAAGCCAATGAGGTTGCAGAGATGCGTATCATAGGGGAAGTAGAAGGAAAAGATGTTCTGCTTATCGACGACATCGTGGACACAGCAGGAACAATCACCAAGGCAGCCAATCTCATGCTGGAAAATGGAGCGAAGAGCGTCCGTGCGATAGCCAGCCACGCCGTGATGAGCGACCCGGCAACCGAACGTGTTGCAGCATCTGCACTGTCGGAAATGATCTTTACAGACTCCATTCCATACCGCAAAGAGTGCCATAATGTACGCATCCTCAGCGTTGCGGATATGTTTGCGGAAGCCATCAAGCGGGTATCCTGCCACGAGTCTATAAGCTCATTGTACAACATCTAAGTGTGTCCGATGTTCCTTAAAGGAGTAGAGAAAAATAGAACAAAAGAGAAGAGCGAAAGGGCAAGCCTCTTTCGCTCTTCTCTTTTACGGTGGTACTCGGAAAACGGTAGAGATCTGCCTTGGAGACAGACCCAAGATCCGTACAAGATATGGATATCCGAGATCATCCTCCAACAGACACAGGTAAAGCAGGGATGGGGTTACTATCTCCGTTTTGTAGAGCGTTATCCGACAGTCCGATCGCTTGCGGAAGCTCCCGAAGAGGAGGTCTTACATCTGTGGGAAGGGTTGGGCTATTACTCTCGTGCGCACAACATGATGGAGGCAGCAAGGCAGATCTGCAACGAGAAAGGGGGCATCTTTCCCTCCACATACCGAGAGCTGCTCACGCTTAAAGGTGTGGGGGCATACACCGCTGCAGCTATTGCATCCATTGCATTCGGTGAAGCTGTTGCCGTAGTAGATGGAAATGTTTATCGGGTGCTTTCCCGCTTCAACGGCATAGATACTCCAATAGATACCATCGCAGGGAAAAAGCTCTTTGCAGATATGGCTCAGGAGTACATGGATGAGAATGAACCTGCTCTCTATAATCAGGCAATCATGGATTTTGGGGCATTGCAATGTCGCCCGAAAGGGACTGTCTGTCAAGAGTGCCCCTTAGAGCGTGAGTGTCTGGCTCGCAAAGCGGATCTGGTGGATCTTCTGCCCAGAAAGGAGAAACGTGTGGCAGTAAAGGAGGAGAGCATCCGCTATCTCCTCTGCTTCTCTCAAGATGGAGAGCTGGTAGTGCGACAGCGAGACAAGAAGAGCATCTGGAAAGCGTTGCATGAGTTCCCAACACTTTCTCCGGAGGATATAGACTCTCCGGGATATGAGCTGTTATGGGAGACGACACACCAGCTGACACACCGCAGACTTAACATACAGATATACACTTCGGAGCAGAAAAAGGAAGGGCTGACAATGCCTCCGTTCTTTTCCATTCCGCTTGAGTCGCACAACAGAATAGCTTTCCCAAAACCGCTGAGAGAGTTTCTGGACAGACACTTTCCACTACACCTCTCTTCGGAATAGGATAGATTTCCCCGATATAAGGTTCGGCATCTAATACATAAAATAGTATCTTTGTGGGGTGTGAGAGTTTTATTCGAGACCTAGCAGTCTCAAAACAACAGAACAACCTATGAAAAAAGCATATTTTATACTCCTTTCCGCTCTTGTGGCACTGATGTTTCAAGGATGTGATTGGCTATTCAGACGCGGACAATTCGAGGAAGGAAAGATACATATCCCCCATTACGTATTGGGCTATCTGGATAATGCAAAAAATCTGGAAGCGACCTATTACTCCTATGAGAACTCCATCAACATCCGATGGGCACATACGGTGCTGGTTTTGGGCTGGGATTCCAAAGGTGAAGATCTCGCCGGATACAAGGCGTTATGCAATAAAAACAAGGATACAAAGTACGATGCTCTTACCTATACTATCAAAGGAGATGCTTTCCGATCCTTTGGTCGCAGCTACAGATACTACTATAACTCAAATGCCATTACCGGGATAAACGTAACAAGTGACGCGGCATGGGACGATGCCCATCCGGCAGGAGCTTCTCTGAATGACATTATAATCTTCTACTCCAATGCTCTTGATCCGTTCATCCAATCGGGGTATAAGGAAGAGTTCACCTGGGATGAGAAGAAACAAAAATTCGAGCCGATCAAAAAAGAAGACCCTAATGTGGAAGAGCTTGCAGGCAGGATAGAGTGTTTATTGTCCAAGTTCGACTTCTCCTCTTGCCGTCTTCTTGGCTTGGGCGAGATGACGCTATGCCATCTGAAGATCGCCCAAAAACCGACAAAAGAGCTGAAACACATCATCAAGATAGAGATTCTGTTTGAAGACGGAACGAAGACATTCAAACAGCTCAGTATCAATTTCCCGACAGAGAAACGCTCCTGAAATTCGACCATTACGGCTTCCGACTCTTTGCTCCTCTCTTTCTATTGCGCTTGTAAGAGTGTCTGTAAACGATGTAACCTGAGATAAGAATAAAGGTAAAAAGGAGTCCGAACAGAAAGATAAAGAGATCCGAGAAAGGCCCGATCACCGGATTGTATGCACGCCCAACGTGTATCTCCAAAGCAGTATGCCATAGTGAGAGTCTTCCTTTTTTAAGGATCTCCGGCATCTCTGCAAAGGCTGATCCGTCCGATGTTTGCGCTCCGGTATTATAGCTGAACACAATCTCTTTGCCGGCAGAAAAGTCTCTACTGTATCCGCTGACCTGATTATTAAATACAGGTCTGCCTGCAGGCTTTCTCTTTTTCGGTACCACCTCTCCGGTCTGACGGTCCGTGATAACACCATTGACCCTATCCCAAGAAAAAAGTCCACTGAAAGATCCCACCGTCCAGCCGTTTGGAGCAGGCTCCATACAGTTTATACCCATCACACTGACGGGAGGAGTGTAAGCGACAGGGCGAGGAACAGCATCCAAAGAAGCAAGAGAGAAAAATCCGGAAGAGGTGTACAACAGCCAGTCGGAAGTGTTGGCATCGTAACGCAAATTGCGCAGTTTGTCCCTCCAAGGGTTAGGATCGTCCAGCACAGAGCCGGGCAGAGGTTTCACGTCAGAGCGGATAATGGCAATCAGAAGCGGAGGACGCAAAAAAGTACCCGTAATGCCCAGAACAAGGAAGAGCACCAAGAAGAGTGCGCCAACCTTATTGTGCCACTTGATAGAGAGCTTGAGAGCATTCATTGCAGGTTTTATCGCCAGCTGTTTCTTGCGTCTGTAACGAACGAGTTTCGGGATGAAGGTGAATGCTATCCCGGTCAAGCACATCACTATAAGCAGTACCCCAAGAAAATCAACCAATAGCTGTCCCGGCAGACCGAATAGCTCGCCACTGTGTAGCAGCCAAAATGTACGGAACAGAGAGGTTTTCGCAACGTATCCTTCCGGCTCTTTGATTTCGTGAGAGTGAAAAGAGAGGTAAGGATAAGCGGCATGATACACCTTGGAACGGGTCAGCACAACCAGCGTATCACCTTTGACCGTGAGGTCGGATATACGTTCATCTATCCCTGCACGTGCTGTGAGATTTTCCCATCGGTTATCTGCGCCAAGTCTGTACAGATCGAATGTGGTGATTGCATACCGCTGCTCATCCGGTGTGGATACTACTCTGTTCACGATTCTATTATCTGCGCCCGTGAGAAGACCGGCATTAAACGCCGCAAAGGAGCGATGCAATGTGTCGGACAACAACATCCCGGCAGTGCCGTAGAGCAGTACGGAGTCTCCACCAAGCCTGATAGTCCCTTTCACTGCTCCGTTGTTCCAGTTGGTGTAACCATAACTCGCCGGCAGTGCCGATCTTGGAATATCTATGCGTGAAACCGCTCTCCGGTGATTGAGAACAATGCCGGAAAGAGCAGACAGAATAATAAAGAAGCAAACAAACAGCCCTATCCATTTGTGGTACTTCTTAAAAGCCCTGTTCATATCAGTAGAAATCTGTTTTTAGATGAGTATCTGTTTTCGTGCAAAAGTAGCAAATAAATCTCTCGAAAAGCTGTAACATAAATCACGATAAACAATAAAGAAGTCTCCTATATTTGCATAAACAAACACTCAAACCAATTAGAATTATGGAAAAAAGAGCAACATTTCCCTCTGCAACCGTATTTGGTCTTTCTAACGAAATCGAATACTCCGAAGGAGGAATCATAAGCAAGCAGATACTCAAAAACGATGTAGGCAACGTTACACTCTTCTCATTCGACAAAGGACAAGGACTAAGCGAACACACTGCACCCTTTGACGCTTTGGTACAGATCATAGAAGGAGAAGCAGAGATACGTATAGGCGGAAAACCTCATAGCGTGAAAGCCGGTGAGATCATCATCATGCCTGCCAACGTTCCGCACGCTCTGCAAGCGGTGGAAAGCTTTAAGATGGTTTTGACAATGATTAAAGGAAAGTAAACCATGAGCGAATATATCAACAACTCATCCCAAAGAAAAGAGATGCTCAAGCATCTTATCCTCGAACTTCACCGAGGTACAGCACCCGAACAAGTGAAGAAAAGACTCATGGAGATGCTGAAAGCCGTTCCCTACAACGAGGTTGTGGAGGTAGAGCAAGAGCTGATAGCCGAAGGTCTCCCTGAGAGTGAGATCTTGAAGTTATGCGATATACACGCCGCAGTACTCGATGGCAGCATAGACACTTCACACGCTAAGAATGTTCCTCCGGGGCATCCGGTAGACACGTTCAAGCAAGAAAACAGAGCGTTGGAAGCTCGGATAGTGAAGATAGAAGAGATACTGGAAAATCTGCCCAAACTCGATCCAAACGATTGGGAAAAGAGTCTCTTGCAGATACATGCACTCTTTAACGAACTCTCCGATGTAAATAAACACTACCTCCGAAAAGAGTACGCCCTCTTCCCTTACCTCGAAAAAGCCGGCATCACAGGGCCTCCAAAAGTAATGTGGGGCAAGCATGACGAAACTCGTGCCTACCTTAAAGCCGCACACGAACTATTGGGTCGCAAACCGATGCCTACCATTCAGGAGTTTTGCGCAGCAGTACCGGACGTTATCGTACCCGCTATTGAGGCAATACAAGGAATGATCATGAAAGAGGAAGAGATCCTGCTCCCGATGTGCATGGACACCCTTTCGGAAAAAGAGTGGTACAGCATCTATGTCGAAACACCCCAGTTCGGCTTCTGTCTTTATGACCCTACAACCGAATGGCAACCCACGGAAGAAGTAGCAAACGAACCCACTTACCTTTCCGGTGATGCCATAAGACTGTCATCCGGTAGCTTCGATATGAAAGAGCTCGAAAGCCTCTTCGTTACCCTACCGATAGATATCACCTTTGTGGACAAAGAGGATAAAGTAAAGTTCTTCTCCCATAGTCCGAAGCGTGTCTTTGAGCGTAACCGTTCCATCATAGGCAGGGATGTCCGAATGTGTCATCCTCCTCACAGCGTTCACATAGTAGAACAAATCATCAACGACTTCAAGTCCGGAGCCGAGAACAAAGCCGCTTTTTGGCTCTCCAACTTCATGGGCAGATTTATCTATATAGAGTACACCGCTCTGCGAGGAACAGATGGAGAGTATCTCGGAGTAGTGGAAGTAACGCAAGATATTACCGAACTGCGCAAACTGGAAGGCGATCAACGCCTGCTATCATACTCGGAGAAGTAAATAGGAAATAAGCAATAACACCAAAAGCAAACAGTCCCGGACTTTTAGTATAAAGTTTGGGACTGTTTGTAATAAGGTTCTAAAGCTCCATTTTTATATATTCCATCCCTCCCCTCTACCCTCTTTCTATTTCACTCGGAGGAGGTGTTTTGAGAGCACGACCGAATTGTTAAATTCAACCCATTTTGTTAACACAAATTCCGATACATGTTCACTCAAAACACTAAACAAGCATATTCTTTCGGCTTAACGTGTTTAATTTTTCAACGAACACGTTTACCGATTTCATTAAACACGTTTACCGGATTCGATTAACGTGTNGCATATTCTTTCGGCTTAACGTGTTTAATTTTTCAACGAACACGTTTACCGATTTCATTAAACACGTTTACCGGATTCGATTAACGTGTTAAGAATTTTCACTTATAATACTGAGAATTAGAATATTAAGAATTTTCACCCTCTTTTTGCCGTTTTGGGGCATAAAATCAAGTTAAAGTTTATTTGCATATTCCTCTGTTAAAATTCGCATATATTAACGCGAAAAAGCCCCATGAAATGGACTGAGAAAAAATTTTTTCCAAATTCAAGATTTTTCATATCTACCTAATTGTTAGAATCTTATTGCGATCTTCAAATTTTAGGAGGAGGAAAAAGGGGAAGAAAGAGGAGATTTCGGACGAATTTCGGAGAGGTCGTTTTTATATAAAAGTTCCCCAAAAACAGAAGAGCATCCCAAGCCAAAACTTAGAATGCTCTTTTGTATATTTTTCGGCGGGAATGCTACCCGATAAAGTTTTCGCAGTATGCGCAGAGCTTTTCGCCATTGTGCTCGATGTACTGAGCATAAAGCGGCTCGGAGGCAGTGATGCAGACCGGATTGGAACAGCGGTGATCTCCTCTGTGCGTTCCATGTGCAATGCGTGGCACTTTAGGCTCCAAGGCGATACCTTCGGCGGCTCGGAGGAGTGTAAGGATAAGTGCCATGCGGATGTATTTGCCATTTGCCACTTGTCGGAAGTAGGCACTTCGAGGGTCGTTGTCTATCTCCGGTGATATTTCGTTCACGCGTGGAAGTGGATGCAGGACGATCATCCTTTTAGGGGCAAGCGCCATCTTTTCTTCGTCCAAGATGTAGAGATCCTTAACCCGATCGTATTCGGCGATGTCCGAAAAGCGTTCTTTCTGTACGCGTGTCATGTAGAGAATGTCCAACGTCCCGATAACGGTTTCGATGCTGTCGCTTTCGGTATAGGAGAGACTTGCCTGACGCTCCAGCTCTTTCCGCATATAGTCCGGCAGGCGGAGCGAGTCGGGCGAGATGAGAACGAAGTGTATGTTCTCGAATCCGGACATTGCTTTGATGAGAGAATGCACCGTGCGCCCATACTTGAGGTCTCCGCAAAGACCGATGGTGAGCTTGTCGAGTCTGCCCAGTTCACGATGAATCGTCAGAAGATCCGTTAGTGTCTGTGTGGGATGAGAGTGGCTACCGTCTCCGGCGTTAATGACCGGGATGGAGCCGTACTGCGATGCGACCAGGGCGGCACCCTCCTTAAAGTGTCGCATGGCTATGATGTCTGCATAGGTGGATACGACACGAGCCGTGTCGGCAACGGTCTCGCCTTTGGAGACGGAGGAGTTGCGCGCATCGGAGAAGCCGAGAACATTTCCTCCAAGCTCCATCATCGCAGCCGTGAAGCTGAGTCTGGTGCGTGTGCTCGGCTCGTAGAAGAGCGTTGCCAACTTCTTTCCCCTACACACTTCGGCATAGGCAGCCGGGCGGGCTATCATATCTTCGGCAAGGGCGATGAGGTCTCGCACTTCTTGCGAAGTAAAATCGGTAGGTTCTATACAGTGTCTCATGAGAAAGGAGAGGTTAGGGATTACTGTCTGATCCAAGATTCGTCCGAAGGGTTGTTACGGAAGGCGATCACCTGTTCCTTCTCTTCGGGCGCGATGTACCCTTTCTCCACGGCAACTTCCACGAGAGTGTCCACGTTGGAGAGGGAGACATTTTTGACACCGGCGGCTTCGAGGCGGTCGATGCCCTTCTTCATCCCATAGGTGAAGATGCTCACGATGCCGAGCACGTCTGCTCCGGCTTGACGCAATACCTCTACGACGTCCAAAGAGGAGCCGGCTGTGGATATAAGGTCTTCGACGACGACAACTTTTTGCCCCGGTTCAAGGTATCCTTCGATCTGATTGGTGCGTCCGTGGTCCTTGGCACCGCTGCGGACATAGCCCATGGGCAGATCGAGAATGGTGGCTGTGATGGCTGCATGAGCGATGCCGGCGGTGGATGTTCCCATGAGCACCTCCACGTCCGGATAGTGTTCGCGGATGAGAGTTGCGAGTCCTTCCTCCACCGCTTCCCTAATCTTCGGATAGCTCAAAGTGAGGCGATTGTCGCAGTAGATGGGGCTCTTGATACCGCTTGCCCACGTAAAAGGAGCTTTCGGGCTCAAAAAAACTGCTCTGATAGAGAGGAGTTTTTCCGCTATATCTCTTGATAGATTTTCCATGTCTTCTTTAATATCTGTTTTGAGGTGAATGTATATGTTGTGCCGAGGGTGAAAAAGCGTGCAGTCGGTCTCTCCGAATTTGGAGATTGTCATTGCTGTTTTTTATCATTCGGGCGGATCCGTTTTTTCTTCTTCCGCAAGGAGAAAAATTTCTTTCCGCATAGAAATTTATTTTCGTCCGCAAAGAAATTTCGCCTTTTCCGAAAGGAAATTTCAATTCCTTTACATCAAGCTAAAAATCAGAACGCTGTACACGTTTTCAGGATGCGACTTTTTTCATCGCTGCAAGAAGTCTTGACAGACCCTCCGATAAGCCTCCACCGGATCGGGAGCGGCAGTGATGGGACGCCCCACCACGATATAGTCCGACCCGATTTCGCGAGCACGTTCGGGGGTGGTTACGCGTACCTGATCGCCTTTATCCCCATCAGCAAAGCGTACACCGGGCGTGATGGTCAGGAAAGAGGGGTGTGTTGCTTCTTTCACACCCGCCGCTTCGAGCGGAGAGCAGACCACGCCATCGAGTCCGGCACGCTCGGCATTTTTTGCATAGTGAGCTATGACGTCGTTGATATCGCCTTGTATGAGCAGATCTTCATTCATGCGCTCCTGCGAAGTGGACGTAAGCTGCGTTACCGCAATGAGCAGCGGACGAGAGCCATCCGGTCTGGTGAGTCCCTCAACGGCGGCACGCATCATCTCCACCGTACCGGCAGCATGAACGTTAGTCATATCCACATCCAGCTTGGAGAGGACAGCCATCGCTTTCTTTACGGTATTGGGTATGTCGTGGAGCTTGAGATCCAAGAAAATCTTGTGTCCGCGCTTCTTTATCTCTCTTACGATTTCGGGACCTGCAGCGTAGTAAAGCTCCATCCCGATCTTGACATAAGGCTTCTCGTTCCGGAAAAGATCCAGGAAACGGAGCGTAGCCTCTGCGCTCTCAAAGTCGCAAGCTATGATTACATCTTTTGCCATGTTGTTCTGTTTCTGACTATAATAGTGTTCTTTTACTCTTATTCTGCCACACCGATAATCTCCCTGAGGGATGAGATGCCCAGCTTCTCCATCTCCGCCGGAAGCGCTTCGATGATCTCCTTAGAGGCATAGGGATTGATGAGATTGGCGGATCCGACCTGCACCGCAGTAGCTCCTGCCATCATCATCTCCAGGACATCTCGCGCCGTCATCACACCTCCGCATCCCATGATGGGGATCGAGACCGCCTTGTGTGTCTGATACACCATGCGAAGAGCTATGGGAAATATCGCAGGTCCTGAGAATCCGCCCGTGCCGTTGGCAAGGACAGGACGACGCTTTTTGAGGTCAAAGCGCATGCCCAAAAGCGTATTGATCAGACAAAGACCATCTGCACCTTCCGCTTCGCATGCCTTTGCGATGGAGACGATATCCGTAACGTTCGGGCTCAATTTGATATAAACCGGTTTTTTGCTTACGGCTTTCACATGCTTGGTTACGAGTGCGGCTTGATCGGGACAAGTGCCAAAACTCATCCCTCCATGCTTGACGTTGGGGCAGCTGACGTTGATCTCGATGATGCCGACCTGCTCCACTTCGCTCATCAACTCGGTGCAGTAGACATACTCTTCCAATGAAAATCCGCTGATATTAGCCACCAACGGTTTCTTGAAGATCTTTGCCAGTCGGGGAAGTTCCTCTTCTATCACCTTATGAACGCCGGGATTTTGCAGTCCGACCGCATTGAGCATTCCCTCCGTGCACTCTGCGATGCGCGGGGTAGGGTTACCGAATCGAGGTTCTTTCGTAGTTCCCTTGAAAGATATGGAGCCAAGAATGTTGAGATCATAAAAAGGAGCGTACTCCTGACCGAACCCGAATGTTCCGCTTGCAGGGATGATGGGATTATCCAACTCCACTCCGCTAAGATTCACAGATAAGTCTACCATACGATCTCCTCCTTTCTGAATACAGGACCTTCCAAGCAAACTCGCTTGTATCCTTCCGTTGTCTTGTGTGTGCATCCCATACATCCTCCAAAGCCGCAGCCCATTCTCTCTTCAAAAGAGAACTGTCCGGTGAAAGGCAGAGCATGGAGAGCTTTCAGCATGGGCGTCGGTCCGCAGGTGAAAAGATAGTCTATACTCCGACACTCCGGGTTGTTCATGATAAGGTCCGTAACCAATCCTTTGAATCCGCAACTACCATCCATCGTAGCGACAAGTACCGTTGTTCCGGGAATCTCGGCAAATTTATCGGCATAGAAGATCTCTTTCTCCGTATTAAAACCCAACACTACGATTGGTGCAGAGCCCTTATCGGCAAGCTCCTTACAAAGCCTGTAAAGGGGAGGTACACCCACTCCGCCGCCCACAAGAAGCGGACGGGAAGCAGGTACAGATATATCGAAACCGTTGCCAAGACCTGTCAGGAGGTCAAGCTCGGCTCCTGCATTCATCTTGGAGAGTGCCTCCGTTCCGGAGCCAAAGACCTTATATATAAGGGTCATAGTGCCGGCATCATAGTCGCATACAGAGATGGGACGACGCAGGAAATGCCCTTGAACAAGGATATTGACGAACTGACCAGGACGGGAAAGATACCGGGTATCTCCCTCCAATATCATCTGCCAGACATCCTTGGCGATATTGACATTACTAAGGATAGTATATCTTCCTTTCTTGTACATTATATCCGTTTTATTTATTCGGCATCTATGGTCGAAACTTTCAGAGTGATCTCTTCCAGCACATCCAACAATACTTTCACGGTTTCCAGCGCAGTGAAGACGGTAACGTTGTTCTCCACGGCGGCTCTACGTATTTCGTAGCCATCCAGACGAGTATTGTGCTGATTTACATCTATCGAGTTGATCACGTAGCTCACATAGCCTTGTCTTAGAGAGTCTATAATCTCTGTACTACCCTCGCTCAGCTTGTGCAGTGTACGTGTCCGGATTCCGTTGTCTCTCAAATATTTTGCCGTACCGGTAGTAGCTTCTATGTTAAAGCCAAGGTTATAAAAACGTCTTATGAGTGGAAGAGCTTTCTCCTTGGCAGCATCGGCAAGTGTAACGATCACGGTTCCGTAGTTTGCCACATTCATTCCCGTAGCCTGGAGAGCTTTGTACAAGGCACGGGTAAGCGTTTTGTCGTACCCGATAGCCTCGCCGGTGGATTTCATTTCCGGGCTGAGATAAGAGTCCATACCCCTTATTTTAGCAAAGGAGAATGTCGGAGCTTTCACATACCAACGCTTCTTTTCTGCCGGATACTCGGAGCTGTATCCAAGTTCTTTCAGACTCTTGCCCAGCATAACCTGTGTAGCCAAGTGAGCCATCTGGATTCCGGTTGCTTTGGACAAGAACGGCACAGTACGTGAAGAGCGAGGATTAACCTCGATGACGTAAACCTCTTCTTTGTCGTCCACGATAAACTGGATATTGAACAGCCCTCTTATACCGATTCGCAAGCCCAACTGCTTGGAGTATTCAAGGATGGTCTCTTTCACTTTCTGGCTTACCGAGAATGTCGGATAGACACTGATGGAGTCTCCGGAGTGGATACCTGTTCTCTCCACGTGCTCCATGATACCCGGTATAAAGACATCCGTTCCATCACAGATGGCATCTATCTCAAGCTCTTTACCTATAATATATCTGTCCACAAGCACCGGCTGATCGGTGTTAAGCTCTACCGCATTTTGGAGATAGTGGCGCAGTCTCTCCTCATTGGATACTATCTGCATGGCTCTACCACCAAGAACGTAGCTCGGTCTCACGAGTACCGGATAGCCTATGCGTGCTGCTGCTTTCACACCATCCTCTATGTTGGTTACGGCTTCCGCTTCCGGTTGAGGGATTTTCAGCTCTTCCATGATGCGCTCAAAGCATCCACGGTCTTCTGCGTTGCGTATTGCCTCCACATCGGTACCGATAATGGGCACACCAAGTTTATGTAGTGGCTCTGCAAGGTTAATCGCTGTCTGTCCTCCGAGAGACACGATAGTGCCGACAGGTTTTTCCAGATCGTACACATTCATGACATCTTCCACCGTGAGCGGTTCAAAGTATAACTTATCGCTTGTAGTATAGTCCGTAGATACGGTTTCCGGGTTATTGTTGATGATGATAGCCTCATAACCGGCTTCTCTGATAGACCACACGGCATGAACGGTAGAGTAATCAAACTCCACTCCTTGCCCGATACGTATAGGACCTGAACCCAATACGAGAATCTTTTTCTTGTCGCTCGGAGTGGATTCCGACTCGTTCTCATAAGTAGAATAGAAGTAAGGAATATCCCTATCGGTCTGCCCTGCACAGCTATCCATCATCTTATAGACCGGATAGATGCGGTGTTCTTTGCGGAAAAGATACATCTCTTCCTGACTCATGTTCCAGAGCATTCCCACATACTGATCACTAAAGCCCAGCTTCTTCACCTCTTTCAGAACAGCGGCATCCCTGACATTATTACGGACCAAAGCCTCATGTTCCACTATGTTTTTGAACTTCTCAAGGAAAAACAAGTCTATCTTCGTATTGTTGTAGATAAGAGAAAGGTCTACGCCGTTTCGGATAAGTTGAGCTATGGCATAGATACGTTCATCGGTCGGAGTCTTGATGTATTCAAGAAGTTCCGCAGAGGTTTTGTCGTCGAAGCTTTTCTTGTGAACGTGGCATACGCCCTGCTCCAAACTGCGGATAGCCTTAAGGAAAGACTCTTCCATGGTACGTCCGATACTCATCACCTCTCCGGTGGCTTTCATCTGCGTACCGAGTACATTGGAAGCATCGCTGAACTTATCGAATGGGAAGCGAGCCACCTTTGTTACAACATAGTCTATCGTAGGCTCACAGCAAGCCGGCAGATCCTTGATAAGGATTTCATCCAGATGCATTCCCACAGCAACCTTTGCCGTAACACGAGCTATCGGATAGCCTGTTGCCTTGGAAGCCAAAGCCGAAGAGCGAGAAACACGAGGATTGACCTCTATCAAATAGTAGTTGAAAGAGAGTGGATCCAAAGCAAACTGCACGTTACATCCTCCCTCTATCTTCAGTTCACGGATGATACGAAGGGCACTGTCTCGCAACATCTGCACCTCCTTATTGGTCAGTGTCTGGCTTGGTGCTACCACGATAGAGTCTCCCGTGTGTACGCCTACCGGATCTATATTCTCCATGCTACAGATTGCCATTGCGGTGTCGTTGCTGTCTCGCATCACCTCAAATTCAATCTCCTTGTAGCCTTTGATGCTCTTCTCTATAAGAACCTGATGAACGGGAGAGAGGAATAGTGCATTGCGCATAAGCTCTCTAAGCTCTTCCTCATCATCTGCAAAACCACCACCGGTACCTCCGAGTGTGAATGCAGGACGAAGCACCACCGGATATCCGATTTCCGCAGCCACTTCCACACCCTCTTCTATGGTGTGAGCGATCTTGGACGGAAGCACCGGTTCACCCAGCCCTTTGCACAACTCCTTAAAGAGATCTCTGTCTTCCGCCCTCTCTATACAGGTAAGAGAAGTACCAAGCATCTCTACCTTACACTCGTCCAATATACCTTTCTTGGCAAGCTGCATGGACAGATTAAGCCCTGTCTGACCTCCCAAGCTTGGAAGAAGGGCATCGGGTCTCTCATAGCGAATGATCTTTGCGGCATATTCCAGTGTAAGAGGCTCCATATAGACTTTATCTGCCATGTTGGTATCCGTCATGATTGTTGCCGGATTGGAGTTGAGAAGAATCACTTCATACCCCTCTTCTTTCAAGGCGATGCAGGCTTGTGTTCCTGCGTAGTCAAACTCCGCAGCCTGACCTATCACGATAGGACCGGAGCCTATCACCATTATCTTCTTTATGTCTGTTCTCTTTGGCATCTTCTACTTATTTTTTCATCAGATCTATAAAACCGTCAAACACCTCTCTGTAATCTGTTGGACCCGGATTACTTTCCGGGCAGAACTGTGTTGTCATCACCTTATCCTCTTCGCAGATCATCCCCTCAATATCCTTCAGTACCACATTGCGGTGAGTAGCCACAAGCTTTGTGCCCATCAGGCTACCCTCTCTCATGGAATATCCATGATTTTCCGCTGCCATCTTTACCCTGCCTGTTCGTAGATCCTTAACTGGGAAAGATCCTCTATGACCCACACGCATCTTGTAAGATGTTGCACCATAAGCGTGTCCGATGAGCGTATGTCCGAGAGAGATTCCCAGCATCGGCACTTTCCCCTTGAGCTGTTCTATCGTCTCCAGCACACTTGGAAGATCGGCAGGATTACCGGGTCCGCCGGCAAGGACTATACCGTCCGGAGCAAAGGCGAGAATCTCTTCCGCCGTTGTATCGAAAGGCACTATCGTAACATTGCAGCCTCGTCTGTTAAGACTTCTGATGACATTATACTTCACGCCCAAATCAAGCACGACCACATCGTAGATATGTCCGGGTGTACGGGTCAGCCATCTTTTCTTACAGCTTACACGAGAGACACCGTCTGTCGGAAGCGCCCAAGCGTCCAACTTTGCCTTAGCCTCTTCTACCGGTGTATCGGGTGAAGTAAAGAGCACTTTCTGTGCACCCTCTTGTCTTATTATGCGTGTCAGGGCACGGGTATCCACTCCCGCTATTCCGGGAATATTGTACTCCTCCATCACTTCACTCAGCGTTTTGGTATATCTGAAGTTGCTGGGAGAGTCGTTGTACTCTCTTACCACAAATCCTCCTGCTACAGGATACTTTGCTTCATAGTCTTCATCCGCCACGCCATAGTTTCCTATAAGTGGGTATGTAAGCACCACCGCCTGATCCACGTAAGCCGGATCGGAGAGGATCTCCTGATAACCAACCATGGCAGTATCGAAGACCAACTCCCGGATTGCTTCTACTTTGGCTCCAAAGCCGTAACCATAAAACTCCCTGCCGTCGCTGAGGACGATCTTTGCGGTGTATGGCTTTATCGTTGTCGTCATCTTCTGAAAAAATATATCTGTTAAAGTCTTTCTGACATCTTGTTATCTACATAGACATGCTTACCCGAAACTACGGTGAGCATCGTTTTACCCTGTACATCCCATCCGGTAAACGGAGTGGCTCTACCTTTGGAGAGGAATGTTTCGGGATCTACCTTGTACTTCGCATCCAAGTCCATCACCACAAAATCCGCGCTATCTCCCACGGCAGTACCACCATCTATACGGAACAGACGGCGAGGATTGTTCGCCATCAAGTCCATAAGATGTTCAAGATACATCTTTCCTGCAACGACAAAATACTTGTACATGAGAGGGAATGCTGTTTCCAGTCCGACAATACCCATATTGCTTCCTGCCAGTCCACGGCTCTTTTCCTCTGCCGTATGCGGTGCATGATCCGTGGCAATACACTCCAATGTGCCATCCATAACACCTTTGAAGAGTGCTTCTTGGTCTTCTTTGCTTCTGATAGGCGGATTCATCTTAAATCTTCCATCCTCTTCTATCTCTACATCGGTAAGAAGAAGATAGTGCGGAGCCGTCTCTCCACTCACACGCAAACCTTTTGCTTTGGCTTGTCGGATAAGCTCCACGCTCTCTTTTGTAGAGACATGGCAAACATGATACTGACAGCCGGTGCGTTCGCTGTACTCTATATCCCTCTTGACCTGAAGCCACTCGCTTTCCGAGCAGATCCCTTTGTGTCCGTGAGCTTTGCAGTACTCTCCATCGTGGATATATCCTCCCTTTATCAGCTCTTCCACTTCGCAGTGAGCCACAATGGGTCTGTCCACCACGGCGCATCGGCGCATCGCCTCTTCCATCAAGGCATCTTCCTGCACGCCTCTGCCATCATCGGAAAATCCTGCCACTCTTGACTCTATCCCGGCAAAGTCCACAAGAGTTCCTCCACCCTTCTGTCCTATCGTGATACAACCTATCGGATAGACCTTTACCACAGCCTGCTCCTCTATCATACGCTCCTGTACCGCCAGTGTCTCGCTGCTGTCAGGTGCAGGATTGAGGTTCGGCATCGGACAGATAGCGGTAAATCCGCCATGAGCAGCGGCAGCCGTTCCGGTGGCATAGGTCTCTTTCTCGGAGAATCCGGGTTCACGCATATGCACATGAACGTCTACCAAACCGGGCAACAGCGTAAGACCGGAAAGATCTATCACTTGCTCTTCCGGCTCCATAGGTTCTATCACCGCCTCCACTGCCTCTATCTTTCCGTCTCTCACTGCTACGTCGAAGCGTCCCAGCTCTTTCTTATCTGTGCGGTACACAGTTGCATTCTTGTAGATTGTTCTTGATCTCTTCATCTTGGTTCTTTAATACAAAAAAGGGTAACCGAACAACTCGGCTACCCTAACAGTAAATTGAGGAAATATCGTAAGAGCAGAAAAAGGAAAAGGAGCAAGATCCGCCCGTGTTACAGACTTGGGCAAGGCTACACTGCATCCCTGTATGACTCCTTAGTCTCTCCATTGTGTACTATATGATTTGCTCTTACAAAGGTAGTGCAAACTTTTGGGTTGCGCAAGCCTGAAATACTCTTTTCATTATCTTTGTGAAAGAACAAAAAGAGTTGGCTCATGATGATGAAAATAATGGACTCTTCCACCCTGCGGAAAATCCGTTGGTCTCCATACATTTTAAGGTATATCTTCCCGCTCATTCTCCTTATGACAGGCACCATTTATGTCGTGAGAAAGGTTTCGACCAGCTCTATCACGCCCTACTATTATAAGGAGATGGAGAGAGTCTCTCCCGAAGAAGGGCTGAAGCTGATGAGCTACAAGGGACGGTACAACACCGCCTTTAACGACCTCAATGAAGAGCAGCTGATCGTGGCACAGCGGTTGGGCATAGAGCCGATGCAGAGCAGAGAGGATCTGGATAGCAGGAGGAGCGATCTGGTAGAGGTGAAAGACACCCAAAACTACAGCCTTGCCACACTCTCCCACTCCGTACCGTTCCTGGTGCCGAAAGCCAAAAATCTGTTGGACGAAATCGGTGCAAGATTTTCGGAAAAGCTCTATCTCTATGGGCAAAAACCGTATCGCCTTCAGATAACAAGTATCACTCGTACCATCGCGGATGTTAAAAGTCTGGCAAAAAACAATATCAACTCCACCCCAAACTCTACGCACCTCTACGGGACAACCATAGATATTTCGTGGGCTACGTTCGTAGATCCTCCCTCCGGCTACACAGCGATCAATGGAGAGAAAGACCTCTCGCCGGAACAACTCAAAGGAGTGCTGGCACAAGTGCTCGATGAACTTCGGCAAGCGGATCGCTGTTTCGTGAAACACGAACGCAAACAACCCTGCTTCCATATCACGGTACGATGACAACCCGATGAGAAAAACGAGGGGATATTCATTTTTATATATTCCATCCCGGTGCTTCTCCCCTGTTTTTGCTCTCTCTATTTTGTTCGCACCCCTCGTTTTCAGAGCGCGACCAAACTGTTAAATTTGCCCTATTTTATTAACACAAATTCCGATACTCGTTAAGCCAAAACGCTAAACGAGCATATTCTTTCGGCTTAACGTGTTTAATTTTTCAATGAACACGTTTACCGATTTCATTAAACACGTTTACCGGNAACGAGCATATTCTTTCGGCTTAACGTGTTTAATTTTTCAATGAACACGTTTACCGATTTCATTAAACACGTTTACCGGATTCGATTAACATGTTTAGCCAAAACCATTAAAACACTAACAATCAGCCTACTACGTATTTTTACCCCCAAATGCCCCTGAAAAGGCAAATTTCTCTATTAGGAAACGTTTACAGACAGGGGTGTTAAAATTAACGCCTATTAACGCGAAAAGGCCTCATGAAATGATCTGAGAAAAAATTTTTTCCAAATTCGAGATTTTCCATATCTGATTGATTTCAAACCCATTACACAATCTTCAAAAATCGGAGACTGACTTTATGGCAGTGGCATTCCCCTTTCCGAACCCGTTTTTAGGGGAAAATCGGGTAAGTTGGCGAGAACTTTTATATAAAAATAGAGAGCGAAAAAAGTGTCTGAACCCTATTAAAAAGAAAAGCAAGAACTTTTGGAAAACAAAAAACCTGCAAATCTTCATCTCCTAAGAGCAGAAAATTTGCAGGTTTTTCTCAAAGTGCCACCATGCCGGGCATCTATATCTGAAAAATCAGAGGTGTCTCTTCCCATAAAAGAAGAGACCCGAAAAGAGCTTCCGAAACTACTTTTTGATCAAAACATAGTTTTGTGCCAACTCTCCCTCCGGCTCTACGCCATTGGAATCGCACAATACCGCTCTGTCTTCATAGATATTGAAGTATCTCGCTTCGGTGTCCGGGGAAGAGAGTTCGATCGTACGACGATTTTGCAAAAGAGTGAACTTTCCGCTCTCTTGAAGGGTTGAGTTTTCCTCTCCCATATACTCCATAGTGAGGGTAAACTCCTCGCCGGAAAGGGTCAAAGACATACGGATGCCTTCACAATCGGCACAAGGGATAACGCCTTCAAAGGTTCCTTGCAGCACTTCAGCCATAGCTTCCTCGCTAATAGACCATTCTACGGTAGTTTCTGTGGCAGTCTCGTTGCCACTCTTGTTGTTGCAGCCAACAAGGAAGATCGCACTAAGAACGATCATAAGAGATCTCTTTTTCATCTTGCTTATATGATTTTGTTGTGTGATAATAGGATAATGCAAAGATAATCATTCTGTTTCGGAGAAAAACAGATGCTCCGAACGGATAGTGTGAATAAAAACAAAAGAGGGTGTCTCACGACACCCTCTTTGTTTCTGTTCTGTTATTTGATAACCTTAAAAAATCTAATACCATGAAAAACACACTGCAAAGTTAAAGCCTTTTTTCTTTCCATCCAACGCTTTATTTGCTTTTTTTTGCTATTTCAATGGCACTATCATGTTAAAGTTTCATAATTTATAATTCGTATTTAACTTTCTGCTCTTTGATATAGGCCTCTCTGTCCGATTGAGTCGGAGAGAAGAACGAAATTGCAGCCATTCTATCAATAACTTCCTTAGCCTTATCATCCATTTGGGTAGGAACATGGATGCTGATATGTACAAGCAGATCGCCCTTGATTCCTGAACGTAAAGATGGTAGGCCTTTGTTTCTAAGGCGCAAAATCTTACCGGGTTGAGTTCCCGGCTCTATCGTTACTTTCACCTTTCCGTCTATTGTCGGCATTTCGACCTTTCCACCTACCACTGCTTCCGGATAAGAGATAAGCAGATTGTAAATAATGTCGTCTCCATTTCGGATAAAGTTATCATCCGGCAGCTCTTTTATGACAACGATAAGATCTCCCGGCTCTCCGCCTCTCGGTGCAGCATTTCCTTTTCCCGAAACGGTAAGTGCCATACCTTGCTGTACACCCGCCGGGATGGAGAACGCGACCACTTCTTCTCCCATTTCGGTACCTTCTCCATGGCAGTGTCTACACTTCTTGTCTATGGTCTCACCGGTTCCTTTACAAGAGGGACACACCTGTTGAGTCTGGATGGTTCCCAGAAAACTCTGCTGTGTATGGAATACCACCCCACTACCACCACAAGTAGCACAAGAGTGTACATCAGAAGGGCTTTCGGCTCCCGTACCTCTACATACGGAACAAGTATTGCGTTTCTTTACCTTGATCTTCTTATCGACTCCTTGAGCAATCTCTTTAAGACTCAGAGATACGGTTACACGAATGTCTCCTCCTCGCGAACGACGAGAGGAAGAAGCAGATCCTCCAAAACCGCCAAAGCCTCCGAAATGTCCTCCAAAGATGTTTCCAAACTGAGCAAAGATATCATCCATGCTCATGCCACCTCCATAAAAGTCTCCGAAGCCACCGCCCATTTCAGGACCGTTATGTCCAAAGCGATCGTACTTTGCACGCTTATCAGGATCGCTAAGTACACCATACGCCTCAGCTGCCTCTTTGAACTTCTCTTCGGCTTCCTTGTTGTCCGGGTTTCTATCCGGGTGATACTTAATAGCTGTCTTCCTGTAAGCTTTTTTTATCTGGTCGTCCGTAGCATCTTTTGAGACGCCTAAGACTTCATAATAATCTCTTTTCCCTGCCATAATAAATATCTGCTACTGTACAGAAAGTTACTGTCCCACTATCACTTTAGGGTGTCTTATCACCTTATCGTTCAAGGTGTACCCTTTCTGTACACACTCTATCACTTTACCTTTCTTATCGGCATCTTCCACAGGAAACATGCCCACCGCATCGTAAAGATCGGCATCGAACGGTTCGCCAAGCACTTCCATCTCCGAAACACCCTGTGCTTTCATTGCAGAAATAAACTTGGTACGAATTATATCTATTCCCTCTGCAACAGCATCCATATCTGTTGCCTGACGGAGATTAGCCACAGCAAGATCGAAGTCGTCCGCTACATTTATAAACTGTGTCAAGATACACTCTCCGGCGGTTCTGATAAGTTCGCTCTTCTCTTTGAGTGTACGTTTGCGGAAGTTGTCATACTCCGCTCTGAGACGAAGGTGAGTATCTTCGAGTTCTGCCAGGCGTTGCTCCAACGTTGGTTGCCCCTCGGCAGCCTCTTCTGCACCCTCTTCTTTCGGCAGATCCGCTTCCGGCATCTCCTTTTCCAACTCTATATCTATCTCCTCTTTCTTTTCTTTTTTCATTGTATCTGTGTCTTTATTTTTGTCTGTTCTCCTACTTTCTTCTATGCAAAAGCATTGCCAAACTGCAAGTAAAACCTATGCCAACATCTGTCCTACCCTTATCTCGTGCATCTCAGAGGGAACAACAGAACGAATAAGCTCGCACAGATGACTCACAATACTCTCTCGGACGTAGCTCTGAGTATGCACCAAAGAGATCGGACGCACGGGTCGAGGAATGGCAAAAGGCCTCAACAGCTCTTTCTGTGCCTTAGACATTGTGGAGACAGCAAGCTCCGGAACAAAGGTTATCCCATATCCGCCCTCGACCAGGTGCATATAGGTTTCTATTCCACCCAGCTCATAGTCTATGCGTCTCTCCTTCACGGCAGGAAGAGAGCAGAACCTGAGCAGCTGATTTCGGAAACAGTGCCCTTCGTCCAAAAGCCATAGGGTCTTAGGATCTACTTTCATGCTCTTGATTTTCTCTTCTGCAAAAAGAGGTTCATTGCGGCTTACATATCCGATAAACTCTTCGTAATAAAGAGGATGAAGAGCAAAGCCGTCTCCTTTGAGGTCTCCTGCAAGGATGGCAAGCTCTATATTTCCGGCACACAACTCCTGCTCACACTTTCCGGTAGTAAGCTCTATGAAGTGGATATTGAGCGAGGGCGCTATCTTCTTCTGCGCTGTGATGATCCTGGGCAAAAGGAATGGGGCAATAGTGGGCAGTACTCCTATTCGGACACTTCCGCTAAGACCCTCTTTTTCTTCGGCAGCCAACTCTTCGACGCTTCTTATCACGCCCAAGACGTCATGCGCTTTTGCTGCTATTTTCTCCCCTACGGCTGTAAGTCTTATGGGTTGATGCGCTCTATCCACGAGAGTTACACCAAGCTCTGCTTCCAGCTTCTGTATCATGGCACTCAAGGTAGGCTGAGTAACATTACATGCCTCGGCTGCCTTTACGAAGTGCTTATGCTTTTTCAAAGCATGCAGATATTCGAGTTGTTGAAGGTTCATTCTGTATAATCTTTATTCTGATCTTCTCTTTTTATCTACAATCGGACTACTCTTCTCTCCATATTCGCCAAGCCTCTTTGGCTTGCTCTACCAGCATCATATATCCATTAAAGGTATGAGCACCATACTTCTGACACAACGCCATAAAGCGAGTAATTTCCGGGCTATAAACCAAATCAATAGCGATAGTTCCTCTTCCGTTTATCCTCTCGTAAGGTAAAAGAGGGGCAGTAGAGATATTGGGAGTCATCCCCAAAGGTGTACACTGAACAATGAGAGGGAAGCTCTCCATGACACCATCTTCATTCAGGGATGAATAGGAAACGCCATTGGTTACGGCATCCGGCGTTCTGCTTACCACATTATAGTCAATACCCTCTTGCTTGAGACAGTAACAAACCGAACGGGCAGCACCTCCGCTTCCGACGACAAGAGCTTTCGAGACATACGGATTTCCGGACTGCCGTAAAGCGTGTTCAAGCAGCTTTGAAAAACCTACGACATCGCTATTGTAGCCATACCATAGAACTTTTCCGGTCAATGCCTCACGCTTCACCTTGACAACATTGACAGCTTGAAGCTCAGCTGCTTCGGGAGATAATGCGTGCAGGTAGGAGATGATGTCGGATTTGTGGGGACTTGTTACATTAAAGCCGGCAAGAGAACCGGACATATCGCGATTTCTCTCTATCTCAGCGAGAAAATCGGTTAGCTCTTTATACGAAAAAAGAGCATAACGAGCCGGGATACCCTCCTTTGAAAAGAGAGTATTAAAAAAGGCAGGACTCTTGGAGTGTTCTATCGGATACCCTAATAGTCCATATAGAACCGGACTACTCATTTTGTTCTATTTATCTCCTACATATAGCACACAGACTCCCGGAGAGAAAGAGTAGAAGCGTGCATTTTGAAATCCGGCATCAGACATCAGTCGACACATATTCTCTCGCATCGGGACAGTCTTTATACTATCGGGGAGATACTGATAAGCCTGCTTGTCGTGAGCCACCGCTTTTCCGAGCAGTGGTATGAAATACTGCGTGTAGATCTTGTAAAATGGTTTCAATATTCGTCTAGAAGGCTCCGCCAACTCCAATACACAAAGACGTCCGCCGGGGCGCAGAACGCGAGAGATTTCGGATAAGCCACGAGAAATGTCCTGAAAGTTTCGGATGCCGAACGCGATGGTAACAGCATCGAAGCTCTGATCTTGGAAAGGGAGATCAAGGGCATCCCCATGAACAAAAGAGACCTCTTTGAGAGAGTATCCCATCTCCACTGCTTTGTACTGAGCCACTTCAAGCATTCCTTCAGTGAGATCGAGTCCCACAAGAGAAGCGTCGGGATTGGCTTCTTTCAGTGCAAAAGCCAAATCTCCTGTGCCCGTAGCCAAGTCAAGAATATTATGCGGAGCATTCTCCGAAGCCTTCTGCACACACAGCTTTCGCCATCTCTTATCTAAACCGAGAGACATTATCCCATTGAGTTTATCATACTCTTGGGCAATGTTATTAAACATAGAACGGATAGACTCTGCCTCTTTATGGTAGAGTCTATCCCGTTCTATCTGTTCTTGTTGCGACATTATATCTAAAGGGGATTGATCTTAAAGACTATCAATAGCCTTACAGATAGCTCCCTCTATGCGTTCTGAAAGTTTTGAAGTATCTCCTTTTACAAACTTCTCGCCTATGATATTCTCATAAAGCTCTATATAGCGTTCGCTGATACTTTCTACGTATTCATCGGTAAACTCAGGCATTACATCGCCATCTCTTCCTTGGAAGTTGTGATCTATGAGCCATTGGCGAACGAACTCCTTAGAGAGTTGTCTCTGAGGTTCTCCATTTTGGAATCTCTCCTCGTATCCTTCGCTGTAAAAGTAGCGAGAAGAGTCGGGTGTATGAATCTCATCTATAAGGTAAATCTCTCCGTCTTTCTTTCCGAACTCATACTTGGTATCCACCAAGATCAATCCTTTCTCCGCAGCCAGCTCTGTACCTCGTTGGAAAAGGGCATAAGTAATCTCTTCTAAGCGTTGATAATCTCCCGCAGATACCAGACCGGAAGCGATGATCTCTTCTTTGGAGATGTTCTCATCGTGTCCTTCGTCTGCTTTGGTGGTAGGAGTGATAATGGGTTGAGAGAACTTTTCGTTTTCTCTCATACCTTCGGGAAGTGTGATGCCACACAATGTACGTTCTCCTTTCTTGTATGCTCTCCAAGCACTTCCGGTAAGATAGCCACGAATAACCATCTCAACCTTGAACGACTCGCACTTGTGTCCTATGGTAACCATCGGATCAGGAGTGGAGATTTTCCAGTTCTGAACAATATCCGCAGTTTTATCGAGATGATATGCAGCTATTTGGTTCAAGACTTGTCCTTTGTAAGGGATACCTACGGGAAGGACGACATCAAAAGCCGAGATGCGGTCGGAAACGACCATAACCAGTATATCGTTTTCTATCGTATAGACATCTCTTACCTTGCCTATATACTTTGCGGTTTGTCGAGGCAGGTTAAAGTCGGTTTTTGTTAATGATTTGCTGTTCATAGCTATTGGGATATGATTTATAAACTTGAAGTTTTTGAGCTTTCACTCTCTTTTTTCTCTTTCTTAGCCTTTTCTTGTTTGTCAAACTTATCGTAAGCGTTTACGATCTTCTTCACCAGAGGGTGTCTCACGATATCTTTGGCATTATAATCTATGTGTCCGACCTCCGTTATTCCTCTAAGGATATAAAGTGCCTGCTTGAGACCGCTCTGAGTACCGACGGGGAGGTCTATCTGTGTCATATCTCCGGTGATGATCATCTTTGCGTTGTTTCCCAAGCGAGTCAGGAACATCTTTATCTGATGTGGCGATGTATTTTGGGCCTCATCGAGGATGATGATCGCATCCGAGAGCGTTCGTCCTCTCATGAAAGCGAGAGGCGCTATTTGGATCACACCCATCTCCATGTACTCTTTGAGCTTCATGGGTGGAATGAGTTCTCCGAGTGCATCGTACAGAGGTTGGAGATAGGGATCCAGCTTGTCTTTCATCTCTCCGGGAAGGAAACCGAGCTTCTCTCCTGCTTCAACAGCCGGACGACTGAGGATGATCTTGCGGATTGTTTTGTTCTTGAGAGCTTTCACCGCGAGGGCGATAGCCATGAATGTCTTTCCCGTCCCGGCGGGTCCGGTTGCGAAGACGAGGTCATGCTCTTCGACCAGGCGCACCATCTCTTTTTGGTTTTCATTTCGGGGCGATATGGGTTTACCATTGAGTCCGAAGATCAACACATCGTTGGATGGTGTAGAGGAGGAGACATTGTTGTCTCCTCCTCTTGTATGTGCGAGTATCACCTCTTCCGATAAGGAGTTGAAAGTCTCTGTGTATCGTTCCAGTGTTCGCAGCAGGGAGATAAAGGCAGACGTTTCTTCTTCCTCTCCCATCACCTTTATGAGGTTGCCTCTGGCTATGATTCTCAGCTTCGGATGTAAATCTTTCAGCAGCTGGATGTTCTTGTTGTTCAGCCCGAAAAAGATTATCGGGTCTGCGTCATTCAGAACAAAGATCCTTTCCAACATCTGCATGGGTGGCTTTACTCTTATCGGATATTACTTTTTAAGAACCTCTTCTATCTGCTTTTTGAACACGTCGTAAGGCAGATTTCCTGTATTCATAAGCGGTTTACCTTTCATTGGGACGACGAGAGTCATCGGTATGGAGCGTACTTTGAATGCTTCGGCGAGTTCTCTGTTGGCATCCACGTCCACTGCATAGATGTATATCTTGCCTTTGTACTCTTTTGCGAGGCGTTCGAGCGTAGGCTTAAGCTGACGGCAGGGTCCGCACCAGTCCGCATAGAAATCTATGATACAAGGGATGTCTCCCTTATAATTCCACTCGGCTCCGTTCTTGTAGTCGTGTATTTTTACTCTGAATGTTTCCGCGTCAATTTTAATGATACCGCCCTCTGCCTTTGAGTCCTTTTGTGCGGACAGTGAGGAAGGGAGCAGAAAAAGTACCACTGCGAGTACAGAAAGTAGTGAAAATAGTCTTGTTCCTTTCATGGTTGTTTTTTTCGTTTTTAACTGATTGGTATAATAATAATTCATCATGTCTGCCGACCGCAAATATAGTATTTTTCCACCTTATTTTTTACAGACGGAGCAAAATGATAGCCATCGCCTCAAGATTGATAAGAACCAATCTGAAAAACGGTAATTACTAAACCGAAGAACGGTAATTACCAAACCGAAGAACGGTAATTACCAAACCGAAGAACGGTAATTACTAAACCGAAGAACGGTAATTACTAAACCGAAGAACGGTAATTACTAAACCGAAGAACGGTAATTANAAACCGAAGAACGGTAATTACTAAACCGAAGAACGGTAATTACTAAACCGAAGAACGGTAATTACTAAACCGAAGAATGGTAATTACTAAACCGAAGAATGGTAATTACTAAACCGAAAAACGATAATTACTAAACCGAAGAATGGTAATTACTAAACCGAAAAACGATAATTACTAAACCGAAGAATGGTAATTACCAAACCGAAGAATGGTAATTACTAAACCGAAGAATGGTAATTACCGATTTTGAAAACCATAATAATCCCCCGAAATACGGCTAATAACTCCACAAAAAAGAGACCAAGCTCCGGAACCCGGATGCTCGGTCTCTTCTTTCTTCCGTTATACGTGCGGAGCAATCTCCCAAAATAATCGCCTCGCTTTCGGGCTGCTATTTTCCGCTGCAACTCTTCCCGCGAGACAGCAGCAGCTCCGCGATCTGCACGGCATTCAGAGCCGCTCCCTTGAGGATCTGATCACTCACACACCAGAAAGTTATGGCATTCGGAGAGCAGAGATCTTGGCGAATACGACCGACAAAAACCTCATCTCTGCCGGAAAGATCCCTTGGCATCGGATAAGATTTACTTGACGGCTCGTCCAAGACAATCACTCCCGGTGTGCGGAGAAACAGTTCGCGAGCCTGTTCGGGTGTCATCGGATCCTTCATCGTAACCCAAATGGATTCGGAGTGTGCACGAAGTACGGGCACTCTCACGCAGGTAGCACTCACGTTCAGATCCGGAGCATGCATGATCTTCCGCGTCTCGTGGAACATCTTCATCTCTTCCTTCGTGTAGCCATTGTCCGTAAAGACATCGACCTGAGGGATAAGGTTATGAATAAGAGGGTAGGCAAACTTCTCGGCACGAGGCTCTCTGCCGTTTGCAACAGCCACGGTCTGCTCCTCCAACTCCTGCATCCCGGTGGCTCCTGCTCCACTTGCAGCCTGATAAGTGGAGACATGTACGCTCTTGATCGGACTCACCTTATGCAGCGCATTGAGAGCGACAACCATCTGAATGGTCGTACAGTTCGGATTGGCAATAACGCCCTTCGGATGCTTGAACGCATCTTCCGGATTCACCTCCGGAACAACCAAAGGGACATCCGGATCCATCCGAAAAGCGCTTGAGTTATCTATCATGATCGCTCCGTGCCTGGTGATCGTCTCGCGGAAACGTTCCGAAGTGCTCCCCCCGGCAGAAGTAAACGCGATGTCGATACCTTTGAAATCGTCATTCTCCTTCAACTCCTTTACCACATACTCCTTACCAGCCACCGTATAGGTCGTACCCGCACTCCGGGAAGATCCGAAAAGAGTCAGAGACGTGAAAGGAAATGCCCTCTGCTCCAAAACCCGAAGAAGCTCCTGCCCAACGGCACCACTCGCTCCTACTACTGCTATGTTCATATCATTATTTCTTTTTTAAGAGTTAATTATTGCTCTGCAAATGACAGAGCGTTCCGATTATTTGACCCACTTGATGGGTTGGATTCCGTGCTGAACAAGGAAAAAATTTGCCTTACTGAAAGGCTCGCTTTTCCAAAAACCATTATGCGCCGAAAGAGGCGATGGGTGCGCAGATCTGATCACATAATGCTTCGACGTGTCTATAAACTGCTGCTTCATCCCGGCTTTACTGCCCCACAGGATGAATACCAGATGCTCTCGCTCCCGGCTCAAGACCTCGATGACTCTGTCCGTAAATATCTCCCATCCCATTCTGCCATGAGATGCCGCCATCCCCTGCCTTACCGTAAGAATACTGTTAAGTAAGAATACACCCTCTTCTGCCCAATGGGTGAGATCTCCGCTCATCGGCTCCGGGACTTTAAGATCCGATGCAAGCTCCTTGAATATGTTTTTCAGCGATGGAGGGATAGGACTTCCGGGAGAGGTAGAAAATGCCAATCCGTCCGCCACACCGGGAGTATGGTAAGGATCCTGACCTAAAATGACAACCTTTACTTTATCAAAAGGACAGAGATCGAAAGCCCTGAAAATATTCTTCGCCTCAGGCGCCACCGGCTCCGAACGATATGCGGCTTTTACTTGAGAAACAATCTGCTCGAAATAAGGGCGGTCAAACTCCTCTTTCAGTCGCTCTTTCCAAGACGGTTCTATCTTTACATCCATGTCGATATATACTATTGTAGTTGGCTTCGCAGCTCCTTCAAGTCCAAAAACATCCCCTCATTGGCTGCGATTGTTCTGGGATGATGTTCGGCAGCTTCACTTCGCAGGCGTTCCATATCAATAGAGCGAGAGTAGCGCGCCGAGTAATGCCCTATCAGCAGATGACCCACCTCTGCAGCTGCGGCTATCTTCCCGGCATCTTCCGTCGTGGAATGAAAAGTCTTGGCAGCACGCTCCTTCAGACTCTTCTCAAAGGTCGCTTCATGATAAAGCAGATCCACTCCCCGTATGTGTGGAACTATCGAAGGAGAGTATGCCGTATCGGAGATATAAGCGTAGCTATAAGGCTTCCGAGAGGGATGAGTAAGACGAGAGTTGGGAATAACAATGCCATCTTCAGTAACAAAATCTGCTCCCAACTTTATCCGATTGAACCAATAAACAGGAACACCATAAAAATCAGCAGATGACCTATCAAGAGCTTTCAACAAGTTTTTTTCTCTGAACAGATATCCCACAGCAGGCATCCTGTGTTTTAGAGGAATGGCTTCTACCGTAATGCTCTTATCTTCAAAAACAACCATAGGAGCAGCTTTATGATCTATCTCATGAACATGAAACCGAAGCTCTTCCTCGGCGCAGAATGTCCGAACAATATAATCCACAAAGTCGGCTATCCCTTTTGGACCGTAAATATGCATCGGAAATGTCAGCTTCTGCAATGCCATCGTACTGAGCAGTCCGGGAAGACCAAGACAATGATCTCCGTGCATGTGCGAAATAAAGATACGATGCAAAGAAGAGAACGGCACCCTATATTTCAAAAGTTGTATTTGAGTTCCCTCTCCACAGTCCACCAAGAAACATTTGTCTCGCAAACGCACCATCTGAGCACTTGGGAAGTGCGACAAAGAAGGCTTTGCAGAGCCACAACCTAAAATGTGGACGCACATGCCATCTCCCGTGTAGTGCAATGTAGATTTCTTAGAAGACATTTATTATAATTATAGTGATTAGGATATAGGAATCAAGTATCTTCGTTTGTAATGGCATCTCTTGTTCTTACTTTCTAAAGAGTAAAAATAGAGAAAATTTCTCTTCCTCTAATCATCTAAAACAACAAAGGGCTGTATCAAGATTCATATTCGTCCCGATACAGCCCTCATGCTTAATCTTAATATTATATCACTTGAATATTTTCTTCAGAAAGAGGAAGATCTGCCATAGGAGTGATCAACTTATACCCCTTACCATGTATATTGATAATCTCAACATTAGGATCATCTTTCAATAGCTTACGAAGCTTTGTGATATAAACGTCCATACTTCTTGCGTTGAAGTAAGTATCTTCATTCCAAATAATGTTCAAAGCATAGTTTCTCTCCAGTACATCATTGGCATGGCTGCAAAGAAGAGTCAAAAGTTCTGTCTCTTTTGTAGTAAGTTTGGTAGACTTATTACCAATAGAGAGGATCTGCTTTTGAGTATCAAACAAGAACTCTCCGATCTTATAGAAAGGAGTCTCTTTGATCTTTTTACCTTTCACGCGACGAAGAACCGCTTCTATACGCATTACCAACTCTTCCATGCTGAACGGCTTGGCAAGATAGTCGTCCGCACCAAGTTTGAAGCCCTCCAAAACATCTTCCTTCATATTCTTAGCTGTGAGGAAAATGATAGGAAGATCCGGATTGATATTACGGATATCTTGAGCCAAAGTGAAGCCATCTTTCTTAGGCATCATTACGTCCAATACACAAATATCATACTCTGTCGGGTTTTGAGCTATTTCATTATAACCGGCCTCTCCATCAGGAAATAGTGTAGCCTTGTAGCCTTTTGCTTCAAGATACTCTCTTAGAAGCAAACCTAAGTTCTCGTCATCTTCACAGAAGAAGATTCTAATTCTTTCATCCAAGTTCATAGTATAAATGTTTTAAAGGGTTATATAATTTTTCTGTCTTTATTTTTACTATCTGCATTTACTTGTTCTTTATAATAGGGAGATAAATAGAAAACTTCGTCCATTGACCCGGCTCGCTTTCCGCTTTGATGCTTCCGTTCATCTGTTGCATAAGATTTGCCACATAAGAGAGCCCCAATCCGTATCCTTTGACGTTATGAACATTTCCGGTAGGGACTCTGAAAAAACGCTCAAAAATCTTCTTCAAATACTCTTTTTTGATACCTATCCCATTATCCAATACATAAATACACAGTTTATCTCCTTCATTAGCCGTACCGATCTTCAGCTGCAACGGGACCTCTTCACGCCTGTACTTTATAGCATTATCCAGCAAGTTGGTAATGATATTTGTCATGTGAGTACGATTGACAAAGACATCATTTTCCGTAGCATCCAATTCTATATCAACAGTTCCTCCAATGCCTTCGACTTTTATGCTGTATGTATTGGCAATCTCAAGAATCAGTTCCTGAATATCCAACTCTTCCATTTTCAGAACAGTGGAATTCTTATCCAAAAGCGAGGTATAAAGAACCTGATCCACCAGATTACTCAGCCGTTTCGTCTCCTGATCTATTACTTTGAGCCTATTCTGTACTTGCTCCCGTGACAGATTCAAGTTGTTATCCATGAGAAACTCGTTTGCAAGACGAATAGTACTCACCGGTGTCTTCAGCTCATGCGTCATGTTGTTCACAAAATCATTCTTAATGATAGCTAATTTACGCTGCCTGGTAGCCCGAACGGTAGTGTAAATAAACATTCCCAATACGAAAATCGTAAACAGAGCACTCGGCACCCAAAAGTCTATCGTCTCATACAGATAGTCTCCTCGTCCCGGAAAATAAACTCTCAGAAACAGATAACGAGACGGCCTGTCTTTCTTAAAAATGAGCTGCGAGAACGTAGACTCTGCCTCTCCTTTTGGTATTTTACCTGTTGAGAAATAGCTGTGATTGTTCTTATCCACCACATCGTAAACGTAGTAAAGATTCACGCCATTATTCTCAAGCTCAAATGCAAGGGCGTTTTTAAGTTGAGTTCGCGAAATTCTCTCATAGATAGGAAGCTCGTCATTTTGGGTAATCATATCCAAAACAACCTCATTCATGATCTCCTTTTGATACTGAAACTTCTTTCGCAGCTCTTCCTGCAACTTGGAAGAAGTCGCAACGAACTGATCTTCTTTCTTTGCCCAATGAGACTGGCTGACCTCAGGAAGCTGATCAAGCTGGAACAGCTTAGGGTCGATAGTTGTGGTATAAAGGCTCGTGCCGCTGCCGAGCAGATCGGTCGAAGGAGTGGTTTCTGTTATGGAAACCTTTCTCCCAAGCAGCTCGCTCTGCAATATGCGTCGAGCTTCATCATATTCCAATTGTCTGCTCACATTGCTAAGAGCTCTCCTGACGGCAGAATTAAACTGCTCTGCACGAGAGTCATACATAATGGACACATAGTTGATTTGCATTACCAACAAACCTACAAGTGTGAATACTGCCAGAACAACGATAGGCCATATGATGGACTTTCTCATGTTGCAAATTAAGAGAATAAAATCTTGCTTTTAATATAATAATAGTTAAATATTAAGCTTCACTTTGTTAATAATACTTGTTTTGAGGAAGAGTAAAATCTATTTGACTCTTTCATTCTATTCACGGACAGGTACTAAAAGACTTAACTAAGGGATCTAAATAAAAAGTTGAGAACCTACCTCTTATCAATTGCTGTCTGATAAGAGATAAGCCCTCAACAATATCTGCATTACTTCTTCCGAAGTATTATTTCAATTTCGGTCCTGCCTCCACAAGAGCCTTACCGACTTCGTTACCTGTAAACTTCACAAAGTTCTTTTGGAAACGCTCTGCTAAATCGACAGCCTTCTTATTCCATTCGGAAGGATCTGCATAAGTATCTCTCGGATCGAGAATCTTAGGATCTACGCCCGGAAGTTCGGTAGGCACCTTAAAGTCGAACATTGGGATGTTCTTGGTTGGAGCCTTATCGATAGATCCGTCAAGGATAGCATCGATGATTCCTCTTGTATCCTTGATAGAGATACGCTTTCCTGTCCCATTCCATCCTGTGTTTACGAGGTAGGCTGTGGCACCGGACTGCTCCATTTTCTTCACAAGCTCTTCTGCATACTTTGTTGGGTGAAGAGAGAGGAATGCTGCACCGAAACAAGCGGAGAATGTAGGAGTTGGTTCTGTGATACCACGCTCTGTTCCTGCAAGTTTGGCAGTAAATCCGGACAAGAAGTAGTACTTGGTTTGTTCCGGAGTAAGGATAGAAACCGGAGGCAATACTCCGAATGCGTCTGCCGACAAGAATATCACCTTATTGGCATGTCCTGCTTTCGACTTTGGTCTTACAATGTTTTCGATGTGATAGATCGGGTAAGATACACGTGTGTTTTCGGTAACACTCTTATCCTCGAAGTCGATCTTTCCATTTGCATCCACTGTAACATTTTCCAACAAAGCATCACGACGGATAGCGTTGTAGATATCCGGTTCGTTCTCCTTGCTTAGGTTGATAACCTTAGCGTAGCAACCGCCCTCAAAGTTGAAGATACCTTCATTATCCCAACCATGCTCGTCATCACCGATAAGTCTGCGCTTAGGATCGGTAGAGAGTGTTGTCTTTCCTGTACCGGACAGTCCGAAGAACACGGCAGTCTCTTTACCATCCATGCTGGTATTTGCAGAGCAGTGCATTGAAGCCATACCATTTAGAGGAAGAAGATAGTTCATGTAAGAGAACATACCTTTTTTCATCTCACCACCATACCATGTATTAAGGATGATTTGAATCTTCTCTGTAAGGTTGAATACCACTGCTGTCTCCGAGTTAAGACCAAGTTCGGCATAGTTGTCCACCTTTGCTTTGGAAGCATTGATGATCACAAAATCCGGTTCACCGAAGTTCTTGAGTTCTTCTTCGGTAGGACGAATAAACATATTGGTAACAAAGTGAGCTTGCCATGCCACTTCCATGATAAAGCGAAGTTTAAGACGGCTGTTCTCATTCGCACCGCAGAAAGCATCGACAACAAAGAGTCTCTTATCCGAAAGCTCGTTTGATGCAATCTTTTTAAGTTCATCCCACGCTTCTTTGGTGATAGGTTTGTTGTCGTTCTTATACTCTTCAGAAGTCCACCAGATAGTATCTCTGGTTGTATCGTCCATCACGAAGAATTTATCTTTTGGAGAACGTCCTGTATAAACGCCTGTCATCACATTTACTGCGCCAAGCTCTGTCACTTGACCGCGTTCAAAACCTTGAAGATCGGGTTTTGTCTCCTCTTCATAAAGCAGATCATAAGAAGGATTATAGACAATCTCTTTGACATTGGATATGCCATACTTTGATAGATCTAATTTTGCCATAATGTTAGATTATAAATATTTAGATGTTGTGTGTTACTATATACTACAATAATTTCATTTAGTGGATTACGATAATGGAGACCAAAACAGAAAGTACCTCTACTCAAGAAGAATTGTCATCTCTGACTCCTTGAGCAAAGGTACTTAGATTTATTCTACTGACCAATAAATAAGCCTACTTATTTATTGTCAATTTATTCATTGATCCAGCCGGCTATATTGTACATATGGGCTTGAAGCGTGTGTATATCGGTCTTAGCTTGTGCTTCTTTCACCTGACGTTCCACCTCTCTGTCGTAGATCAAATCGGGGACATCACGGATCACACCCAAAGCGATAGGCATATCATCCGACATCATTGCGAGCATACGATGCAAGGTATCATCCTTACAATGTGCGTCGTGAACCAATATATCGTCTTCCGTATAGCCATCTTCACCTATCGTAACAGATTTAAGACGCAAACCATCCAGCACAAGACCTTTGTTCTTATCCGCTCCGTAGATCATCTTTTTACCATGTTCGAGGTAGATGGTACGGTCTGCACGAACCTCTTTTGCCGAATAATCGCGGTGAGTACCATGGTTGAAGATCACACAGTTTACAAGCACTTCGGTTACGGAAGTACCCTCATGGTTGGCTCCTGCAAGCATACACTGCTGCATCATCTTCATATCCACGTCCAATGCACGGGCAAAGAAGCGTCCGCGAGCACCGAGAGCAAGCTCTGCCGGTATGAACGGGTCTTCCACTGTACCCATCGGAGAACTCTTGGAAACAAATCCGCGTGCAGATGTAGGAGAGTATTGCCCTTTGGTCAAGCCATATATCTTGTTGTTGAACAATACGATATTGATATTGACATTCCGTCTCACAGCATGGATGAAGTGGTTACCTCCGATGGCAAGACAGTCTCCGTCTCCTGTTATAAGCCAGACATCGAGTTCGGGATTTGCGGTCTTCACTCCGGTTGCAATGGCTGCACCTCTACCGTGTATAGAGTGAAAGCCGTAAGTGTTCATGTAATAAGGCAGACGAGAAGAACAGCCGATACCGGAAACCACTACGGTATTGTGAGGCGCCACACCTCTTTCCGACATTGTTTTGTGTATGGTTGCAAGCACACCGTGGTCGCCACATCCGGGACACCAACGTACTGCTTGCGCGCTCTTATAATCTTTTGCCTCGTATTTGGTCGTTGCAATATCTTTAGTATCCATTCGTTTAAGCGTTTAAATAGGTTTTTAACTCTTCTACTAATCTCCACACCTTGAATGGCTGTCCTTTCACTCTGTTCAGTGTATGTATATCCAACATCGGGAACTTTCCTCCCAAATATTGAGCGAATTGACCCAAGCTTTGCTCGATAACCACTATTCGCTTATACTTTCTAAGGATAGCCTCTGTGTTACGAGGCAGAGGATTGATATACTTAAACTGAGTCATTGCAACCTTATGACCCTCTCTGCGAAGTGTTTCACAAGCTGTATATATGTGTCCGGCTGTACTTCCCCAACCCACTACAAGCAGATCTGCGTTCTCATCACCTTGAACTTTCTGTATAGGAAGCGTATCTGCTATGCGTTCTACTTTCTCTTTACGAGTAAGCACCATACGTTGGTGGTTGTCCGGATTGGTGGATATTGCACTGGTGTTATAGTCTTTTTCCAGACCGCCCACACGGTGAGTATAGCCTTCCATACCCGGAACAGCCCAATATCTTACCTGTGTTTCGGAATCTCTTCTGTAAGGTTTCCAATCTTCCAACGCACCTTTGTAATGAGTAGGAGCGTAAGGAGGCTTGATTTCAGGATATTTGTCCAAGTCCGGAATGCGCCAAGCGGAAGAACCGTTTGCGATATAGCTGTCTGTAAGAAGGATCACCGGAGTAAGATGTTCGAGAGCAATCTTCGCCGCTTCAAATGCAGCATCAAAACAGTCCGAAGGCGATGTGGCAGCTATTACCGGCATAGGGCTTTCGCCATTGCGTCCGTAGAGTGCCTGCAGAAGGTCTGTCTGTTCCGACTTGGTCGGTAGCCCCGTAGAAGGACCGCCTCTCTGTACATCCACGATCACAAGCGGAAGCTCTGTCATAACCGCCAAGCCCATTGCCTCACTCTTTAGAGCAAGACCGGGACCCGATGTGGAAGTTACGGCAAGGTTTCCGGCAAAAGATGCACCTATGGCAGTACAGATACCTGCAATCTCATCTTCAGCCTGAACAGTCTTTACACCAAGATGCTTCAACTTAGCCAACTCGTGCAAGATATCCGTAGCCGGAGTAATAGGATAACTACCAAGGAAGAGCTTCAAACCTGCTTTCTCAGCCGCTGCAACCAATCCGAGAGATGTAGCCTTATTACCATTTATATCCATATAGTGCCCCTTTTCTCCCGTCTTACCTTCTATGCGGTAAGTCATCGCCGATGCGTGAGTGTTGGCACCATAATTATAACCATCTGTAAGAGCCTTTATATTGGCTGCAAGAACCTTCTCTTTTCGCGCAAATCTCTTTGCAAGGAGTTTCTCTGCATGGTCGATCTCTTTTCCGAAAAGCCAGCAAACCAATCCCAAAGCGAACATATTCTTACAGCGCAACTTGTCTTTCGGTTCCATGTCAAACTCATTGAGCCCCTCTTTAGTCATAGAAGAGATGGGCACTTCCATGATCTGCGCTTGCGTCAATTTGAGTTCTTCAAATGGATTTTCCGTGGCATACTCTGCCTTCTTCAAGTCTGCCGGGGTGAAAGAGTCCGAATCGCAAAGGATGATTGCGTTCTTCTTAATTTGGTTAACATTGATTTTTAGTGCAGCCGGGTTCATTGCTACAAGGCAGTCTGCTAAATCTCCGGGGGTATGAACAGCATCCGTTCCAAGGTGAACCTGGAAGCCGGAAACACCGCTGAGAGTACCTTGAGGAGAACGAATCTCTGCCGGAAAGTCCGGAAACGTTGAGATCTGATTGCCGAGTATTGCGGCAAGATCGGAGAAAAGGTTGCCAGTGAGCTGCATTCCGTCTCCGGAGTCTCCGGAGAAGCGCACCACTATATCCTTTACAACCAAAACATCCGGGTTTTTGTCCATAATGTTACGTTTTTAATGTGTTGAATGTTGTGCAAATGTAGTGAGTTTGCACAGTATTTTCAAAATTATTAGCTATTCCTTTCGTAATGCTCCCAAACACCCCTCTTTATCTCTCTTTTCAGAGGGTCATCCTCCAGGCGGTCTTTACGTACAACTTCAACCAAAACACTCTCCACATCGTGGACAATTCGAAGAAGTGATCAGACGACCAAAGGCTGACTACAAGAGAAAGATGCTATAATAGTAAAATGTAATCGTTTGTTTCTCTTTCAAAGTGATGCAAAGTTACTATTTAATTCATTGAAAATTCAAATATTATTGAAGAAAAACATTCTCGCAGCAGAAAAGAGGAGAATCTCCCGGAAAGAAATGGGGTTGGTATAAAAAATTAAAGGATGTCTCACGACATCCCCTAACCATCTTTGTTAACCTTAAATCTAATACTATTATGAAAAAACCACGATGCAAAGGTAAGGACTTTATTTTTAATATGCAAATCTTTTCGGGAGAAAAGAGCATAAAAGTAACAATTTTATTTTGACGAGCAAGCAGAAACGTAGATATTTCGCCACTTTCAAGAGAAATCATATAGTTTGTTTCAAAACAATAAAAAATCACAACCACTACATTTGATAGTGATCACACCACAAAAACAGGAGCTTAAAACAGTGTCTGAACAGGCAAACAAGATGGTTTTATCCCGTTAAAAACCTGCTCTAAAGCCTTTCGGATCTACACATCAAAGCCTGAAATCCAAAAATCAGGGTTTGACTTGCAGAAATCAAAACATGAGTTGCAGAAGTCAAGACACGATTTTCACATCTGAAAAGGTTCACGAACAGATCTCAATACGTTTACTATACCTTATATATATACTAAAGCGGTTTAATACCCCCGGTTCTCATCGGAAAAATGAGAACAGATGCCGTAAGCAACAACAATAAGAGACACAAACAACAAGAGGAAAAACCGACAGAAACAGGCAGAAAAACGGCAACACCCTTGAAAACAGACAGCTCCGACGAGCAGAGCCTGCATCAAAACAGCGTTAAAGTGTTGCGGTCTCCATTTTTTTCATTTATTTTGCAAGTAAGAACCATATCACTCTTTATAATTAAACGGTAACACATGGAAGAAAAGAAAGAAGATATGCTCCCTCAGGATAATGAGGTAGCAAGCATAGGCATAGAAGAGATAGCCAACCGAATGGAGGAGCTATTGAATGCTAACGAAGTACCTTCCCGTGAAGATGCAGACAGACTATCCGCTTACTACTACCGCCTAACCCCATCTGCCGATGGACAGGAGGGTTCGGAAAACGAAGCAGCGGTGCTCCGGTATATGCAGATCCTGACAAGGTATAAAGAGGTTCGTGCGGTTCAGCAAGAGCGCATTCGTGAAGAGATTCGTAAGCATACGGAAGAGAAAGGCAAGCTCCTCGACAGAATGCAGGAGTTGCTCTCCTCAACGGAAGATATGTCCGTCATCAAGCAACAGTTCAACAGCATCAGAGAGCAGTGGGATGCACTGGGAGAGGTAGACCCGACAGTGAAGTCCGAGTATCTTTCTCGCTATTCCAAGCTGATGGAAGAGTTTTACGAGCTTAAAAATCTTACCAACGAGTTTCGCGACTTAGACTTCCAAAAGAACAAAGAGATCAAAGAACAGCTCATCGCAGCAGCGGTAAAGCTAAGCGAGAGCGATGATCCTATATCTGCCTTTAATGCTCTCCAGCTTCTTCACGACAGGTGGAAAGAGACCGGTCCGGTGGCTCCGGATCTCAGAGAACCCATGTGGAAAGAGTTCAAGGATGCTACTGTGATCGTAAACAAAAACCACTCCTCCTTCTTTGAAAAAAGGAGAGAAAACGAGAAGAAAAACCTTGAGAAGAAGACGGCTTTGTGCGAAAAGGCTGAAGCCATCCTTAATCCTCTCCCCTCTACGGGCGAACAGTGGAAAGCCGCAGCTGCTCTCATCGAAGCACTGAGAGAAGAGTGGAGAACCATAGGCCCGGTTCCGAAAAAAAACAATACAGAGATATATAAGAGATTCAGAGAGGCTACGAACAGCTTCTTTGCACAACGACGGACATCCGCAAAGATGTTCAGAGAAAAGATCGACAAGCATCTGGAAAAGTATGCTCAACTTCTCGAAAAAGCGGAAGCCCTTAAAGATAGCACCGATTGGGTACCTACGAGCCAAAAACTGATGGATCTGCAAAAAGAGTGGAAAGAGCTTGGAGGTCTCGGTGTAAAGAGTGCGGAGGCAAACAAGCTGTGGCACGCCTTCCAGGCAGCCTGCAATCACTTTTTCGACAGAAAGCAGGCAGACCTGAAAGATCGTAATACAAAAAGAGAAGCCAACCTGAAACAGAAGAGAGAGATAGCTTCCAAGATGGAGAGCCTGTCTGCTTCCGAACTCTCTCCGGAAGAGTTGGCAGAACGCATTGCCGAGTTGCAGGAAGAGTGGTCTAAGGTGGGGCTTGTTCCGGCGAAGCATAAAGATGAGATCAATGATGCTTTCTACTCTGCGCTCAGAGCGGCTCAGGCAAAAGCCCACAAGGGAGAGCCGGGCAAAGGTCGCCACTCGGGTCCTCGTTACAGCACTCCGATAGAGGAGATGAACAACGATACTATCAACGGCGAAATAAGAAGCCTCAACACACTGCTTGAGAAGATGGAGCATGAGTTGAAGCAATACGAAAACAACCTCAGCTTCTTCAGCGCATCGGGAAGCGGCAAAGATGCCCTACTGGCTCCCGTTATAAAGAAGATGGACAACCTGAAAAGAGAGATAGAGAGACTTACAGAACGCAGAAAAGCTCTCCAAAAGGCTCTTAAAGGATAAGGCATAAACAAGATGTGTAGTACTCTCTTTGTATTCAATCCGGGGTATGAAGAGAGTCTTCTACCGCACTTGCGAGGAGGCTATACCCCTCCTAAGCAGGTTCAAAAGATGAGAGAAGACCTTGCATTGCTCCCGTTCTACTTGGGAGCAAAAAGTGGGGATTCTCTCTTTTCTTTTTGTCCCGAAAGATGGAAGAATGCACAAATGCCGATATGCGGAACGCCTGTTTCGGAGCTGTTGCCCCGAAAAGAGAAGCAGTACAACCTTCTTCCATGGGGTTGGAGTCCGGATCTGCATGACATTCCTTATAATATAGGAAGTATTCCATCAATGGATGAGATGCGCCTTTGGGGCAGCAGAAAAAGCAGCTATATACTGCTTGATGCTCTGCTGGATAGCTATCCGGAAAGATTTCAGCTCCCTAAAGAAGCGCTCAGAACCATCTCCACGCAGGATGAACTGGAGCAAGAGCTCCGGACAAACACCCCGAAAGTGATAAAGAGTCCTTACTCCTCTTCGGGCAGAGGGGTCTTTTTCTTGGAAAAGGGGATAAACCGAGAGGATTATCTCTACTCTTCTCTCACAGGGCTTCTAAAAAAACAAGGGGAGCTATACGTAGAACCTTTTCTCGAAAAGGAAAAAGATATGGCTTTCGAGTATTACAGCTCCAATAAGAGTGAGGAAAAGTTTCTGTTTCTTGGACGTTCGGAGTTTATCACAGAAAGAGGTAGATATATCGGGAACAGGGTCAGCCCGGAGTTGAAGTCCGACAACGCCGAAGATCTGGCAGAGATCATCCGGCAAGCTCTCCCCTCTGTTCCGGCTCTTGATACCTACGAAGGATTTTTGGGTGTGGATGCCATGAGATACAGAATAGGCAATAGTGAGATCGGATACCACCCTTGTGTAGAGCTGAATATTCGTCCGACGATGGGACATATCGCTCTGTTTCTCTCCGATTACTGCACATCCGGCACGTACAAGATAGTCTACTTCCCCAAAGAGGGAGAAGCATTGGAGTACGTATCTGCCATACAGAAGTCGGCAATCATAGAGGGAGGAAAAATAACAAGGGGAACAACATCGTTGCTCCCCGTCGATAATAAGACCCAATTCCTTGCTCTGCTTAGCGTTTCCGACTCCCAACAAAGTGGCAAAGGGCTATAAGATCTCTTTTTGCCTCCCCTTCAGGGACGAATTGTTGCAATATCGCCACCGCCTCGGCAATATATCTGTCCACTTGTTGCTGGGCATACTCTATTCCTCCATTCTCTCTTGCAAAAGAGATAAGAGTGGTAATCTGTTCGTCCGAAAGCTTCTCCTCCTTGAGAATCTCTCTATATTTCTCTGCATCGGACGCTTTCTCCAATGCGTATATAAGAGGAAGGGTTACTTTATGTTCACGAAGATCATTTCCGACAGGCTTACCCAAATCCTTGTTTGAAGAGGCTTCCTGATAATCGAAAATATCATCTTTTATTTGGAAAGCATAGCCCAACAGAATACCTGCATGGAATATCCTATCTATCACTTCCTCGTCCGTAACATCGGATAGCAACACTCCGATCTTCATCGCAGAAGCTATGAGATAAGCGGTCTTCTTCTTTATGATGTTCAGATACTGTTCTTCGGTAGGCGCATCGGTGTGTGCCAAATCGAGCTGATAAAGCTCTCCTTCGGAAAGTTCACGCCCCAAAGCCATCAAAACGTCCAGCACAGCCATGCTATTGCTCTTGACCGCAAGATAGAGACTCGTAGATAAAAGATAGTCTCCAACCAGGACTGCCGCCTTGTTGTCCATGATAGAGTGCAACGCCGGAATACCTCTACGTCTGGGAGTATTATCCACAACATCATCGTGGATAAGCGTTGCCGTATGAAGCAGCTCGATATACACGGCGGCATCCAGTATCGGATCGGAGATCGGTTTGAAGCATTTGGCCGTGAGCAACAAAATGGCAGGACGAACCTGCTTACCCATAGAGGCATACAGATGCTCCAATGCGGAGGAAAGTGTAGTAGATCCACTATCCAACGCCTGCATATATCTGGTTGTAAAGAGAGCGAGCTCACGCTCTACGGAAGAGATTATTTCTTTCAAAGCTTTATTGATATGATGTGGACAAAGAGCTTCTCTGCCCTCGTTTTAGCTTTCAAATATAATAAAACTAATGCGTAACGTGGCTATGGTAAGAGAAAAAGAAGGTGTACTCTTGCCGTATCGAAAAAAAAGTATATCTTTGCACAGAATTTACACGGCATAGCGATGCCGCACAGCAGACCCGTTTAAGGATCTACTCTGAAATTCTTCACAAATTGCTATAATGTAGTAATAAGATTGGGGCTCTTAGCTCAGCTGGTTTAGAGCACCTGCCTTACAAGCAGGGGGTCAATGGTTCGAATCCGTTAGGGCCCACTTTTATTCCTCACGTTCTTCATGTTTGGCATTCTCTCTTTACTTCGGTGAAGATGATGCTCTCTTTGAATACGGAAACCGAAATATATTTCGGGCTCTTAGCTCAGCTGGTTTAGAGCACCTGCCTTACAAGCAGGGGGTCAATGGTTCGAATCCATTAGGGCCCACAACTAAAACTCCGAATAAAAAGATAAGAGAACGTGATCGGGCTCTTAGCTCAGCTGGTTTAGAGCACCTGCCTTACAAGCAGGGGGTCAATGGTTCGAATCCGTTAGGGCCCACAGGTTAATTGAAAGACAAGAAAGTTATCAGGAATAATGATTCTTGTTTTTTTATGAAACCTTTTGGTTGATAAAAAGTTTTTCTTAACTTTGCAACGTCGAAAAGGGAGGGTCTCTTTTCAAGACAAAAAATCGCGGAAGTAGCTCAGTTGGTAGAGCATAACCTTGCCAAGGTTAGGGTCGCGGGTTCGAGTCCCGTCTTCCGCTCAACAAAAAAGAAGAATAACGCCTTGAAGTTTCAGGGCGTTGTTTTTTTGTGCAAAAAAAGCAAAAGAATATTTAAGCTTCTTTTTCAAATCTCTTTTTCAATTGCTATCTTTGTAGTTGACTTCTCATAGAACATCACTCTTTCTTGTTTTTCTTCTCACAAGCAAGTGTTTGTATAAGGAAGAAAAACGCTCTGAAAGGAAAATATAATATACACATACAGTCCTCGTAACAGAGGGACAGTATTTCGCTCTAATGCTCAGGACGTGAGTTCGCGGCATTGGAATCTCCGGGAGAGGGCTTCTAAAGGTCTCTCCTCTGGAGATTACTTTCGTTTTTTATACAAGTTGTTAGTAGGATGCCACGGATCGAGAGATTTGTGGCATCCCTTTTATATATTCACTCTTTCCATTTATTTTTAATCCAATACCATTATTCAATAAAAAATAAGGTATATGAAAACCGGTATCAGATCTACAAAAAAAGCAGCCCCACACATTGTGCAGGGCTGCTTGATATTAGTTCTCTTCTCTATTATCAGAGAAAAAAGAGGTCTGTTCGGATTATTTCAAAGCTGCTATTGCTTTAGCGTAGTCCGGTTCTTGTGCTATTTCAGGAACAAGTTCTGTGTAAATCACTTTTCCCTCTTCGTTCAAGACGATCACCGCTCTTGCTGTAAGAGCAGCCAATGGGCCTTCAACCATAAGAAGATTGTACGCTGCGTCAAACTCTTTTGCACGGAAAAGAGAAGCAGGCACTACATTTTCCAGACCCTCTGCACCGCAAAATCTCGCCATTGCAAAAGGAAGATCCTTGGAAAGACAAAGTACCACTGTATTTTCAAGATTGCTTGCCTCCTTGTTGAATGTTCTTACACTCTGAGCGCAAACACCTGTATCTATACTTGGGAAAATATTTAGAACTACTTTCTTGCCCTTATAATCTGAAAGTTTCACGGTAGAAAGATCCACTTTCACTGCTTCAAAGTCCGGAGCCATTGCTCCTACGGCTACCATTTCGCCTTGAAGGCGGATCGGGTTACCTTTTAATGTTACTTGACTCATACGTTTTTGTGTTGTTTTTGGTAGTTGTGATACGGCCATCGGAGCGATAGCCATTACAAATGTACAAAATAGTAGCGATACGACCAATCCGTGTTTTCTAAATGCTTGCATGACGTTGTTGGGTTCTTGTATAATGTTTTTCCATATCTTCCATCTCTTTTTTGAGCAGGATGAGTCTGCCACAACCTTTTATGGCATCCATAGCAGCAGAGGAGAGTGTAAAAGATGGAGCTTTACCTTTGGGAGATAAAAGTTGTACTTTAATCTTACCCGGCATGGTCTCCATAGAGCCTAAGAGGGCTGCCAGTTCAAGTACATTGCTCTCCGGATAAGTAATCCGCTCGTAAGTGATACCGCCATCCGTAAAGCGGTAATTGACTCCGCCGTCATACTCTATCTCATCCGAACGGAACTCAAGCCCGCTCTTCTCATCCACCACAAGGAATCCGGTATGACCATATCCCTTATCGGGAGCGGCACATCCGGAGATCAGCTGAATCTTCATATCCTTTTCCTTGATGTACACATCCAGGAATGGAGCCGAGGGAGAAGTGATGCCATCAAAGCCTTTGAAGCGCAAGAGCGTCTCATCAGCAAACTCTTTGTTTTCTATTCTCGTGAACAGCTCTGTCTCCATTGCGCTTATCTCTTGCAGCTTGATAGGTCTGAGGCTGTCTATATAAGCCATATCCCGTGTACAGATACGGTCTATTGCCTCTTTTCGGATAGGCTCCATGGCTTTTCGGGCAGCAATCTCCTTGGGGAATGTACGGTGCAGGCTATCCGCCAAAATCGTAGCATCCTCAAGAAGACCCGCATCCAAAGCCTGTTGTGCAGCCTCTACCAACGAGTTTGCTTGCTTTCTACTCTCCGAGGCACAGCCTGTAAAGAGCAGCAGTAAAAGTGTCAATAGGGAAATCTTCTTCATAATATCATACTTTTAGATCCGAATATTTCTGTTTTCGGGCAATGTGATATGCCCATAATATAGAGGATGGATGAAGCTTCCGATACGCTATCATCTTCTCCTCCGAAGTGAGTTGCAAGCTCGTTTTTAAGGGTTTCATCTTCAAGAATGCTGCCCATGCTTTCAGTACGGCAACGGCATCTCTCGGTTTTCCGGAAAGGGCAAACACAACCGCAGCAAGAGCATCAAACAAGACTCTTATAGCGAAAACGCCAACTCTCTTTCCCGTTGGAAGATTCTTCTTGAGCATGAGCAGATTGTTCCGAAAGTTAAGAAAAGTCTTGAACGGATTCTCTGCCGAAAGAGAAGCTCCACCTACATGATAAACCACCGATTGAGGTTCGCAGTAGAGTTTATACCCTTTTCCAAGCCACCTCCAACAGAGATCTATCTCCTCCTGATGCGCAAAAAAACGATCATCGAAACCGCCTAAACTCAAAAAAGCATCCCTTCTCACCAACATTGCTGCTCCCGTTGTCCAAAACGGCTGTTCCGGGGTATCGTACTGTCCTAAGTCTTTTTCTATGGTGTCAAATATCCTTCCACGGCAGAACGGATAGCCGAACAAGTCCAAATGTCCTCCCGCTGCACCGGCATACTCAAAGGCAGATCTCTCACGATAAGAGCGTATCTTGGGTTGGACGGAGACAATATCCGAGTCTTGCCGGATACGATTCCAAAGAGGCTCCAACCAGCCCGGAGTAACCTCTATATCGCTATTAAGAAGCAGTATATAGGGATAGTCGATTTCCGCTATTGCTCTATTGTATCCTTCTGCAAACCCCCAGTTTTTCTTGAGATCGAGTGTCAGCACAGAAGGGAAATCCTCTTTCACGATCCGGAGAGAAGAGTCTTGCGAACCATTGTCTGCCACCACAATATCCGCCAAATCCGGATTGGTGTTTTCAATCAACGAGGGTAGAAACTCTCGCAACATCTGTGCACCATTCCAGTTGAGTATCACTACCGCTATCGGCTTACTACTTTTCTCCATCTTCCACATGGTTTATCTCATCCGTAAATACCGTTACTGCATCTTCTCCCAAAAGAGATGCAGCCGACTCCGGTGTGTGCTTCCACCGCTTATGAGACCAGAGCCAGATCTCCGGTTGATGCTCTATGCGACGCTGCACACCGAGCATATAACGGCGTGTAGCCTCGCCCCATGGAAGATCTTGAGGTGCTTTGGCTATGAGCGAAAAGGTTGCTTCGTAAACGCCTCTCTTCTTACGACGAACATCCAAAAATATCATCGGAATATTGAGCTTGCGGGCAAGCCTTTCCGCACCCGTAAACATCGCAGTGGTCTGACCCAGAAAAGGAGCAAAAAGATGAGCATTGGGCAGAGAGGGTGTCTGGTCTGCAAGGAAGACCACACTGCTTCGATGTTCGCGATTTCGGTTCAAAGAGATAATAGAGACAGGCGCTCTGTTTTTGTCCAGACAGCGAGTACCCAGATGCTCTCTATTTTTAAGCATCACTTCCTCTACCGCTCCTTTCATCGGCTTATACAGCTCGTATATATCTATATCTCTGAAAAAGACGGATGATCCACTGAACCACTCCCAGTTGCCGGTATGCCCCATCAAAACAAATGTAAGGTGATGCCCCTCGGCATAGATGGCTTCCACCACTTCGGGATTGGTGATGCGCGCATATTTTTGCATCTCTTTCTCCGTAAAACGAGAGAACATCATGGTTTCCAGAGCCAGATCCACAAGATAGCGGTAGTAGTTTCGCACAATTCGCTTTTGCTCCTTGAGATTCTTTTCCGGAAACGATCTTTGGATATTGGAAAAGATTACACCATATCTGTAACGCACCACTCTGTAAAGGAACAAAGAGAGAAAATCGGAGATTGCATAAAGTATGGCTCTTGGAACCAAGGCAACCAACCGAAAGAGCCACCACAGACACCGTCCTCCGAAAGATATTTTCTTATCAGCACACATAACCTTCTGCGAGTTCTTCGCTTTCCACCTGTTCCCCCACTTTTACTTTAATGATTTCTCCCTCGGAGCTTGCCACCTGCTCTCTTGGGATACGCAAGCGGATATAGTTTTCGGTATATCCGTACAGATAGTTCTCATCATCACCGGCTTCCAACAGCAGTCTGCGCACAGAGCCGGCTTGTTCCATGTAGAAGCGTGCCTGCTTCATATCCGAAAGATCAAGGAGTGTCTTGCTCCGTTTGTGCTTCTCTTTCGCATCCACCACCGGCTTTATGCTCAGAGCCATGGTGCCGGGACGCTCGGAGTAGCTGAACACATGAAGACGGGATATGGGCAGACTCTCTATGAAAGAGCGGCACGCCTCGAACGCTTCTGCCGTTTCGCCTCTTGAGCCGACAATGACATCCACTCCGATGTAAGCATCCGGCATCAGTCGCTTGATCTCCTCCACCTTATGTCTGAAAAGGGAGGTATTGTATCTTCTTCGCATCAGCTTGAGCACCTCATCGCTTCCACTCTGCAACGGGATATGGAAATGAGGAGCAAAACGTTTGGATCGAGCCACGAAAGCGATCACCTCATCCGTGATGAGGTTAGGCTCTATGGACGATATTCGGAAGCGGTCTATCCCCTCCACTTCATCCAATGCCTTGATGAGATCTATAAAGCTCTCTTGGGTGCTACGCCCGAAGTCTCCCACGTTTACACCCGTAAGGACAATCTCCTTACCTCCGTCTCGCGCCACACTTTCGGCTTGAGCCACGATGCTCTGTATGGATCCGTTCCGGCTCTTGCCTCTGGCTTTCGGGATGGTGCAGTAGGAACACTTATAGTCGCATCCGTCCTGCACTTTCAAGAAATGACGGGTGCGCCCCTCCGAAGAGAGAGAGGGAGCAAACTCCACGATGTTCTCCGTAGCCGAGGTTATCACCTTTGCCGTATCTCCTGCACGGTCTATCTCCGCAAGGTAAGAGACCAAATCTATCTTCTGATCCGTACCCAACACCATATCCACACCCTCCAACTCTCCGACCTCTTCGGGCTTCAGCTGGGCATAGCAACCCGTTACTATAATCCGTGCATTAGGGTAGTCTCTATGTATTTTTCGTATAGCGTGTCGGCTCTTTTTATCGGCCAACTGGGTAACAGAACAGGTATTTATCACACAGATATCGGGCACTTCTCCCTCACGGGCTTTACGTATCCCCACCTCTAAAAGGCTTCTCCCGATCGCCGATGTCTCAGCAAAATTGAGCTTACACCCAAGCGTAAAGAAAGCAGCCGTTTTGTATTCAAATATACTATTGTCTATCATTTTGGTGTTAAAATAGTTCGCGAATATGATTTCGCTTTCAAGGGGCAAAGATAACGATTTTCACACGCATACCGACACAGCAAAGAGCCACTGACTTTAGGAGCATCTTCCTCTTTTTTCTCCTTTGAAACCGATTTTCCGCCCCCTCATTTTTATATATTCCATCCCAGAAAATGCCCACTTTTTTCGGTCTCTCTATTTTGATCGGAAGGGGTGTTTTCAGAGCATGACCGAACTGTTAAATTCGGGCTGTTTTATTAACACGATTTTTGATGCAGGTTTACTCAAAACGCTAAAGCAGTATNACTGTTAAATTCGGGCTGTTTTATTAACACGATTTTTGATGCAGGTTTACTCAAAACGCTAAAGCAGTATATTTTGTCGGCTTAAAGTATTAAGCGAAATCAATAAACGTATTTACCGATTTCATTTAATACGTTTACCGGATTCAATTAAAGTATTTAGAATTTTCACACATAGTACTGTTTATCAAAAGATTAGCATAAAACAGCCCTTTTGAAGAAGGAAAACGGGGGATTTCTTCATTAACAATAATTCAGACGAAACAGGTTGAAATTCTATATTTATTAACTCGAAAACAGCCCCTGAAAGCGTGCAAGAGGAGAGTTGTTCGCAAATTTACGATTTTACATATAATACTGACCATAAGACAATTACACTCTTATCTATTCTATTCTCTCCAAAAATTTCACAACCCTAAGGGCCTCCGATCCTCCTCCGAGAGGAGAGCATTTTTATATAAAAGCTCTCGCCAGAAAGAGGACTCCCAACCCCGTTCGCCCATCTTAATTTTATTATTTATCTTTGTCCCGATCCGAAAACAGGATTTATACCCAAAAGAGACAAAACAAACAGTTAATGATATGAACATACGCACGTTTTTCCGCTCCGTTGCAGCCATTCTATTGTTAGGAGCATCGTATTCTCTTTCTGCGCAGAGTGTCAATGTCTCGACGCAGACATTCCAAGTGGGATTTGGTACAGGCAGTAAGGGATTTGAATTGTCCTACGAGTACCGACCGGCATTCGTGGCAAACAGAGTATTGGGATTCAGAACATTCCTCGGCTATGGACTTTTTGCCGTTCCTAAAAAGGCATATCAGTTCTCGACCTATCACATCAACTTCTCAAAACTTGGCAAAGGACATCTTCCCATACAGCATCAAGAGGTGTCTTTGGGAGGCGAGGTCAACTTCCTACTTGGTAGCTATAACCACGCAGGAGAAATGGGCATAGGTACGGCTCTCGACTGGTTCTCAAAAAAGGTCAACTATTTTCAAGATTGGGATGCAATCAAGGCCGAAGAGATCTTGACAGGAGAAGCAAACCCTTCTTCATTTGCTTCACACTCTTACATCAGAGTGGGTTATCGCTATACGCATGACTATGGCTTTACATTGGGAGTAGGAGGAAACTTCTTGCTTTTACAAGGACTCGGCACAAAGTTCTTCGCTTCCGAGTGGGGATTCACACCCTATATCAGTATCGGATATACGATGTAAAAGCCTGATACTATACGATAAAATAGAAAAGCCGCACCGGAGGATTTCTCGGTGCGGCTTTTTCGTTTTATGAGTTTTAGGATCTGATCTTACAGAAAGATTTATTAAAGGTCATCTTCAATAGCACCACTCTTGGAATAAGCACTCGGTTTAGCCTCAAAGAAGTCGGTCTTGATAAGATTGGCATTGCTGTACTGAGACACCCAGTTCATACTTGCCGGCTCTTCTTCGTACCCTTCAAAAAGAACACCGAAGCCCAAGTTCTCGCTTCTCAAGTTGGCAAGATACTTGATGTAGTCGCTTACCATCTGGGAGGTCAGCCCTTCGATATTCTCTCCTATAACGTACTCTCCCCATGCGATCTCCTGAAGTGCTCCCTCTTTGATCATGCCACGGAAGAGTTCGATGGCTTCCGGAGTGAAAAGCTCCGGCTCTTCTTTCTTGAGTTCAAGGATCATGGAGCGGAACAGCCAAAGGTGTGTGTTCTCGTCTCTATTGATGTATCTGATCTCTTGAACGGATCCCGGCATCTTGCCGTTGCGTCCCAAGTTGTAGAAGAACATGAATCCGGAATAGAAGTAAACCCCTTCAAGGATATAGTTTGCCACCATGGTCTTCAAGAGCTGTTGCGGACTCTGATTCTCTTGAAACTCGTTGTATATATCGCCTATAAACTTATTGCGGCGGAGCAGATGCTCATCATCTTTCCACTGATACAGGATAGCCGAACGCTCTTCGGGTGAGCAGATAGAGTCCAGCATGTAGCTGTAGCTTTGAGAGTGAACGGCTTCTTGAAAGGCTTGGATGGTCAGACAGAGATTGATTTCGTTGGCAGTGATATACTCTGCAACGTTGGGCAGATTGGCTGTCTGAATACTGTCGAGAAAAATAAGGAAAGAAAGAATCTTGTCATAAGCCATCTTCTCCTCAGGTGAAAGCTCTCGATAGTCTTTCACATCCTGGCTAAGATTGATCTCTTCCGGTATCCAAAAGTTGTTCATGGCCTGTCTATACCAGTTCGCAACCCAAGGATACTTCATGTTATTGAAGTCATTTAGATTAGTGGTATTGCCATTTATCATCCTGCGTTTCGTTACTTCTACGTCACCATGCTCGTTGAATAGAGCCTTCTTTTTTAGTTCGGACATACTGTTATAAGTTAATATTGATGTTGATAATAATTTGGTCGGATATCTATATCCGTCCCGGTCTTAAAAGGGAGAAGATTATGCCGAGCAGCTTTCACACTCCTCTACTTCCAAAGAGCGACTGCGGATATAGTACAAGGTCTTCACGCCGGACTCCCATGCACGTAAATAAAGATCCAAAATACGACGGAAGCTATAATCATGAGTAATGAAAAGATTGACGGACTGGGACTGGTCCAGATGACGCTGACGGACAGCTGCTGCATCCACTACCCACTCTTGATCTATTTGGTGTGCTGTTTTGTAGAGCCAGAAAGTGGAGTCCGAAAGCTGTGGAGCCACACGAGGGACAATGTTACCCTTCTTCTCTTCGAGGAAGTAGCGGTTCATGACAGGGTCTATACCAGCCGTAGTACCGGCAATAATAGAGGTAGAACTTGTGGGAGCTATGGCAAGAAGATAGGAGTTGCGCATTCCTCTGCGTGCAACATCGGATGCAAGGCGTTTCCAATCCGGAGAATCGTATTTGCGAAGCTGGAAATACTCTCCTGTCTGCCAGTCGCTGCCGGGGAAGCGAAGATATGAGCCTTTCTCCTCGGCAAGCAGTGATGATGCTTCTATCGCGTAATAGTTGATCTGCTCATAGAGCTTGTCCATGAAGCAGAGGTGCTCTGCACTCTCCCACTTGATGCCTTTCTGTGCCAACAGATGGTGATAACCGCTCGTACCCAAGCCTATAGGACGCATCTTCAAGTTGGTGATCTCGGCATAAGGAACCGGATAGAAGTTGAGGTCTATGACATTGTCCAACGCACGCACTATGGTATGAATCACTTCTTGGAGCTCTTGCTTATTTTCTGTGTCGATGTTGCCAAGAACAAGGGAAGCCAGATTACACACTACGAAATCCCCGGCTTCTGTTTCGGTTGTAATGATTTCGCGACCGTTTTCTGTCCGAACAGATACTTTAACCTCCTTTATCTCGCTCTGATTTTGAGCAATCTCCGTACAGAGGTTAGAGCAGTAGATGATACCCTGATGCTTGTTCGGGTTGAGACGGTTCACGGTATCGCGATTGAAGATAAACGGTGTTCCGGTCTCCACAGCACTCTTGATGATAAGACGTACCATGTCTTTCACCTTAATAGGTCTCTTGCTTATACGAGATTCATTGAGACAATCTTTGTATCTGCGCTCCCACTCTTCGCCGTAATAGTCTTCCAGCGAATAGCCTTTGATGGTCTGTATTTCGTGAGGACACATCATGTACCAGTTGTCCTCGATATTTTCTTTCACCATACGCCAGAAAAGATCCGGGATACACACTCCGGGGAAGACGTCATGCGCTTTCATTCTGTCGTCTCCGTTATTAGTACGGATCTGTAAAAACTCCGGCATATCTCTGTGCCATATATCGAGATATATCGCAACGGATCCTTGTCTCATGCCAAGCTGATCGACAGCCACGGCAGTATCGTTACACAGCTTGATCCACTTCAACACTCCTCCGGCTACACCCTTGAAACCACGTATGTCGGAACCGATGGCTCGCACTTTTCCCATGTATATACCCATGCCGCCACCGAATTTGGAGACCTGAGCAAAGTTGTTTATCGTGCGATAGATACCGGTAAGGCTGTCAGGCATGACATCTTCAAAACAGCTGCTAAGCTGATTGAGGGGCTTTCTTGCATTGCTCATCGTAGGCGTTGCCATGGTTACCTTCAGCCTGCTTATGATATCATATATCTTTTTAGCCCACATTACTTTGTTCTCTTTCTCCGGCAAAGCCAAGTGCATAGAGATTCCCATGAACATCTCTTGCGGACGCTCCAACAGGCTATGGCTGTTGTCTGTAATGAGATAACGCTTGGAGATAAGATGCAAGCTGCTGTATGTGAGTAGATGATTGCGTGAAGGGTCTATATATCTGCCTAACTCCTCGACCTCGCTCTTGGTATAGCCTTCGAGGATATATCTTCCGTACAGATTCTGATCCGTCAAATAAGCGATCTTACCATAGAAAGAGTCGATATAGAGCTTATTCTCCTCCTCTATGATAGAGCGTTCGATCTGAAGCAGAAGGAGACGAGAAGCGATAAACTCCCAGTTTGGTGCTTCCGGAGTAATAAGCTCCACCGCTGCCTTAGTGAGGATCTCCAATGTATTTGCCTGCTCTTTGTAGAAAGCTTGATACTTTGCATAAAGAAAGTCCAAAGAGTATGCCTTCATCTGGAACGTTGCCTGAATATCTTTTAACAGGCTGATGACACCACTATCCGAAATAGTCTTGCTGAACTTATTGATAATTTCACGGAACTCACTGCGCTTCTCGCGGTAAAGAATGTACTTTTTCGCCACCTGATAGTAGCCGGCTTGCATCAAAGCCTTTTCGACCATATCCTGTATGGTTTCAACATCCACCTCTCGGCGGTCTTGCAGTGCAGCCTCAATATCTTTACAAATGGTCTCAATCTCCTTCTCAGGCATGGTCTCCCCGCAAGCGACAAAAGCACGACGAATAGCATTCGAGATCTTACCCAGTGTAAAATCTTCCTCTGTTCGGTCCCGTTTTAATATTTTCATTTTTCGTTATGGTGTTATCAGAATATCATTGTTTTATTTATCATTTAGTCAGCTACAAAGATAAACAAAAGTTGCAGATATAGAACCCCATTCCATGCCTTTTTATAGCCAGATAGATAAAATCATAAAAAGCTAATAAACAAATAGTTAAACGATACAATACAAATAAAAAGAGGGCATAAAAACCCTCTTAAAACAACAACAAAAGCCCTTAAACTAATGAGTTAAGAGCTTTTTCTTTATCCTGCAAATTTTACATATTAGTTCAGAGCTAAGAAGTAAGCTCTACAACTTTCTTATAGATCTCTTCCGAAGATATTTCGAGACAGGCATAGTCTCCTCTTCGACACGGCTTCTGACCATAAGCGGAACATGGACGACATACCAGATCGACCCCTAAAGCATCCTCCTCTCTCTGCCTATACCCTAAAAAACCGGCAGCTACATGGGTTGCTCCCCAAAGGGAAAGAACCGGAGTTTGAGCCAAAGAGGCGAGATGCATATTGGCAGAATCCATGCTTATCATAAGATCCAGAGAAGATATTTCCTCCATCTCCTCCGTGAGCTTTTTGGCTTTTGTCAGTCTGACATTCTCAAACTCCGAGGCAAGCAGAGCATTTTGCTCCGTCTCTTTTCCCGGAGCACCATAGAGCACCACCTCGTATACACCCTCTTTTGACAGCAGTCCGAGCAATCCCTTTATGGTCTCAACAGGCATCATTTTCCCTTTATGCTGGGCGTATGGAGCAAGACCGATTCTGTATCTCTCCTTTTTTTCCACTTTGGGGAATGGAGCCATTTCGGTTGTTAGATCTACTCCGACAGCCTGCTTCAAGAGATCAAAGTATCTGTATACCATAGGATAGATATAGAGTTCTTGAGGAACTTTGCTCTCTTTTTCAGGACGAGAGAAAAGGCGTTTACGTTCTGCTCGCGGTTTTTCCAGACTCACCACTTTGTGTCCCAATATACGAAGCATCCATCTTAGCAGTTTGGTACGCAAAACATCGTGTAAATCCACAACAATAGCGTCAGGAAAATGCTGATGCAGCCTTTTAGCGAGCTTCAACAAACCAAAGAAAGATCCATCCGGATCCGGCTTGAAAGGGTAACTATCTATATTCTCCTTCGGATCAAAACCTGTCATGGAAGCCATAAAAGGTCGAGTAACCAAAGTAAAAGAGGCATCCGGCAGATGTTCTGCAAGACGCCTCATTTGAGAAAGTACCATAGCAACATCGCCCAACGCAGAGAAACGAAGGACGATGTAATGCTTTTTATGTTGTGCCGAAACAGGCATACTTTTCTATCCGTTACTTAGCACCGGCTTTGCCCAAAAGGAGCGGATTCATTGCCGGATCGTTATACATTTTCATCTGTTTATAGACTTTCATGTACTTGCGTCCTTTTGCAATATCTTCCAACAGCTCATCCACAGCAGTTGCAAGGTCTTTCTCTTGTTCGAAAAGCACTTGCAACTTCTGTTCACACGCTTTTTTATGTTCCTCCGAAGCATCTGTGCGCTTGGTTTGTTCGCGCATATGGTAGATCTTTAGCTGAAGGATAGACATTCTATCCAATGCCCAAGCCGGACTTTCGGTATTGATCTTCGCATCCTTTTCCGGGCATACATCTTTATACAGATCCAAGAAGTAGCTGTCTATAAGCTCTACAAGATCTGTGCGTTCCTGATTGGAGCGGTCTATTCTACGCTTCATTGCCAACGCCTCAACCGGATCTATATCAGGATTTCTTATAATATCCTCCATGTCCCATTGTGCATTATCTATCCAGTTTTTGGTGTAGAGATAAAACTCGATTGATCTCACTTCATACGGATTTACAATAGGAGCATCTATATCATTAGAAACACGGTAATCTGCTATCGCATGCAGAAAAACCTCTATTGCCTTCGCAGAAAAAGATGATTTAGTAAGCATGATGTTCTTATTTTCTTGTTTTCAACTTTCACAAAGGTAACAATTAAAAACAGCAAACACCCAAGAACAGAAAAAGAAACAGGCGAGATCCCTTGCCTAAGAGATCTCTCCTGTTTTCTTAGAGTCGGGATAAGAAGACTCGAACTTCCGACCTCCACGTCCCGAACGTGGCGCGCTACCAACTGTGCTACATCCCGATGGGGAGAAATACACCCCCTCCTGTTTTACGGAACAAAGTTAGAGCATTTATTGTAAACCGACAAACACTCCGCCTTATATTTTCTCTTTCTTGCAGAAAAAGTAGAAGTTATGGCACAGATCCGACTTATTCTTCTTCAAAACAGATTGCAAACAGCACTCTGTCTGCAAAGCTCTCTTTTGGAACGAGAGAGATATTGAAACCAAGGTATTCTCTCTCCAAATCTCCCGGACGAGCGGAAAAGACTCTTATATCACTTACCTCCCAATAGTCCGAATGCTCTTTGAAACACTCAGCATACCCTTGCAGAATAGACATTGCCTCTAATTGAGTCTTGCTGATCCTTAACTTCTACGACCTCCTATGGCAACAACAGAAATAAAAGGCACACCTACATCCAAACGGCTACCTAAAACTTCCTTTCTCCTCAACACCTTGCATCTATTCGCTCCGGCAATAACTATCAAAGCATTTTTTCCAATCCCTTCTCTTTCATTTTCAAGAAGAAATCGCACAAGAAGAAGATCTCTAAAACCAGACTCCATATCAGTTACCTCTATCTTCAAACCGAGCTTCTTATTGTCATCAAACTCCTTATACCTCATGCCCTACGGCTTATGTACATATTATTCCAAAGCTACTCTCAATAGCAAGCAGAGTAGAGGTTCTGCTTCTTTTACTATTTGCTAATACTCCTCTCTTTACATATTCTCCCCCCTCGGTATCTTGAAAGAGATAAAAAAATAGCCCGGCAGCTTTCTCAGAAACTATCGGGCTATTCTTTTATCTTCTTAAACTCCTTTCGGTCCTGCTTAGAATCTCTTACCCAAAGCTATCGCCGGGATAAAATATCCGACATCCGCATCAGAAAGAGAGCGTCCCCCTGCCATATAGATCTGGAAGCTCCATCCTTTGCTGTTTACATACTTATAGCCTAAGCCGAGACCCATACCGCCACCAAAAACATACTGATATTCTTTGCCGTTGGAATAGCGTCTTACAAGTTCTTGCTTCATGTGTCCCAAAGCACTGTTCAGCTCCACGAACATTCCGGAAGCGTAGCGCTTTTCGGGAGTAGAACGACCAAAGAAATACCATCTGAAATAAGGTCCCACAAAAGATGTGGACATACCGGAGTCTACCCAAACAGTAGGATTATACAAAGCCCTTATTCCGAATCCCATTTCCTCGTCCAACATACGCTCGTAAGTAAAGTGAGGAATCCGGGCAAAGGCAAGAGAAGAGAAGTCCACAGAGATCTCATTCTTTCTGTAACCAGAAGTCTCGGATTTCACTGCTTGTTCCTGTGCAAAAATATTCGCCACAGGGTTTAAGCAGATTATAACGAGAAAAAATATCAGCTTTTTCATCTTATACATACATTAGGTTCAACCTCTATTGATTTAGGTATGCGGAAACCAAAACGGAAGCACTTCCCGGAAAATCTCTGCACGACCAGTCTCTGCAAATATAGTGTAAATATTGCTTCGGTTTGCCATCTTTCCGAAACGGGAACAGGGAAAAGTCTAAAACCTGAACCCTATGGATGTTTGCAAAAGAGAGGCAGTATAGACTGCAGAAAGCATTTCGGTAGCACCCTTTCCGGGAGGAGGGAGCATCGCATTCACGGTCGGACGGATATAAAACTTCTTATACCTCAGCTCATATCCCCCTCCCACATTGAAGTAGTAACGGTTCTCCAAACCTTTTTTAGCCTGAGTATCACCCGATGGTCTTGCCGACAAATCGTTAAGGACAAGATAATTCGCCCCGGCATTCAGGAAAAAGCTCCCACTCCAACCCTTCGGATCGGATTGATGTCCGGAGATATAGTAGCGGTATTGAGGAGAGATCTGTCCGGCAAGAGCAGGAAAGACAAATCCGCCCAAAGCGGTAGCGCCGACCATGTGATGCTTTCCGATGGTGGCATAAACACCTACATTTGCCGAAAAGAGTCCGGCTCCTATTTCTCCCTTAATCCGAACCTGTGCATTGCTTTCCCCATAGCAGAAAAACGCCAATAAAAGAGCAGAAACCGCCCCTATAATTTTCTTTTTCATATCATCCTCTTTGTTTTTTTGAAATATCGACGGTGAAGATAGCCATTATTTTATCATAAATAGAATGTCCAAAAGCTTTTCAAAGAGGAAAGATCTGATATATACCGGAGAAGGTTTTGAAAATTCTTACCTTTGTAACCGCAAGAAAGTGGCTATGAACGCAGTAGAAAGAAAAAAGGAGATATATAAAGTAACGCTTATAGGAGCCATAGGCAACGTGATACTTCCTGTGGTGAAAGGAGTTATAGGCGTACTGAGCAATTCGGGAGCCTTGATTGCGGATGCCGTTCACTCGGCTACCGATCTGCTTACAGACGCTGTGGTTCTTTTCTGTGCCCGTATAGCCGCCAAGCCATCGGACGATGACCATGCTTACGGACACGGCAAATACGAAGTGATAGCCTCGGCTCTCATCTCTCTTTCTCTGCTTGTGGTCGGAGCTTTTATCTTGGCAAAGAGTGTGGAAGAGCTCTATCGCTACTTCCTCGAAGGGGTCATGATAGAAAAGCCGGGCGCAATAGCCATCTGGGCTGCCTTGCTCTCCGTTGTGGCTAAAGAGATCCTTTTCAGATACACCATCCGGGTGGCTCACAGGGTGAACAGCTCTGCCGTTGCCGCCAATGCGTGGCATCACAGAAGCGATGCCCTCTCTTCCGTCGGAGTGTTGGTGGGTCTGTCTGCCGCCTATTTCCTTGGAGAGGGAGCACGATTTATGGAACCTGCGTCCGCCATCTTCGTTGCGGTACTCATCATAAAGGTCGGAATGGAGATCGGTATGAACTCTCTCCGAGAGCTGTCCGAGAAGGCTCTCCCCTCCGAGACCGAACAAAAGATTCGGGAAATGGTAGAAAGCGTCGAGGGAGTATCCAATCCGCACAACCTGCGCACTCGCAGAGTGGGGCAGAGAATAGCCATCGAGGTGGACATCATGGTTGACGGACAGATGACAGTAGAGCGAGCCCATCACCTTACCGAGCTTATCGAGGCCATTTTACGGAAAGAGTATGGAGAAGAGACCCATATCATCATTCACGTAGAGCCGAAAGAGGCAACGCTGGACAACAAATATGAGAGAGAATATGAGAGCAGACAAAACCTTTGACCTGCTTCCGTGGCTTGAAAAAGGCAGGATAGAAGCCGGATGCGATGAGGCTGGGCGCGGAGCTCTTGCCGGTCCGGTGGTGGCTGCAAGCGTGATCTGGCTTCCGGACAATCCGCACCTTCTCGACCTCCTGCCCTCTTTGAACGACTCCAAAAAGCTCACCGGCAAGCGAAGAGAAACGCTGTTCGACCGGATATGCTCCTGTTCCGATGCCTTCTCCATCGTGGAGATAGACCCGGCAACCATAGATCGCATAAACATCTATCAAGCCTCCTGCCTTGCCATGAGCCGGGCAGCGGAAAATCTGACGCTCTCCCCCGATCATCTTTTGATAGACGGCAACCGGTTTGTTCCCTCTACCTCTATCCCCTATACCTGTCTGGTAAAAGGAGATGCCCGCTTTGCCTCCATCGCCTCTGCCTCTATTTTGGCAAAAGTACATCGGGACAGAGTGATGCAGAAGAGCCATGAGCTGTATCCGGAGTATGGTTTCGACAAACATGTAGGCTATCCCACCCCATCTCACAAAGCGATAATCCGAAAGATCGGTCTCTCTCCCATACACAGAAAGAGCTATAAACCTTGCATGCAGATGCTCCCCTTTCTGACGGACTGATATAAAAACAGACTCAATGATATTCCTTCCCACTTCCACCATACCCTCTATTCTCTATATCTCTTCCCTGCTTATGGGCGAGAGTGTAGCCGTATTTATAGATGAACCATACAGCAAACAGAGTTACAGAAACAGATTCGACATCTACGGAGCTACTGGTAGAATGAGTATCTCTGTACCGGTAGAGAAATACCCCAATCCTGCTCCTCCAACTGCCCTTATAGCCATCAGTGAGCATGGAGACTGGAGAAGAGTGGCGGAGCAAAGCCTTCGTTCCGCTTACAGCTCCTCTCCATACTATGAGTTTTATGAGGAAGAGATCCTGCGGCTGCTCTATAACCCCACTCCTCTGCTGGTGGACTACAATGAGGCTTGGCTCAACTGGATCTGTCGGGAATGGCATATCACCGCTCCGATACATGTACCGGAAGATGAGATTGTATCCAACGGCATGCACCTCCAGATACTCTGTGACCGGCAGATTACCAAGCATCCGCCTATCGTCTTTCCGCACTACTATCAGACTTTTGCGGATCATCACGGCTTCTTGCCCAATCTCTCCTCTCTGGATCTCTTGTGCAACTTGGGACCGGAAGGCATTCTTATTCTCAAAGAGACCGCTCAAAAGTGGAGAAAGCACCTTCGGCTCTAAGCTGACGAACGCCTTTTTCTCCCTTTTATCATTTCGAGCAGCAGGATCCGGCCGTTAAGACACCGGGGTCTGCCTGCTCATTTTTTCAGCATACGAAATCTCCCTTTTGCCTACCCTGTTTTCACCCCCTCCGGCATCGCTGTTTTTATATATTCCATCCCTCTCATTCCGGTTCTGGAAACCGCTCTCTATTTCACTCGAAGCACCTCATTTCGGAGCACGGCAGAATTGTTAAATCCACCCCGATTTATTAACACAATTTCTGATACCTGTTCAACCAAAACGCTAAACGAGCATATTCTTTCGGCTTAACGTGTTTAATTTTTCAGTAAACACGTTTAGTGATTTCATTAAACACGTTTACCGGATTCGATTAATGTGTTTAGCCAAAACCATCAAAGCACTAAATATCAGCTGATTACCTGTTTTTGCCCAAAAATGCACCTGAAAAGGCAGATTTCTTTATTAGGAAATGTTCACAGACAGCTGTATTAAAATTTACGACTATTAACGCGAAAAAGCCTCATCAAACGGACTGAGAAAAATTTCTCTCCGAATTTGAGATTTCGCCATATCTAAATGAAAATCAAAATATTGCCTTAAAACAAACAGAAGAAAAGAGGCAAAATCATTCCGGATAAAGTTCTGCAATGGAAGTTTTCCACAATCCGTTTTTATATAAAAACTCCCATCCTAAAAGCAGACCTTTATACCCTAAAAGAGAAAGAAAATCGGCAGGGTCAAAAAGCGGATACAACGCTTCCGGAAAACTCAAAATCAAAATCCTTCATGGAGCTTCATGCTTCAATCTAAAGGATTTAGCACTCTATCTCTTTGTTTATCAATACCTCTTGAACATATTTCAATAGGAACAAAAAGCGAGAAGATATGACGGGAAAGCCCGCTGCTGCTCCGATTTTTTTGCTATCTTTGTTTGAATTAAGAGCTTACGACAAACTTTTATGTCAGAACAGAGACAGCAACCAATATCCTCTCCCGACAATAACGAAGAAGCAGCCCCCAAAGACCTATCTTTGCAAGAAGAGTCGCAGACCACTCCCAAAAAGAAGAAAAGGGGGCTATGGCTTCGCCTGCTGCTGTGGATTGTGGGCATCTTAATCGCTTTGCCATTCCTGCTGTCCGCTCTTTTCTACATCCCCGGAGTGCAGCAGTTTGCCGCACGAGTGGCATCCGAACAGCTCTCTCCCCTATTGGGAGTGGATCTCAGTATAGGAAAGTTCCGAATCAAATTCCCTGCAAAAGTCCATCTATCGGATGTCTTCGCAGTAGATCCGGAGCAGAAAGATACGCTTGCCTCGCTCAAACGGATAGATGTAGAGATCCCCATCCCTCTGCTTCTGAGTGGAGATATTCCGATCTCCATTTTGGAGCTGGACTCTCTGCGCATTCATATGCCGATAGTGGATAGCGTACTCCGAATAGACGGATACGTGCATCAGCTTAGAGGGAGCGGACTGAAGATAAGGCTTAAAGATCAACGCATACACCTTAGAGACTTGGATCTGAATGGTGCAGACCTTTACCTCTCACTGGGAGAGATGAAAGAGAATCAGCCCAAAGACTCCGTCCCAAACAACTGGATGATTACGGCTAAAGACATAGGCATACAAGATGTTCGTTACAGCATGAGTATGGGTAGCGATACCGTTTTCTTCTCCACTTGTGTAGATAGAGCTGTCATACGAGGAATAGCTGCGGATGTAGGAAAGATGTCTTATTTTGTGCAGTATGCCCGCATAAAAGGCGGAGTGGATGTCCTTCAGCCGGTAGAAGATGTGGAGTTCCTGGCTCTTCCGTGGGAGATAGACGTGAGAGGGTACGATATCTATTACGATACGTTGAACGTCAAAGGCAATATCGCAAAAGGGCACTTCAAGTGTGCGGATCTTTGGGAAATGAAAGATCTGAAAGCGACACTTGATATAGACGAGAGACAAGCCAACGTAAAAGACCTTGAGATACGGCTAAAAAAGAGCTTCATAACGGCAAATGCTTCCGTTCCGATGCACAAATGGATGCCGGACTCCGTCGGGGAGGTTGCTCTTAATCTTTTCGGCGAAATCTATCCGGAAGATGCGGCATTCCTGCTTCCTAAAAGCTTTTCTTTGCCTGAAAATCCGATAACAATAGAAGTAGATGCGACAGGAGAGATCGAGGAAAGAGTGAAGTTCAACGGTAAGGTGGAAGCCAAAGAGGTGGTATCTCTGCTGATGAACGGCTCTGCACAGCTCCCTCTGAACGAGAAGCGTCGAAGTGGCAACGTCCGATTGGAAGCGCAAACGAAGTCCGGTCTCATGGAGTATCTGGACAAGATGGGGCTGACAAGCGACAGATGGACCATACCAAGCGATATATTCCTGTTTGCCGATGCCTCTTACCGCAACAATCTTATAGATCTCACAACCCGACTCGAAACGCCAAGAGGCTCTCTCGAAGCAGCCGGGAAGTATGGCTTGAAGTCGGAACGCTTTGAGCTTGAAACCCAAACGAACAGACTGTCGGTACAGCAATTTTTACCGAAAGACACCATTGGCGACTTACAGGCACACATCAAAATAGAGGGGCGAGGCAAAGATCCGTTCTCCCCGAAAACATTTGCACGCCTGGAGATGTCTCTCGACACTCTCACCTATAACCACAAGAGTCTGGGCAATATCGTAATGGTCTCTCAGCTCGAACAGCAGCAGCTCTTTGCGGCACTGAACTCGGAAGCGGAGGGCGTTACGCTGATGGGACAGCTGGATGCCCGGTTGGCGAAAGAGGATATAGATGCCTCTCTCCGCCTTGAGGTGGATACCATAGTGCCGTCCCTGATAGGTCTCGGATCCGGACCGGTATTGGGCTCTACCTTCAAGCTCCTCGCCGCCGTCCGTACAGATACAAAGCAGAAGTATGATATAGAGGGAAAAATCGTGGACTGCGTCATAGAGACGGATAGAAAGATCATAAGACCGACCAACTTGGATCTTGTTGCTCGAAGCAGTGCTGAAAGTCTGATGGCGAAAGTCAATTCGGGCGACCTCGTGCTATCGTTCAACTCCAAGAACGGACTGAATGACTTTCTGAATCGCATAAAGAGTGTGAGCAAGGAGATCTCTCTGTTTACGACAGATACCACGAACAACTACTCCATAAGTCACTGGATAGAGCACTATCCGGATGCGAATATCTCTTTCTCCATGGGGCGTAACAATCCTATACGTTCCTATCTGGACGAACACAGATATGGTTGGAAGAGTACCACGCTTGATATTCGCACCTCTCCCGACAGCGGACTTTCCGGAGAGTTTTATCTGAATGGCTTCCAAAAGGACACATTCAGAATAGACGAAATGGACTTAACCATATTCCAAGATACCACTATGTTTTATGCCGTAGGGGCTGTTCACAAACAGAAGTTCAGGAATCAGGATCCTTTTGAAGCGTTTGTGAACCTTACGACCAATATGAAACATGCCGAGCTTTTCGCCAATCTGAAAGATAAAGAATCGAAGGACCTGCTCCTGCTGGGCGTGCGTGCAAAGTGGAACAGAGAGGATATTACTTTCGCGCTAACACCGGATCCTCCCGTGCTGGTGTACAATAAGTTCCTGAACGATGGAAAAAGCTACGTGAAGATACCGCTGAAGCCGGACAAGAATATAGAGGCGCACGTCCTGCTCAAAGCATCAGATGATCCGGAGAGTAAGATTCTTCTCGACACGAAATACGTGAGAGACGAATATGTTATGAACGCTTTGGTACAGAAGTTTGACCTTAAACGGATTCAGAATTTAGGAGTCGTTCCGAACATGGATGGTATCTTGAATGCAGACTTACGCTGGATCAAAGGATCGGATGGAGACAAATACATTGCCCAAGCATCATTGGATAAGTTCCACTTCCAAAAGAATAAAGTGGGAGATATAGCGGTTATGGGAGTATATGAGCCGGTAAGCGGAGGTTCTTATGCCGCAATGGATGTACAGCTGGATGGCGTCAATGCCGCAACGGGAGAGGCATTCATCTCTAAAAACAAGGGGATAGATCCGGTTTGGAGATTGGTTGTGAATAAGTTCCCAATGTCTAAAGCGAATCCGTTCTTGCCGGACGACCTGGTCTCTCTTGCCGGAAATGTGGATGCAGAACTCTCGAATGCTTCAGGAAATGGAGACATCAAACAGATGAAACCGACCAAGATGCAGGGTTATCTTTCCATCAAGGATGGCAGCGTGTACTCTGCTGCTCTGAACAACAGATACGGCATAGACTCGAAGCCGATCCGGATAGACAACGATAAGATTCGCTTGGACAGGTTCACTATTCAGACTCTCAACAATACTTCACTCATGTTGAATGGTTCTGTCGAACTGACCGGAGACAACGAGCTAAAACTGAACCTGCGAGGAAATGATGTACTGCTCGTAGACTCCAAGCGCACCCAACAGACTCTTTTATATGGTCGCCTCGGCGTGAGTACGGATATAAGTCTCTCCGGTCCTGCTTCTACAATGAAGGTGAGAGGTGCTCTCTCAATCAATGGAAACACGAACCTCACCTATATTCTAAAGGACTCCAAACTCTCGAAAAGAAATCGCTTTGATGGTCTTATAGAGTTTACGGAATTTAGAGACACTCTCTTTACGGCAAAGAAAACAGATGTGGATACACTCTCACTGGGAGGATTGGATGTAACGCTCGCTCTTCACGTAGATCCGGCAGTATCTTTGGGTGCGGAGATTACCGCAGATGGCAGTAATGCCGTGCAGGTACAAGGGGGAGGAGATCTCAACTTCAGATACCCACCATACGGGCAGATGTCTCTAAGCGGTACATACAACTTCAACGATGGATTTATTGCCATAAACCAAGCACCTATCATCTCGAAGAAGTTCAAGGTGGATAGAGGAAACTATATCTCTTGGAGTGGCGATGTGATGAATCCGTTTATCAACTTTAAGGCTACGGAACGGATCTCTTCGACAGTGGCTCTGCCGGGTGAACCGAAAAGGAAGGTCAACTTTGATGTCAGCGTCATGGCAAAGAACAGAGTGAATGATCTTGCCCTTCTTTTCACTCTGGATGCTCCGGAAGATCTTACTCTGAGAAACAACATAGCCGCCATGACGGACGAAGAAAAGTCTCGCCAGGCTCTGATGCTCCTGTCTCTCGGTACTTACTTAGGCTCTACGCAGGCAGGTGCTTCCGGTTTTGATGTGAACAGTACGCTGATGTCTCTTGTAACAAAAGAGTTCAATGCTTTGGTGGGAGATCTTATCAATGCGGATATAAACTTGGGAATAGAGCAAGATGCCGAAGGAAAAAGAGGAACAAACTACTCCTACTCGATTGCAAAGAAGTTCTACAACGATCGTATAACGCTTCAGATCGGTGGACAGGTAGAAACAGCCAATCCGAACAAGAGTGCCAACCAAAGTTTTATAGACAACATATCGTTGGATTATAGGTTGGATCAGGCAGGCACTCACTATCTTCGTCTTTTCCACAAAAAAGACTATGAAAACATATTGGACGGTGAAGTCATCGAGACCGGAGCCGGCTATGTTTTGAGAAGAAGGCTTTACAGACTGAAAGATCTCTTCAACTTCAAGACCAAGCCAATACTCTTGAAGACACAGGAAGAGCCTGTAACGCCCGCACCTAAAGCAATAGAAGAACCGAAAGATGAGAAGAAACAATAGACATCATAGCCTTAACGCCTTTCTGTCCATCGCTGTAATCTTTTTGATTGCAGCCTGCTCTGCGAGCAAATATGTCCCTGAGGGAGAGACGTTCTACCTTGGGATGGAGAAAATAAAGGTGGAAGATAAAGATAAGACATACCCAAGACACTCTTCCCGAGCAATGGAAGAAGTAGAAAATGCTCTTAAAAAAGCACCTAACGGAAGCCTTTTCGGACACACGAAGCTAAGGTTGCCGTTTACCTATGGTTTCTATTTCAATGAAAAGATAGGTAACGAAAGTAATACTTTCACACGTTGGTTGGAGAAGACTCTATCCTCCAAACCTATCTTTATTTCTAATGTCAATCCGTCCGGACGTTCCACCATCGCTCAGCAAATCCTACAAGAGTATGGCTACTTTCATTCATCCGTAAGTCATAATCTTATCTACAACAAAGATTCTCTGCAGGCTCTTGTCCAGTATTACGTTTCACAAGGAGCTCCTCACGTGATAGATAGTGTAGAGTACGATATTGACATTGTTACTCCGGACAGTTTGGATCTATTTTCTGCCCCGATCTCTTTGATTAAGAAAAAGCGTCCTTTCAGCATTTCAACTCTTGAAGCAGAACGAGACAGAATAGCCGGACTGTTGCAAAATCAGGGCTACTACTATTTCAGACCGGACAATATCGTCTATCAGGCAGACACAACCCTGAGAGAAAAAGGTGTGCATCTGAAGGTCAATCTCTCTAATAAAGCAGATCCGAGAGCGTATCAGCCCTGGTATATAGGGAATATCAGTTATAATGTGTACGATAGTGAGCGATCTCCTCTAACGGACAGCTTGATGCTGGACGGCGTACTTTTCCGCTTCAATAAGAAGATCCCCGTAAGAGCAGGAGTGCTTAGAAGTAAGATCCGATTCATAAAAGATAAGCTGTACAATGCTTCTTATCAGAATCGCACGGTACAATCTTTGGCTACACTGAACACGTTCTCTTTCTCCGATGTGAACTACACACCTTCAGACTCTATACCGAACAGGCTCAATGTTACAATATCTTCCCAAGCGGATCTCCCCTACTACGCAGAGCTTGAAACGGTATTCAAAAGCAAAAGTAACAATCAGTTAGGTCCGGGACTATCCTTGACTCTCAACAAAAAGAATCTCTTTAGAGGAGGTGAACTTCTCTCTATGCAGGTGGGCACCAACTACGAATGGGAGACCAGAAAAAGCAATCTGCCCGGCAGTTCGTGGGATATCAACAGCTACGGCATATCCGTTAACTCCTCCCTCACATTCCCTCGCATCATGTTGCCATTCCTGCCTAAGAGGTTTCAAAAGACACCTGCAACTACCTCTTTCTCTATCACGGGAGGATTTCTGAACCGCTCATCTTTTTACAGATTAGGACAGTTTTCCGGTCGCATTGCCTACAATATCGAACCACAGAGAGGTGTGCGCCATACCATTATTCCTATCAGAGTAACCTACAATTCTCTGTTGCGCACAACGGCTAAATTCGATTCGATCATCTCTGCCAACCCGGTTCTTGCACTATCTTTCCAAGACCAGTTTATTCCGGTTATCGGATATACTTTCGGGTATGAGCAGATAGACGGAGACTCTCCTCACACATTCTCCATAGAAGCATCCGTTTCGGAAGCAGGAAATATCCTCAGCACCATCTATGCGCTACGAGGAGAACCTTTCACCAAACAGAAGACATTTATCAACAATCCGTTTGCACAGTTTGTCAAAGGCTCTTTAGAGATGCGATATGCGTACAGCTGGAACAGCAAAGAGAAGCTCGCAACCAGACTTTTTGCCGGGGCTATATACAGCTATGGAAATATGTTGGTGGCACCTTATACGGAGCAGTTTTACTCCGGTGGTGCCAATAGCATCAGGGCTTTTAATGTCCGCACGATAGGTCCGGGCTCATATCGTCCCACCGAATACAGCATCTACAACTTCATGGATCGCACCGGAGACATCCGTCTTGAAGGAAATATCGAATATCGGAGGAAGCTCTTCGGAAGCCTTGAGCTTGCAACATTCATAGATGCCGGCAATATCTGGCTGATGCGAGAAGATCAAAGCCGACCGGGAGGAGTGCTCACCGGAAAGTCTTTCTTCAAAGACCTCGCTTTGGGAACAGGTTTAGGCATAAGATACGACCTCTCTTATCTGGTCATCAGATTCGATACCGGAGTGGCTCTCCATGCTCCTTATTCTACCGGGATCAATGGATACTTCAACACTTTCGGGAAGAAGATCTGGAAAGATGCTTTCTCGTTCCACCTCGCCATCGGCTATCCATTCTAAATATCTTACTCTACATGAACGACCAGAAGCTCAAACAGCGACAGACCGCCCGACTCACCTCTCGGCAGATACAGCTCATGCAGATGATCGGACTCTCCAATGTCGAGGTTGAAGATCGGATACAGAGCGAATTGGAAATCAATCCGGCATTGGAAGAAGGAGTGGAAGAGGATGACGATACAAGAAAAGAGAACGACAACGAAGAGCTTGAGCCGATCTCTCAAGATGAAATCATACTCGGCGACTACGCTTCCATAGATGATGTTCCCGAGTACAAACTCCGACAAGTAGAGCAACATCGCACGCCGCGAGAGGAGATCCCTTTCACGGAAGGAAGCTCTCTGCAAGACCATCTGCTCTCTCAGCTCTCCCTGACATCACTCTCCGGCGAAGAGGTAGAAGTGGCTCGCTACATTGTCGGAAGCCTTGATAACGATGGTTATCTCCGGCGAGATCTTCTGTCCATACAAGACGATCTTGCCATACGGATGGGTATAAACACAGATTTGGAGACCATAGAACATGTTCTAAGCGTTATACAAACGCTCGATCCTCCCGGTATTGGAGCAGAAGATCTCCGTCACTGTCTGCTGTTACAGCTGGAAAGAAGAGAAGAAACAACCGCCGTAGCAATAGCCAAAAAGATTCTTGAACAGATGTTTGTGCCGTTTTCCAACAGACATTACGACAAGATCATCTCTCGTCTGCATCTTACGGATGAAGAGTTGAGAGAAGCCATCCGAGTGATCACGCACCTCAATCCCAAACCCGGACTCGACTTTAACACCCGTCTTGAAGAGACTTTCTTTACCGTTGTTCCCGACTTTATTGTGGAAGAACACGATGATGAGTTCATGGTATCCCTCAATAACGATGGGATTGCTCCGGTACGCGTCAATACGACATTCACTCAACAGATGAGCGAATACAGCGGAGACATCAGACGCATTCCGCAGCAGAAAAAAGAGGTTGCCCGGTTTGTAAAACAGAAGATAGACGATGCACGTTGGTTCGTAGAAGCTCTCCGCCAACGTCAGAAGACGCTTCTTTTTACAATGCAGGCGATAGTGGAGATGCAGAAAGAGTACTTCATCATGGGAGATGTAGCCTATCTCAAGCCGCTCATCCTGCAAGATGTTGCCGATGCCACAGGTCTCGACGTCTCCACGATCTCCAGAGTAACAAGCACGAAATATGTTCAGACCCCTTTCGGAACCTTTCCGCTAAAACACTTCTTCTCGGAAGGAACAATGACCGATGCCGGAGAAGAGATTTCGACCAGACATGTAAAGGAACTTTTGGCAGAGCTGATAGAGCAGGAAGACAAGAGCTCTCCACTCTCCGATGAAGCTATGGTGGCGCAGCTGAAAGAGAAAGGACTGAATGTTGCTCGCCGTACCGTGGCTAAGTATAGAGAACAATTAGGAATACCGGTGGCAAGACTTCGTAAAGAGATATAATTTTGTATCTTTGAGGAGCTGAAAAAAGCAGAACAAATATTCACTATAACAATAAAACCAATATCATTAGAATTATGAACTTTCCAGAAAATCTAAAGTACACAAAAGATCACGAGTGGATCCGCTTAGAGGGTGATGTAGCCTTCATTGGTATAACAGACTTCGCTCAAAGCGAGCTTGGAGAAATCGTCTTTGTAGATGTAACCACCGTGGGAGACGAGCTTGAAGCAGAAGAGACATTCGGTTCTATCGAAGCGGTAAAGACTGTTTCCGATCTTTTCTTGCCTGTTGCAGGAGAAGTGCTCGAAGCTAACGAAGCTCTCGAAGATACTCCTGAGTTGGTCAACTCGGATCCATACGGAGAAGGCTGGATAGTAAAAGTAAAAGTTGCTAACCCTGCCGATGTAGATGCTCTCCTTTCAGCAGCAGACTATAAGGCTCTAATCGGTAAATGATGACCCCTCGTGTAAGCATAATCATGGGTAGCACTTCAGACCTGCCCATGATGAAGAAAGCAGCCGATCTCTTGGAAGAGATGCAGGTGCCCTTTGAGATACAAGCGCTAAGCGCACACCGCACACCGCAAGAGGTAGAAAAGTTTGCTACCGAATGCGAAGATAGGGGTGTACAAGTCATCATTGCAGCAGCAGGGATGGCGGCTCACCTTTGTGGCGTGATCGCTTCCATGACTCCTCTTCCCGTAATCGGTGTTCCTATCAGCGCATCTCTTCAAGGTCTTGATGCCCTTCTTGCCATTGTACAGATGCCTCCCGGCATTCCCGTTGCAACGGTTGGAATAGATGCTTCTCTCAATGCTGCTCTTTTGGCAGTGCAGATCTTGTCTGTGGGAGATCCGGAGTTGCGCGCTCGCTTCAAGGCTTACAAGAGGAATCTCAAGAATAAGATAGTGGAAGCCAACAAGCAGCTATCGGAGCTGAAGTATCTGCATAAAACCAACTGATACCCGGCTCGACAAACAAGAGTTTGTTATTGAACAATAAAAGGGAGAAGATCCGCGCATCGGATTTTCTCCCTTTATCTTTATACTTATTTGAGCTCTTTTCTTCGGGTCGGTGTAGAAGAACCGGCGACATAAGGTTGAAACTTCCAGTTTTTTGCAGTGGCTATGCTCACATCAGAGGTAGCATAACCATCATTATCTACAGCTTCGATAATGCCCATCTCCTTTCCCTCCCTATTGGGTAGAGCTTCATATACGGCATTCAATGCCGAAGCATCCATTTTGTTTTTCTGCATTGTAAGATAGCTCAACTGGGAAGAGGGATCTCTGCTCAGTTTTAGAGACTTCAATTTATTATTCTGACAAGGCAAATCGGCGATATTAGGACAAGAGCTGACATCCAGTATCTCCAGTTCATTACTCTGACACCAGAAACGGGACAACGCTTTACAGTCTCGCACATCCAAGACCGAAAGTTTATTATCATCGCAATAAAGCTCCCGGAGAGCGACACATTTCTCTACTTTCAAAGAGGTCAGGAGGTTATTATGACATTCAAGAAGTCTCAGACTCTCATGGTTACTTGCATCCAATTCCGTCAGACTGTTATCTCCGCAATAGAGTTCTTCCAAAGAGAGACATACGGAAAGATCCAGAGAAGAGAGCATATTCTTGTTGCACCACAGGTTATTCAATGCTTTGCAATCCTTGATATTCAAAAAAGATATGCTGTTTTCAAAGCAGTAAAGCTTCCTTAAACCGATGCAGCCTTCCAGATCCAAAGAAGAGAGTTTGTTGCCATCGCACCTTATCCTTTCAAGTGAACTATACCCTTTTACATCCAAAGAGGAGAGTTTATTTCCATGGCAAGAGAGGTTTTGAAGTCTTTTATTTTCAACTATATTCAGCTCCTCAAGCTCATTTTTCGAGCATCCCAGCACGCGCAAATCCTTGCATTCGCTCACATCCAGAGCCTTAATCCCGTTATTGGAGCACCACAAAACGTTCAATTCCTTACACCTACTGATGTCCAAAGAGGAGATTGCATTGTCTTCACAATCCAGATACTTTAATCTCTTACAGAGGCTTAAATCCAAAGTGCTAAGATTATTTTCGTAAAAAGATAGCATCTCCAGACTCTCTCTTCCGTTCACGACCAACTCCTGAAGCTTGTTTCCGGAACACTCCAAAGCTGTAACAGGACCATAAATGGTGATTTTTGAAGAAGAAAAACGATACTCTTTATACTCATCGTTATTAAAGTCGTTGTTAAAATCAGCCCAAACAATATCATTTTCTCCTTCGTCCAAAAGCCCGTTACCATTCAGGTCTATCCATATCTTGGATCTGTTCTCTTCTTTCGCAGCCAAAAGCAGACGAATGGTCTGCCCCGTCTCTTTGGCGGTTACCATTGTAATAAATGGAGTATCGGTCGGGATTACATCTCGTCCTTTCATTTGTAGAGAGCGTCCTGTCCATTCTGCTAGCACTCTGTACGCCTTACCCGGTTCCATCCCGATGGCTTTTGCCGGTTTTGAATTTTCCGAATAAATGTCTTCTTCACTGTCTGCGGACTTAACCCGGAGAAGCATGACCGGCAAACTTTTCTCAAGCGGATAAAACCACGAAGCAAACAGCCCCTCTTCTCCGGGCGCGATATTTGTAACCTTTTTCGGGGTGATAATACTTTTAGCCCCATCGGACTCTACAACTTTATTCTCAAAAAGATCGTAATGATAATATCTATCGCCCATCGGCATATATCTCCATTCTGCTCCTCCAACTCCGGCAAGATGGCAGGAAGAGATATTCAACGCCTTATCGGATCCGTTACGAAGGCGGATGTACTCTATCGTGCCAAAAACCGAAAACATCGCCCGTACCTCTTGTTTCCCATCAGAGAGACTGACAACAGACATAACCGGGACAGACACATCCTCCAACTTCATCCCCACAATGGGTGTTATATCCATCATTATCCGTCCATCCTTCACGCTTATTCCCTCTCCCGGAAAAGATGAAAAAGCATAAAGCGTATAAGGCTTTTCTGCATCAATGGTGTTGGGAAGCTTCACTTCAAAAGTTGCACTCTTATTGTCAGAAGAAATATTCTCCAAAGGAGTTTTGATGAGCTCACTTAGAACATCTTCCTGCTTGAATAAAAGGGTCAACTCCTCCCCTCTCCTCCAACGAAGCAAGAGTTTATTGCCCTCGGTATTCTCTCCCGCTTCCGCTCTTAAAGCCGGTTCTTCGGGCATCTCGACCAAAACCTTGATGATTCTCTCCTCGTTTCCCTTTATTTCTTGAAGATCTCCTTTCCGGCAACCGCTAAGGGCAAGCAGAGCTATTAACAAGGAGATAGAGAAATGTAGTCCTTTCATAAACAAAGTGTTTTTATTGTAGTCAGATCGTTATCCGGACTCTCTTATTCTATTTTTCACAATCCGGACAGCTTTTTGCAAAGGTATAAATATTCGATAAAAGGATATAAATATTTCTTTATAAAGATTCAAATCTTTGTCTGAACGAATATAATATATAAGATCAAGCCTTGATTTCGGCAAGTCGTGCTTTGACTCCTGCAAATCAAGTGCTGATTTTCACAAAACAGCCCCCGGTTCGTAAAACATAATACGATTAAAGCCTTTTTACAACCCGATAAAACGAAGAAGTAAAAAGGCTTAAAAGATTTATTTTACACCAAACGACGAAAAAGAAAAGGAGCTACGACAATACTACAACTGCGACCTTATCTTTGCAGCTTTCTCTTCCCTCTCGAAAGAATAGGTTTGACTCTGTTTCGTGATCAGTTCCGTACAAGAAAAGGGCTTTGCCTAAATAGAGCTTGGAAGCGTGTGGCTCCTCTCGGTTTCCGATTTCGGCTAAAATATCCGCCAGACTCTCCTGATTGTGAAAATCCAACCCCTCAAAGCCCTTTAAGTATTCGATGCTCTCCGATTCGTCTAAAAGCAAAAACTCATCCACATCGAAGTTCATCTCTTTCTTCAACATATCTTTCGACATCACCACTTCCGTCCCAATCGTGGTAGCCGTCCGATCTTTGCCCCCAAACAGATAGCCCCATATCGCTCTCATAATAACGCCGATCTTCTCAATCTCTCTCTTGATAAAATCCCTCTCTTCCATACCCTATAGCATTTAAGGTTTACTACTCTCTTAAAGTTATAAAGAATGGAAAGAAGAGACAAATCTAAGGCTATAAACAAGAAAAGAGCCTTTCTGCACTCGGCAAAAAGGCTCCCTTTATATCAGCATATTGGACAAAACAAGATGTACGCAGAACTTCTGTAACCTCTATCTTATATCCTGCATAAATAATACGCAGAACTTC
>NZ_JQZX01000007.1:0-115000 GCF_000765975.1 Porphyromonas canoris
ACAAACTCTTAAGGGGGATTAGCTCAGCTGGCTAGAGCACCTGCCTTGCACGCAGGGGGTCGACGGTTCGAATCCGTCATTCTCCACAAAAAAGAAGAGAGTCGTAATGTTATCTGGCATTGCGACTCTCTTTTTATACCCTCTTTCTACTCCTAAACTCATTAAGTTTCTGTTTAAGCATTTAATTTTATTATCTTAGGAAAGGATATTCAAATACGAGCCCACATACCCAATTCTTGATTCCCTTTATTAAGTGTCTGAAAATAAATCAGATAGTTGGAATAAAACTCTCCCTTTGTCGTCTGTCTCTACATTTGACCTGCATTTATTTCCCAAATTCTCTCAGAAATAATTCCATAAAATCTGATTATCAAATTATTAGAGTTGTTGTCGAACTCCCACTCTTTTTCTATTATTATAGAACGACAACTTTTCCCTAAAATTTATCCCCTCTTTCTCTTCTCTATCCCTTTGTTTGCATCACTTTTTTCATGTAATTTTACGGCTATCAATCGTACCTTAGTGGAATTAAAACTGAAGTCTGCAGCCCGACGCAATGCCTCAGAGATGGCTATCAATCGTACCTTAGTGGAATTAAAACTCAAGAGGTATGATAGACTCAGACATCACCGCCGTTCTATCAATCGTACCTTAGTGGAATTAAAACCAAATATAAACACTATTTTTCAATCAGACAAATGGACCTATCAATCGTACCTTAGTGGAATTAAAACGCTGCTGATTTTTGTCAAGGATATAGCGGTGTGGCTATCAATCGTACCTTAGTGGAATTAAAACACATGCGGAAACCACAATCTATTTGAGATGCGATGCTATCAATCGTACCTTAGTGGAATTAAAACGCTAAGGTGCAAAACACTAATCAATTGAGCATCGAGCTATCAATCGTACCTTAGTGGAATTAAAACGTTGTTTCGAGGATGCGATTAGTACGCGTCGGAGACCTATCAATCGTACCTTAGTGGAATTAAAACTTGACTTCAACCCGTCCGATCCCCTCAATAGCCTCTATCAATCGTACCTTAGTGGAATTAAAACATGCAAAAGATACGGTAACGAGGACAGCGGATGCTCTATCAATCGTACCTTAGTGGAATTAAAACCGAATCATCAACGACTACGGCATGCAGAAGAAGCACGCTATCAATCGTACCTTAGTGGAATTAAAACACATCGAGAGCAACGACAGGACGGACTATTTGTCTCTATCAATCGTACCTTAGTGGAATTAAAACATCTTGTTGCGACTGTTTAGTTGATAAATCATTGTTCTATCAATCGTACCTTAGTGGAATTAAAACATATGATAGAAATTCCCAAGAAATTCCTCTACGAGACTATCAATCGTACCTTAGTGGAATTAAAACCACGTATTCAGACGGATCTATTTGAGATATATTAAACTATCAATCGTACCTTAGTGGAATTAAAACATGTGAGTGTCTGGAGAGCTTTGAGGTATCACAATAATCTATCAATCGTACCTTAGTGGAATTAAAACAGCATATTATCACAACAAGATAAACAACTTGGAGATCTATCAATCGTACCTTAGTGGAATTAAAACACTACGGATTAAACGATACACAAATAGCAGGCATTCTCTATCAATCGTACCTTAGTGGAATTAAAACGGATTATAGCGAATAGAATCGCCAGGCATAACATCCCTATCAATCGTACCTTAGTGGAATTAAAACAACATATACCACACTTGTTCATCTTGTGTGTCCTCTCTATCAATCGTACCTTAGTGGAATTAAAACTGAATTTTTCGGGAGGAATAGGATGAGAAGAAGAAACTATCAATCGTACCTTAGTGGAATTAAAACATCCTCGGTGGTGTGGGCGACAGGCGAGTACGAGAGCTATCAATCGTACCTTAGTGGAATTAAAACCAGCACGGCGACAAGGACACTACACCCGCTATCGAGCCTATCAATCGTACCTTAGTGGAATTAAAACCAGAGTCAGTATCTGTCGTAGTGAGTAATGCCTCTAACTATCAATCGTACCTTAGTGGAATTAAAACAGAACTCTACTACAAATTCGGAGGCGGAGAGGGCGACCTATCAATCGTACCTTAGTGGAATTAAAACCTTCGAGAGTGTCGTACGCTACCTGCGTCTGTTGTCTATCAATCGTACCTTAGTGGAATTAAAACCAGCCTTGATGATTTTAGCTCTTTCTTCGAGATTGTCTATCAATCGTACCTTAGTGGAATTAAAACCGAGCAAGGAGTGATAACGCAGGAGACTGACGTTGCCTATCAATCGTACCTTAGTGGAATTAAAACCACTATTGCGTAACGGTATAGAGACTCTGTTAAAGCCTATCAATCGTACCTTAGTGGAATTAAAACAGCATCCTTTATTTTGAAAGGTTTTAGACACATTTTCTATCAATCGTACCTTAGTGGAATTAAAACATAATATACCTCAAGGTTGGAGCCTGATTAGGGACTATCAATCGTACCTTAGTGGAATTAAAACACGATGCGGATTTGCCACCAACGTTACCGAGAGGATCTATCAATCGTACCTTAGTGGAATTAAAACAAACTATTCGGTATTCGACCATCGAATTGTGATATTCTATCAATCGTACCTTAGTGGAATTAAAACCTGGGGGGCGTCGGTCGCCTCCGCCATCGGCACGGCTCTATCAATCGTACCTTAGTGGAATTAAAACAGCTGTATGGCTTGAAGGCAAAGGGGGAGATAACGACTATCAATCGTACCTTAGTGGAATTAAAACGTGCAGATAAGCACACATCCAAATGTGCTGCACATTCTATCAATCGTACCTTAGTGGAATTAAAACGAGCGAATGCAACGGCAAGAGCAAGCTGGGGCAGTCTATCAATCGTACCTTAGTGGAATTAAAACATACCTAGGAAATCTTCAATAGCCATATTATAGGACTATCAATCGTACCTTAGTGGAATTAAAACTGAGACGATAGTACGCACATGCTGCTTGCTTCCCACTATCAATCGTACCTTAGTGGAATTAAAACCATCTGGTAAAACTATAAAAAAACAGATGCTGAAAGTCCTATCAATCGTACCTTAGTGGAATTAAAACTTCGAAGCAGCGATAGATAATATTTATTCAAAAATACTATCAATCGTACCTTAGTGGAATTAAAACATGTTATCCAGAAGGAGTCTACCATTTCTTCTAAACTATCAATCGTACCTTAGTGGAATTAAAACGGTTGCTGACTCTTCGTGTGAATAGTTATCCTTTCACTATCAATCGTACCTTAGTGGAATTAAAACGCTCTACTAAAAATAGAGCGTTATCATAATATACGACTATCAATCGTACCTTAGTATCTTCGCTGTTGTTTGTTAGCGTATTTGCTTTGATTGTTTCAAGCTTCTCTTCTACTCGACAAACTAATGTATTCTCTTCATCTTCTACTTCGACATAGAAGATATTGTAGTCTTGTATCTTGTTCAAAAAGCGTTCATATTCTTCTCTTTGCTCTTCTGTTAAACTACTGTCGAAATCTTGCTCAAAATCTTCATCAAAAAGAAATCTGAAGAAATTATGACCTGATTGAGCTTCGAGTTCTATATACTCTCTGAAAGAAATCTCATGAGTGTTTACTTGTTGTTCGTAGCTCTCTCTTAGAACTTCAATCTTGCTGCTGTTAATAGTTTTCATTGCTGTTTTTAGGTTTTACTTTGTGTTTTATCTTTATACTGCAAACATACACCTATTTTCTGAACTACACAATAGGAAATTCAGAAAATATATTGATTTAACTTTATTTAATACACTTATGTTCTGTACTCATTATTATATAGTAGTATATTTGCAGCATGGAAGACGAAATTGTACAGCTCAGAATAAAAGAGATACTGAAAGAGCGAGGAATGCAGGCAAAAGACCTTGCGGAGGCTCTCGGAAAAAGTCGCTCATATATTAGCGATGTGATGAATTGCAAGAAAGGAATATCTATATCCTCTCTCACAGATATTGCTCGTGCTCTTGATGTTGAGTTTCGGGATTTATTTGCGTACACGCGTAAAAGCGAAGTGATTGGAATCGTGAGGGTAAACGATGAGACTTACACAATAAACAGTATAGAGGATATTAAGAGGCTTACAGAAAGCCTTTAATGTTTTGCTATAAATCGAACCTTAGTGGAATCAAGACCGAAATTAAACACTTAGAATACAGTGGGCTTTTTGGGAAATAACAGTACTCGCTTGGCATACCGTAAGATCTGCCAGCGAGTCATTTTTTTATAAAAAAATCAGAACAATAAAAACAGGGGCGAAAGTACAACACTCTCGCCCCTGTTCTATAATAGCCCAATCTGGAAGTCTGTTCAGAAAGGTCTCTTAGGTATTCTTGCCTTGCCTGTTGCGCCTGTCAGGGCGGTTTTAATCTTCTTCTTGAGGTCTTCTACCTTTATCGTCCACTCCGGCTTGAGGTGTGCATAGGTGATGCTTATCCAATCTTCTACAGCTCTGCATACAAGATATTCATGTATAAGTGTTTGCAGTAGATTTGCTGTTGTGATGGAGAATTTATCGTAGACATTCATTGTTACATGATAAGACTCCGGAACATGGAACTCATTAGTATATTCGCTCTTGTCGTCCACTTCATCTTTTGTTATTCTGTAAAGTAGCTCGACAACTTCATCAAAAGCAAGATTCAAGACCCTTGTAACTCTGTCGATGTTTCCATCTTGAGCAACATCTATAGTCATGTGTCTTGCGTTTTCTATCTCTTCGCCAATTACCTGCCCCTGAACATAGCAATAATTAGAGATGTCGTACAACAGAGCCTCACGACCGAAGCAGTATTGCAGCTTCTTCTTCCCTGCCTGTATCTCTAAATCACGGGGTATGTATATATGATAGCTCATTGTTATTATGACCTCACGGGTCTTTTTCTCTGATGTATAGATCTGATAAGGTTGTATACGTTCTCTTGAGACTTCGCGAGATACGTTGCAGAACCTTCTCTGTTTGTAATGTCAAACCAATCTGCTATTGATTTGTTAACTATGTACTGATGCGCCTCTGTTGCGATTGTGTTGGCAGAGGCGGAGTTATAATTTTCAGGCATAGAGAGAGCCAGAGTGATATTGCTACTTGAAGAAATCAGGTTGTTTGAAGCAGTTGAGCTGCTATCTTCAATGTATTCAGATAGTATTGATCTGAGTTTGTTATAGTGATCTCCGATACTTCTAAGTATTTGATTTAGTTCTTCTTCGTCATTGTTGGCCTGCATATATGCAGCTTTGTCATGATTCCCATCGTCTCTCTTCGATCTACCTGTCAAAAATGTTTTGTTCTGTATGTCATAGATCATCTCTGAGATGTGTAGTGTAATCGTTAGATTTTTTCGTGCCATTTTATTCTGTTTTATATTGATACTCGTTTTGGCTTTGCTCTGTAATATATGAGAGCCTTAATTTCTTTGAGTTGCCCAAGTGCTTGTTGTACGTAAGAAGAAGCAACATTCTCTTCTTTTGTCATTGTGAGCCATCTGCTTGATATAGAGTTGATAAAGTAAGAATATATAGATGTCTCTATGCTGCTTCTTAGGTTTGTGTCGAAGTTCGACGGCATAGAGAGCGTGAGTGTGTAGTTGCTTGAAAGATCCACTTTCGATGTTGCCTTTTGAGTGCTAACTGCTTTAATGTACTCTTTAACCACTTGCGTTATCTCATCGCAAGTGCTGACCCAGAATGTCTCAAGCATCAGCCTGTCTGCATCAGATGTAGATACTTTTTCGTATGTGCTTTCGTCGTTCTTCGCTATATAAGATGTCGTCTTCGAGACCTCTTCATAGACAGACCTCTTTTTTATTGTTATGCTTATCTCTTTCATTATTCGTTATTCGTTGTTGTCTGCTTTCGATAGTTCAACGAGTTTGTCCTCTATTGTTTTAACCTTGACAGTTTGATCCTCAAACTGTACGCTTTGCAGTCGAGGAGCACAGTACGGAAGAATTGCGACAAACGTTCTGCAATAATTCACTTCATCGAGAGCGTTCATTCTCTGTATAAATGTTTTCATGTTATTATCAACAAAGTCCTTTATCATAAGACGAACCTCTCTTGTGATAACATTTTCAGATCCTTTTTGTCTCCCTCCTCTTCTGACGCCTTTTTGTTTCGTCTCTTTGCTATTATCCATCTCTCGATTAAATACTTACGAGTTTAATATCTGCAACACTTCTACAAATATCGTATCGTACTTTCGCTCTTAGATTACAGATATTAAATTCATATAAGTATATGTTACCAATCGCAATTGGAGCCGGAATGTCCGTTCTTGGAAGTGTCCTCGGTGGCGTCCTTCAGGCAAATGAGATGAGAAAAGCGCAACAAGATCTTGAAAGCAGAAAGCAAGCGAATAAAGATCTGTTCGATAGAAGGTACAATGAGGATGCAACTCAGAGAGCATCTGCTCTCAGAATGATCAACATGGCTTCTGACGCTATCCGCAACAGATCTAACAGGTCGGCAGGGGCTCAGGCTGTAACGGGCGCAACGAATGAAGCAATAGCGCTTGAGAAGGAGACCGCCAACAAGGCTATGACAGATGTCGTTTCTGACATTGTGGCGCAAAACGATTATAGAAAAGATGCGCTTGAAAGAGCCTTCTTAAATAGAGATGAGGCGTTCAATGCTCAGGTCGCTCAGATGAAACTCCAGAGAGCGCAAGGTGTTGCTGATGCTGTGAGAGGTGTCATGAGCGCCGGTGCTTCTTTTGCTGCCAATCCGCTCTTGTCGAAAGGAGGAAAGCAATGAGAACGATAGACGCAATAAGCAAAAGAAGAACATCGGTCCGGCAGGATTCCGGCACTGAACCCAAGCAAAGAACTGCGATCTCAGCCCCGACACTTCAACCCATATCTACTGCTCCGGCAGTTTTGCCAAAGGTGGAATCAGATGTTGTTGTGAAAGCTCCAAGCACAAAGATGTCCTACCAGGATGCTATAGATATATTAAATCAAAACCACGAAAAGAAGGAAGAAGAGATTGCAAAAAGAGAGGGCAGGAATATGCTGCTTGCTTCAATAGGCGATGGCATATCTGCTCTATCTAATCTCTTCTTTGCATCTAAAGGAGCATATAGTACATACGATCCTCGTAATAGCCTCTCCGGAGCTCTACAACAGAGATATGATAAATTGAAAGCTGAAAGGGATAGAAATAGAGATGCCTATATCAACTATTCTTTGAGAGCTCGCCACTTCGACGATCAGAGAGCAGATCAGGATAGACGCTACAATCTTGCTACACAAAGAGAAAAACGAGATGCACAAGAGCAAGACGAGAGAATGAAAAGGGACAGAGAAAACCAAATAAACAGGGCTGCCCTTGATTATTACAAGATAAACGCAGCCAAATCGGACGCTGGCAGAAAGGAAGTGGAGGCTGCTTATCAGAAAGATCTATCGCAGAGTCAGATAGACAGAAACAGGGCGGCAGCGTCAAGCAGCAGGGCGTCTGCCGCTAATAGCCTGGCAAGTGCGGAGAAACACAAAAAGGGTAAGACGATATCTATCCCGATAGACGGAGAGATTGTTGATATTGAGGCAGGTAGGATCAATTCTGCGACAATCGGGAAAGGTTTTGCAGACTTAGGTCTCAGCGATGAAAGAGAGGTCAGGTCTACACGAGAGAATCCATATCAGGGCAAGACGACCACCGTATCTCGAAAAAAACTTACAGACGACGAAAAGCTTGTACACATTATAAATGAAGCAAACAATGGAAATGAGAGGGCGAGAGAGTTTGTGTACACTCTTGCCGGGAAAACAAAACCTAAAGCAACATGGAAATGGTGAAAGCGCAAGATAAAGAACTGAAGAGAATATATCAAACGCTGTCGAAGAATTTCGATGGCATAGGATCTGAAGATGAGTTCAAGAAGAGAATGCAAGATGAGGGTAGCCGAAGGAAAGTCTTCGACTACCTTAAAAGCATAGACGGTAGTCTGAAAGACTTCGATGCCTTTTCTGATAGTATAATATCGCGTCCGTCTTTTGGTCGGAGGGTGTCTAATCGGTGGTTTGAAGAGGAAGAGCTTTTCTCTCAACGAAGAGGGGCCGTTCCAGTCTCAGAAGAAAAAGAAGAGCGCCGATCTTCAGGCGGCAATGCTCCCATAAGGCGATTTGACGAAGGATTTATGCAAGGAGGAAGAGCTCTTATACAAGGTGGGAAAGCTCTTGCTGGAGAAACTGCGAATCTATTTACCGGATCAAGCCGTGATGCCTCTGAGGCTATCAAGGTGTTGAATGATTTTGATGCTATTGGAATAGACATAGACAGCTACGAAAAATCTTTGGGTGCCAAATTAAAGTATAGAGACCATCTGTACAGCAATGCGCATAAAAAATGGGAGGATCTGTCTAAAAAAGATAGAGGCTTTATATCTGAGGCTTTGTGGCGCATCAGCAACCCGGAGCCACAGAGATACCAATATAACAAGGAAGATAATAAGGGCGCCATTAAAGCTCTGAGGAAGGCAATAGAAGAGTCCGGAGGGGACAAGAAGAAAGCTGTCGAACTGCTATCCAAGTGGTCTGAAGACAAAACATGGGGGGATAAGATTATATCAGAAGCGGGCAAAGAGCTTTCAGAGCAGAGACCGGTAGAGGGCGCTGCTTGGTTTGGCAATCTCCTTCCTCAGATGGTGCCAAATATAGCAGCTGTTGCAAGTTCATTACATCCTGCCACGAGACCTCTCGCAAGACCACTTGCGCAGATAGGAATGGGCGGTATGACTGCCTCTGCAGCAGGACAAGCAATGGCGGAAGCCAGACAATATAGCGAGCAGGAAGGAAAGAAAATAAGCGATGGAGATATTTGGAAGTCCGGTATCACATCCGGAGCCATTGAGTATGCAACGGAGAAGATCCCTCTTGATTATTTCTTTGGATGGTTAAAGAAGCCCGGAGTCAAAAACAGCATAGGAAATGCCGTCGGTAAGGTTGTTGCGGATAATCCTGCGGCACGGCAAGAGATGTCTAAGCTTGCAGCAAAGGCAGGCAGAGAGCTTGGAGCGGATGCTTTAGGGAAGAAGACATTGCTTCAACTCGCCAAAGATTCAAGTGTAGAAGGTTTGAGTGAATTTACTGCGGAAAGCCTTGGAACATTTGTTCCTGTGATATACCAAAACCCGGAAGACTATCCCACACTCAACGAGGCGCTACGCAATGGATTTGAAGGAGCAAAAGCAGGTCTTTTCATGGGTGGCGTTATTGGGGGGCCTAATAGGATAGCATCCAACTATGTCAACAAAAAGAGACGACAAGCACAGGGAGAGGTGCATGTGGTGGAGTCTAAGGATGGGAAGATATCGGAAGTCTTAGGGGTTGACAAGGATAATAATTTGATTGTTCAGGATGCTGATGGCAACCAATCTTCTCTATCACATGGCGATATTGCAGACTATGCCTCCATACCCTTTGAGCAATTCAGCAAAGGATTTTCCGATCAGGTAAATAATATTGCAGAGAAGAGCAGAGAAGAGGGGTATAGCATAGAAGATCCTACTCAGAAAAATCAAGCAAAGATGCTCTATGATAAGAGCAGAGAAGGAGTAGAGTCTATTTGGGGAGGAGATCCGGATGAGGAGCTGTTGAAATATGGCAATACGCCTGCAGAGCAATTGCAATCATTGAGTGAATCGGGAGCAGACGAGAAGACCATACAGGCAGTATCCGACTATATCAATGCTCGATCCGCATACGAAGGTATGATTGATAAAGTCATAGAGAGTGTAGACCTGAAGATTGCTCAAGACAGAGAGACGATTCAGTCTAATGCCAATAAAGATGGTAACGTATATTCCGCAAAAATACACGGAAGAGATGAGACTGAGTACTATATCGTTGGTGGGGACATTCATCTACTCGAAGACGGCAGCGGAGATGTAGATAAAGAAAGCAGCAGCGGAAGCGTTGTTGTTAAAGATTCATCAACAGGAGCGCTTGAGATGGTCTCTATAGATCAGCTTTCAGGCGTACAATCTACGCCCATTGAAGATCTCCTTTCAAAGCTTGAAACAACTGTTCGACAGAATGAAATGCAAAGGCTTGCGGGAGAGATAGATGGAGATCTGCCTTTCAATCCCGGAGATGTGTATGAGATAGATGGACCGGATGGCAGTACAAGTTCTGTGCAAATTCTTCAAAGCAATCCGGATGGATCTGTTGTTGTTTCTGATGGACACAATCAAGAGGTTGCCAAACGAGAGGATGTGCAGGCGCTTGTTGATCTGAAGAAGAGAAACGACCTATTCGGAAGAGCAAAAGACGAGGGCAATGAATCCCGGATGCAATACGAGCCGGGGAATGTTGTACGGCTCGGTGATGGAATTGAGGGGGAAGTCGTTCGTGGAGAAGATGCGGATGGCAATATACTTGTAAGAGTAGAGAAAGATGGGCAAGAGTCGGTCATTCAGCACCCATCAAAAGACATCGGAACGACTGATGTAAAAGATTCTGCCAATGATGTTTATATCCCTGATAAGATCGAAAATGAATCTGACTCAGAAGAACAAAATAAGATAAAGCCTCCTGTTGATAAAAATGGAAATATAGATTATGACTCCATTGGTGATGCGCAGATGTACGCAGATGCTCTTGTGTCTGAATTTCCGGACGACGTATCTCTGCAGTCCGAGATTATCAATGATGAGGTGGATAGGATTCAAGCGCAGATAGATCATATTTCTTCTCCTGAACAATCGAAAGGGAAAAGGAGGATTGAGATAGAGAGAGAAAAGAAAGCCTTGAAGGAGAGACTCCGAATGCTCAAACAAGCAGAGGAACTTCTTAATCCTAAAGATATTCAAGAGGATGAGACATCTGTTAGTGTTGCAGAAAATATAGATGCCTCGGAAGACAAACAGCAAGGCGATAATGAATTAGAGGATGAAGTTCCTGTTTCTTCTTTTATAGAAGAGATGAGGGAGAGCATAGATACCAATCCCTCCGAGGCGCAGAAAGAAGCCGGCAACTATAAGAAGGGACATGTCAAGGTGGATGGATTTTCTATTACAATAGAGAACCCTAAGAATAGTGAGAGAAGCGGAAAAGACAAAGATGGAGTGGCATGGAGCGTAACCATGCGAAATGACTATGGATATATACTTGGAACCAAGGGCAAAGATGGAGACCATATAGACATATTCTTGTCCGACTCGCCGGAGGAGGGGTCTGTCTTTGTTGTAGACCAAATAAAAGAAGACGGCTCTTTTGATGAACACAAGGTAATGTATGGCTTCTCCGGTATAGAGGAAGCCAAGGCAGCATACTTATCCAACTATTCACCCGGATGGAAAGGTCTTGGCAATATAACAGAAGTTTCTAAAGAGAATTTTAAGAAGTGGATAAAGTCATCCAAAAGAAAGACCAAGCCGTTTGCGGAGTACTCTTCTATGAACAGGGAGGAGAAAAATCCGGACTATCTAAACGAGTTGGAAGAGTTCAGAAAACAGACGGACACGAGCGGACGGACGAAGATAGACGAGGCAGCATACGATTCTGAAGAGTTGTACGCTCCTTTATTGGTTGATGGGATGCCGTCAAAATTGGCTGTATTAACGGCGGTATCAGACAATATAACAGACCCGGCTATTCAGATTGCCGTCTATGACTATTCTGACGAAATAGATGAAAAGACAAATGAGGGATGGCAGAAATGGGCAGACCTTTCAGATGAGTATAATAGTGGAACCAAAGCCCCCGACAAGGCAATAGAACGAGGAGATACAGGCTCATTGGGCTTTAGAACGGTAGATGCTGCTTTGGAGTTTGCAGATTGGTTTGAAAAGAAAAAGGCTGGCAGCATCCTGTTTAGAGAGGGTCAGACGAATGTTTATTCCGACGAGGAGTGGAGCATAATATCTAAAGCAAAGGACGAGGGGATATTTATGCTTGCTCCCAATGGCAATCCTACAAATCTCAATGAAAATCAGTGGGTGCAAGTTCGTACCAAAGCTTTCAAAGATTGGTTTGGAGATTGGGAAAAGGTTGCGAGGGTTGAGAAGTTGCGCAAGAGCAGTCCTGTGTCAATATCAGGCACGGAAATAGAGGCGAGCAAAGATCTCAAGCAATACAAGAAGAACGCGTTTGAGTACGGCAAAAGCTTGCAGGGCGTCTATGTCAACCGGGACACAGGCAAGAAGATAAGCTTACAGCGAGGTCGCAAGCGAGGTGGTCTCAATGAGGTCTTGCAGCATGATTACAAGGACACCGAACACCTCCAGAGCATAGCGGCAATTCCAGGTATCATTGAGAATGCCATCTATATTGACAGCGCAGACAACACGGATAGAAAGGTCAATGCTCAATCATTCGACTATTATATTGTAGGGATACAGATCGGAAGCGTTGATTACACCGTTCGTGCGGTTGTAGTTAACACCAAGAGCGGTGAAACTTACTATGATCACAAGTTGTCAAGTATTGAAAAAGGAAAGCTCCTTGACCTGATAGCAAGACAAGGAGCCTACAACAGCGATTTTGGCACAACGCCCGACACGAAGTCTACTATCACTGATCTTTCTAAGGTCAAAGATACAAAACTTGTTTCTCTTTTGCAAACCAACACCTCAAAGGTTGTCGACGAAAATGGAGAGCCAATGGTGGTGTATCATGGAACATTATCGAAAAGTCTGACAGAGTTCAGCAAAGATTTTATAGGCAGTCGTTATAGCTTTGATGATAAAGGGTTCTTCTTTATCAGTAGCAAGAAAATCGCGGAAGATTATGCGACATCAGAGTTTGATTCTTCTAAAAAGGGAGAAGTTGTTGATGCCTATGTGGAGCTGAAGACTCCACTAATAATCGATGATAATTGGTGCAGGAAAAACGGACTTGGCAAAAACATATTCAAAGATTATGATGTAATAGGTTTTTGGGATAGTTACCAATCTTTAATTATAGAAGAGTCTGAAAACAATGATGGTGTGATCATTTATGATGGGAAGTCCTCTATGGTTGTTGCTTTTGAACCTAACCAAATCAAGTCTGCCTCAGAGAATGTCGGTACATTCTATTCTGAAAATCCAAGCATACTATTCAGAGAAAGCGATACGCCGCTAAGAGAGTCTGAGGAAGATATCTTCGCGAGAGGTCAATTATCTGATAATATTCCTGAAGACTTCGCCTCTGTACACTTCGCCTACGAACCCGGACTTAGACACATATATGCTAACCCGGAGGCGTACGACAAGTTGGAGGCGATGTATAAAGAGAATGGCGGATATTTGGAAGAAGGGTGGGAATATGAGTTCTCTCCTGAAGATTTTACCCTGAAGAAAGGGTATGTGTGCTGCAAATCTTCAAATGAGTATGAGTATCCTGCTATGATCCCAGGAGCCGGTGATGACAGCTATTGCGTATTCTTCGAGGGTGAAGAGGTCGCAAGGATATATGATGGTGTCGTGGCAAAGGTTGGCAAACTGCTTGATGTCTGGAAAAGGCAAAAGGGAGGGAGCTACGAAAAGATGGGTGTGCAAAAATCTGACTATTCGCAAGGCGGCAACCTTAAACAGATCAATGAGCGATTTAATGATGATTTATTCAATTTGACGGAAGAGAACGCCGGTAGAGTAATCTTATCGCTTGGAACTCCCAATGCAGTACTGAAGAGCGTTGGAATAAAGGACATGCCAATCCGTCTATATGGTGGTAAGGTGATAAAGAAAGCTAAGAAGCACGGCTATAAAGCAATCGATTTAAGGGACCTTCCTCAAGCTATGTCTGATCCGATTTTTATTTTCAAAGGAAGTCAGGAGAACAGTTTTGCGATCCTAACGGAATTGACCATTGGGAATAATAGTATTCTCATAAGCTTGTCTATAGGTAAGGGAGGTGCCGATGTTGATTTTAACATAGTTTCATCCATATATGGCAAGGAGAATAATAATGTTCTTTCTTGGCTCACAAACGACAGAGCTTTGTATATAAACAAGAAGAAAGCTCTTGATTATATTGCCAGCGCTTCCGCTCCAATTGCGGATGCTAAACATAATAACCAAGAGCTTATCTCTGCCACAAAGGTAATAAAAGAATTTGAAAACCCAAGCACAGGAGATAAGGATGTTAGGCTTAGAGATGCAGATGGTGCGAATAAGGGCATCGGTAACGGCACTGAGCGAATCGAACAAGCGGTAAAAGATCTTGCCGAAAAGCTCGGAGAAAATATACGAATCGTCAAAGATGTAAGAGAGATCGAGAATAGAAACAAAGGAATAGAAGCTCGCATGCGAGGCTCAAAAGGATGGTATGATTTGTCTTCAGGGGAAGTCGTACTACTGCTTGAAAACGCCACAAGCGAGGCAGATGCAAGGGCTACTGTTTTTCATGAGGTGGTTGGTCATAAAGGTTTGAGAGAGTTGTTCGGTGATGATTTTGATGCTTTCCTTGATAGGGTTTATAGTCAAGTCTCTGTCAAATCAAGAGAGCGCATCAACGAGAAAGCAAAGGAAAAAGGATGGGACTTCCGCGTGGCAACAGAAGAGTATATGGCAGAACTCGCAGAAAGAGGTTTCTCCGATAATGAGGAGCATTCTTTTTGGAGGAAGGTGAAAAATCTGTTCATGAAACTTTTAGACAAGGCGAGTGTTAAACTTGGATTCTCTTTGACGGACGACGATCTCAGGTATATCCTGTGGAGGAGTTATAAGAAGATGACCGATAAGAGCTTGCTTGCGGAGGCAGATAATGTCTCTATGAAAAACAAACTCGGCATAGGTGCTTTCAGAGAAAAAGGTAGAATACCGGAAAATAATTACCGAGACGAAGAGAAACCTGTAACCGGAGTGGCGAGAGAGTATTACGAAGAGAAAGTAAAAGGTTTCGGATATAAGATGATGGAGGGATATGTGGATCATTCAAGGGGTCTGTTGAAGTTTCAGGAGGCTCTTGAGAAAGAGCATGGCAAGCCAATCGAGGCTCACGAAAACGCCTATCTCGGTCTTAACAGGTTGAGCAGCGTTAATACTTTTGATATGGAGGATTATATGCTTAACTATTTCAAACCTCTCATGAAAAGCGTTGCCGATGTTTCCGATAAGAGCAAAAGCGGATATAATGATCTTTGTAACTACCTCATCGCAAAGCATGGTCTTGAGCGCAATGAATATATGGCAGAAAAGAAAGCTGTAGAGGCATTGTTCAAGGGTAAAGATGTAGATTCGGAGTTGGCAAGAAAAACAAAAGAGAGCTTCTTGAATGAGAAGGAGGCTCTAAAGAAGAAGCTTGAAGACAGAGAGATTTCTACGGCAGAGTTCAGAAGAGATCTTGAAGACTTGAGGCATAGATACCTCCCAAGGTATAGGAGATATAGAGCTATGGACCACTCAGGATTGTCGGCCTTAACCGGCGACCCTGTGAATTTTGAGTCGTTATCCAAAGAACTTGTTTCGGAGTACGAGAAGGGACGAGAGTCGGAAATACAAGGATTATGGGATAAGATTAGGTCTGCGACAGGCGAGACTCTGAAGAAAGCATATCATAGCGGTCTGATCAGTCGTCAGCAGTATGAGCATATAAGTGGGATGTATCAGTAAGTTATTATTATCCACATTACTGTCCTAGAGGGCGACCAAATCGGAATACCTCGACCCTGTCTCACAAGCAAACACAAATAGGTTTCGGATAATTACAGACAGCCCTTTAAGATCAAGGTTGTACAAACGCTCTATCTCATCATCGGACGAAGCAACCGTTGTAACCTCCTCAATGCCCATCTTGTAGTCCGAGTAGTCTCTGCGGGCATCATATCCATCACGCTTGAGGCGATTTAAGGTTGAGATGATTGCTTGTATTATTTTGACGACCGTGTTGTGTCTAAGCTCATAGTTCTGCCGCACAAAATAAAAGAATGCTTTGACCAGCAGATAGCTGAAATCACTATTATTCACCTCCGTACCTATATAGGCTTCGAGGTATTTGGCGGTGTTGCGCAGCGTGCTTTTCATGCTCGCTGCGCACCTTCTTTGCGAGGAGGAGATATTCAAATAAGTATATCTGTCAGAAAATCAAAATAATAAGTCTTCATAAATAGGAAAGGGATTACGACTTGTCAACGAGCGAACTTCTTTCATTAATGATGATTACTATGTGCCGATATAATAGAAATAGAATCTATGTTTCAGATCAGCAACAGACAACGATTAAATCTTTCAAGGTTCTACTTGCAGGGTGTGGCATAGGAAGTAATATAGCCGAGGCTCTACTGCGCCTCGGCTTTGAGACAATTACGCTAGTTGATTGAGATATTGTTCAAGAGAGTAATCTAAAGCGCCCAAATTATATGCTTTAGCTTTTTTAGTATATAAAATTGTATGCCCGTATATATAAAGAGTTATATTTACGTAGTAAAACAAGAGGAGATGAGAATAAAGGATGTCTTAAAAGAAAAAGGTATGACCTATCAGATTCTTGCAGATGCAATGGAGGTGTCTTTGCAATCTGTCAAGAGGATGCTTAACGCAGAATCCATTACAACCACAACAGCCGAGAGAATAGCCAAAGCAGTCGGGGTGCCTGTGTGGGAGCTTTTTGTTAAAAGGGAGGAAGTTATAGGAGAAGATCTGATGGCACTTGTCTCCCATAAAGGGAACTACTATAAAGCGGAAACAATATCGGAGCTTGAAAATATAGTAGAGTCAATAAAAAGCGATAACGGGCTTGTAGAAAGCCTTTAATATCTCTATATTTGCGACAAATCAAATCTTGAGAAGAATCAAAATTCCTGTTAGTTGATCTCTTTGTTGATTTGTCCTTTGATTTATCAATCGTACCTTAGTGGCAAAATATAAAGGATATTGGCTATATATGTTGTTCTATCAATTGTACATTAATGATTTGAAAGAATAGAGAGAATTAATCTCTAATTACTTGACAGCATAATGTTATCCTTGAGGAAAGATGATATTTGATTTTTTGCACAGATAAGTCAGGTCAAGAAAAATTTTATGGATTTTCTTTTCTACCTTTGTACTCTTCTAATTACAAGGATTTTGAACAAAAGATAAAGGGAAATATGAGCAATTATCTCAGTAGTGATAGAAAAAAAGTAACAACTCACAGACTGCTGGAAATGAAACAGAGGGGAGAGAAGATAAGCATGCTTACAGCTTATGACTTCTCTTTCGGTGGATTGATAGATGAGTCGGGCATGGATGTTATTCTTGTTGGGGATTCTGCCTCTAATGTCATGGCTGGGAATGTTACTACTCTTCCTATTACATTGGATCAGATGATTTATCATGGTAAGAGTGTGATGAAAGCTGTAAAGCGTGCTCTCGTTGTTGTAGATCTTCCGTTTGGCTCTTATCAAGGAAATTCAAAGGAGGCATTGCACTCTGCTATACGTGTGATGAAAGAGACGCATGCCGATGCTATTAAGATGGAAGGCGGTTCAGAGATTACCGAGTCTGTTCAGAGAATTTTGTCGGCGGGTATTCCAATAATGGGACACCTGGGACTTACTCCTCAGAGCATAAATAAATTTGGCACGTATGCTGTTCGAGCAAGAGAAGAAGCCGAAGCCGAAAAGCTTCTTGCTGATGCGAAACTTTTGGAAGAATTGGGATGCTTTGCTCTTGTGTTGGAAAAGATTCCGGCACAACTTGCCAAACAAGTTGCAGAGAGTGTAATGATCCCCGTTATTGGCATTGGAGCAGGTGCCGGAGTAGATGGACAAGTACTTGTTATGCACGATATGCTGGGAATATCTCAAGGGTTTTCACCAAGATTCCTTCGTCGCTATGCCAAACTTAATGAAGTTATTCATGAAGCATTGAAAGCTTATATTAAAGATGTGAAAAGCGGAAACTTCCCTAATGAGAATGAGCAGTATTAACTGTCTATAGAAGTAGATTGATGGTAGATTTTATTACGATTTGTGACTATCTAGGCACATTTGCTTTTGCTATATCCGGTATCCGATTGGCTTCTGCGAAGAAGTTTGACTGGTTTGGTGCCTATGTTGTAGGTTTTGTTACTGCGGTGGGTGGTGGTACCGTTCGAGATCTTTTTTTGGGTGTAACACCTTTCTGGATGATACAAGAGTCATATCTTATTATCTCTTTTGTGGCTTTGCTTTTTACCGCAATTTTCAAAAAATATCTGGTCCGTATGCAGAATACGGTTTTTCTTTTTGATGCCATAGGGCTGGGATTATTTGTTGTGGTTGGTGTTGATAAAACATTGGATTTGGGTTTCCCATATTGGGTTGCCATTATCATGGGAACTATCACCGGCTTTTTTGGTGGAATGACTCGTGATATCCTTATAAATGAGATCCCTCTCGTTTTTAGAAAGGATATTTATGCTCTCGCATGTGTCTTAGGTGGGCTTATTTATACAATTTTGGTGAGTATAGGTGTGAACTTAGGGCTTACCCAGTTGTTGTCTGCTCTTAGCGTAATTGTGTGTCGTGTTCTTTGTGCTTGGTTTAACATCAGCCTTCCTGTACTAAAAGGGGCAGAAGAACAGGAGCAGAACAAAGACCATCCGGATAAAACACCTTTTATATAATGCTGTATAGAAGCCAATTCTGATCACTCAAGAGTTGAAATAAAGTTGTATCTTTGTTTCCTATCATTCGGGAGGATAACTTCCGATAAGTGTTTTGCTTTTGAGTCTCTAAAGAAAAAAGAATAAAAAGATGCAAGTTGGTTTCAATAAACCATCAGTATTGCTTATTTATACAGGTGGAACTATCGGTATGATAGAGAATAGTGAAACTGGGCTTTTAGAAGCTTTTGACTTTCACTACTTGGAGGCACAGGTCCCGGAGTTAAAGCGTTTTGGATATAATATTTCATCCGTCTCTTTTGATCCTCCATTGGATTCTTCTTCAATGGAGCAATTCTCATGGATAGAAATAGCCAAAGTTATAGAGAAGAACTATGACATTTATGATGGCTTTGTAGTATTGCATGGAACAGACACGATGGCTTATACTGCATCTGCTCTTTCTTTTATGTTGGATGATTTGGCTAAGCCTGTGATATTGACAGGGTCTCAGCTGCCAATAGGGAAGTTGAGGACGGATGGTAAGGAAAATCTTATAACATCAATAGAAATAGCTGCTGCTAAAAGGGATAATGGATTGCCTTATATTCAGGAAGTTTGTGTCTTTTTTGAAAACAAATTGATGCGAGGAAATCGAACAACCAAAATTTCAACGGATCATTTTAATGCTTTTGACACACCGAATTTTCCTCCTCTTGCTGATGTCGGAATAAATATACACTATTCAAAGGCAGTAAGAAGTGCAAGTTTATTGCCATTGAATGCACCATTAAAGATTTCAACATCAATGGATGCCAATGTTGTTGCACTAAAGCTTTTCCCAGGAATAACTCCCATTGTAATCGATCAAATACTGAGCATCCCAAACCTTAAGGGCGTTGTCATGGAAACTTTTGGCAGTGGTAATGCTCCTACTCATGAGTGGTTCTTATCGGCCTTACGTAATGCGATAGAAACGCGAGATATTGTCATTGTAAATGTTACCCAATGTATTATGGGGGCTGTTGAAATGCGTCGCTATAAAACGGGAAATGAACTTTCAGAAGCAGGGGTTATAAGTGGAACAGATCTCACCTTTGAAGCTGCTCTATGTAAGTTAATGTATCTCTTGGGTAAAGGACTCCCTATGGATGCGGTTAGGAAACTTATGCAGGAGCCATTAAAAGGGGAAATAAGTTTGGATTGACGAAGCAAACTTAGGAGAGATAATAGCATTAAGGTGAAACAATCAGCTGACTATATTACATTTTTTAGCATAGGAAGTGGCAGCAGTGGAAATTGTTACTTCTTCTCGTATTTTGGAACATCTTTACTCATAGATGCCGGGCTTAGAGGACGAACGATCGCAGATGCTTTGAAAGACAAGGGCATAGATCCGACCTCTCTATCCGGAATCTTGGTGACACACGATCATGCTGATCATGTGCGCGGAGTAGGAAGTATTGCTACGAGATATCATATGCCTATTTACGCTACAAGAAAAGTAATGCATGCTCTAATCACAAGTAGATATATCCAAGAAGATATTACAGGGTATTTGAAACCGATTGATCTGAATAAGGCCTTGGAAATAGGGTCTATTAAGGTTCATGCTATTCCCATCCCACACGATAGCACGGACAATATTGGCTATATGATAGAGACTCCCGTAGGAGTGTTTACTTTGATGACGGACATAGGAGATGTTACACCGGAAGTTGAGGGTGCTATAAGACAAAGTAACTTCCTTGTGTTTGAAAGCAACTATGACGAAGAGATGTTGAAAGGAGGCAAATATCCTCAATTCTTAAAGGAGCGTATCACCTGTGGTACAGGACACCTTAGCAATACGAAAAGTGCTGAATGCCTTGCTTGTAATTATCACTTGGATATGACTTTTATAGCTCTCTGTCATTTAAGCAAAGATAATAATCATCCGGATCTTGCATACAAGTTTGTAGAGCATCGCTTGTTTAGAGAAGGAATAAGAGTGGGTAAAGATTTAGAACTAATGGTGCTCAAGAGGAGCATTCCTTCCGAAAAGCTTTTCTTGCGTCGTGGAGAACTTCCCATTAGAATCTTATGACCCAAAAAGAATAGTACCTTTGTTTTTAGTTAATGTGAGAAAATGAAGCATTTCCAAGAGTATATAGTTTTTCTGTTGGGTATCCTTGCTCTGATCTTTTGCGGTGGTGGCTTATCGGCTCAGACTGTTGCAGAAGTTTTTATTGACGCTCCGGAATCCGCTTTCCCCGTGCTTTCCTTGAATAACAAGAAAGATCTAATAGATCGTTATGAAGCAAGGAAGGAGAAAGAAGAAGTAGATTTGGAGGTAGAAAATGAATTTAATGGTAAAAGTAGACTCCTTTATCTGAGTGATGTGAGAATGGTTGTTGTACTGGATAAGCACTCTAAGATAGAGCTTTGTATGCTTCCGGTAAAGGGGCAAAAAGATCCTTTGATTGCTGTTATCAGAACATCTTTAATTTCTCCTGAGCATTCGGTTTTGTCTTTTTATGATGTGTCTTGGAAGAAAAAAGATAAAACTCTTCATGAGCCATCATATTCTTTTGAAACATTCATAAAGAACAGTTCTTCTAAAGCTACGACACAGGGCAAGCTCGTAATGTCTCAGCTTGCATCCATCACAAATCTTCTTACTTTTATAGAAGATGAAAGAGGGAAAGTTGGTCTTTCTGTACATCTTACGGGTATAGATGATTCTTCTCTTGAGAGTGAGGAGAGTGTGAGAAGCCTATTGAAAAGCGAAAAAATAACATTTTGGTGGAATAATAAGAAGTTTTTATAGAATAGAAATAGCGACAACATATGCAGAAGAAAGCTTTAGTTTATACCATAGTTGTAGTGGCTGCCATAGCTTTGGGAGTGGCAGGTTTTATCCTTCTGAGACAAAATAATGAGCTCAAGGAGTTCAAAGAGCAGATGATACTGGATAGACAACTTCTTGAAGAGGAGTTTAACGATCTATCTATGCAGTATGAAGGATATAAATTCACAGTGAGTAATGACTCCCTACTGAAAAAACTTGAGGGTGAGCAAGCAAAAGTACAGCGCTTGATGGAAGAGTTGAAAACCGTTAAGAGCAATAATGCAAAACGGATTGGAGAACTCAAGAAGGAGTTGGAAACACTCCGAAAGATCATGCGACACTATGTACAGCAGATAGACTCGTTGAACAAAGCAAATACGGAGCTTAAAGAGGAGAATACTAGAGTCCGTCAGCAGATATCTCAGGTAACTACTACTGCTCAGAGACTTCAAGCCGAGAAGACTGCCCTGAATGAGCAGGTTCAAAGGGCTAGTAAGCTTAGTGTTTCGTATATTTCAGTCTCTTTATTGGATAAGAGAGGTAAAGAGACCAAAAAGATAAAGAAAGCAGCTCAAATCCGTGTTGTTGCAAATATAGATCGTAACGTAACGGCAGAAGTAGGAGAGAAGATCCTCTATGTTCGTATTTTGAAGCCTGACGGAGAAATACTGACTCTGCATGATGGCACTTTTGCTTATGAAAATGGAATGCTTGAATATTCTATCAAAAGAACTATTGAGTATGATGGTGAACCGGTTCAGGTAACTCTGTTTTGGGATATCAGTGAATATCTCTTGGAGGGTAATTATAGGGCAGATATCTTTTCGGATGGTCATTTGATAGGTAAGAAAGCATTTAGAATAGAGTAAAACATTTTCTTATGGAAGTATTTGATGGAGGATGGGGATTTTTTCTCATCTGTATAGTATCCCTTGTTACTATATCTAATCCTTTGGCTGTTATGCCGTTTTATCTTTCTCTTACAAATGGGTTAACCCAAAAGGCTAAGGGGCGAGTTATCGTAAAGGCTATAACAGCTTCTATTGTAACACTCTTGTTTTTTGCATTTCTTGGACCTCTTATTTTTAAGGTCTTTGGAATATCCATAGATGGCTTTCGTATTATTGGAGGAATTATCTTTTTTAATCTGGGATATGCAATGATGAACGATGCCGGCAGTAGGAGAAACTCTAAGCTTGTTGAAGATCACGATACGGAAAAGCAGGAGGATACCGATAATATCTCTATAATTCCATTAGCCATTCCTATTTTGTGTGGTCCCGGCATGATGACCAACGGAATTTTACTCCGAGAAGAGGCCGATACTAATGGAAAGGTAATAATATTGGTGGCGACCATCATATTGTTTTATATTTCGGCGGGTCTGATTTTAAGAACATCAGAACGCATAACTGTTTGGCTCGGAGAAACCGGTAATAAAGTTCTTTCTCGAATTATGGGCTTGATATTGATGGTGATAGCTGCGGAATTTATTATAACAGGTGTTAAGCCGATTTTGACTGAAATTATTAGAACAGCTGTTGGCAGCTGATTTTTTGAATAGAGTTTTATGCAAGAGTTTAAGAATATTCTCCCCACAGAAAAAGAGCATCCGAAGACCCCATGTTATGTTATGGAGGAGGAGAAGCTACGTTATAATCTTTCCCTCATACAAGATGTTGCCCAAAGAAGTAGAGCAGAAATAATATTGGCATTCAAGGCTTTTGCTCTTTGGAAATCTTTTCCAATATTTCGAGAGTATATCAAATCAAGCACCGCAAGTTCCATATTTGAGGCTCGGATGGGGTATGAATATATGGGATCCCCTACATATACTTTTGCTCCTGCATACAAAGAGGATGAGTTTGATGAGATTTTGAAGTATAGCGATCATATTGTCTTTAACTCTCTATCTCAGTTTCAAAAATTTTATCCTCTTGTGCAAAGCTATGGAGGAACACACTCTTGTGGTATTCGTATCAACCCGGAATATTCTACGGTAGGGACCGATTTATATAATCCTTGTGCTCCGGGTTCACGATTGGGTGTATTATCTTCTCAGTTGCCTCAAGAACTTCCCGAAGGTATAGACGGCTTTCATTTTCATTCGCATTGTGAGAGTAATTCTTATGATTTAGAAGAGACTCTAAAGCATGTGGAGGAGAAGTTTGGAAAATATCTTCCCGAATTAAAGTGGCTTAATATGGGAGGAGGACACTTGATGACTCATGCGGAGTATGATGTTGAACATTTGATTACACTGCTGCAAAGATTCAAAGAAAAATATCCGAATCTAACGCTTATTTTAGAGCCGGGAAGTGCTTTTGCATGGCAGACCGGCTATCTGAAGACTCAAGTATTGGATATTGTCGAAAATAGCGGAATAAAAACTCTTATCATAGATGGTTCTTTCACTGCTCACATGCCGGATTGTCTTGAAATGCCGTATCAGCCACGTGTTCGTGGAGCGGAGATCGGGGCATTTCCGGAGAAAGGATATGTGTATAGAATAGGAGGCAACAGCTGTTTGAGTGGAGATTTTATAGGAGATTGGACCTTTCCTCAGGAAGTTAAGATTGGAGACATTGTCTTGTTCGAGGACATGATTCATTATACTACTGTAAAGACGACAATGTTTAATGGTATTCCTCATCCAAGTATTGCTATTAAGCATACAGATGGCACGTTTGAGATTTATCGCTCATACGGATATGAAGATTACTTGAATAGGATGTGTTAGGCAGTTAAGAAGATATTAAAGGCAAAAAGGGATAGAGTTATGGGATTATTTGGTTTTTTTTCAAAGGATAAGAAGAAAACTCTGGATGAGGGTTTGGAGAACACAAGGTCCAATGTCTTTTCTAAGATTGGTCGTGCAATAGCCGGAAAAAGTACGGTTGACGATGAGGTCTTGGACGAATTGGAAGAGATCTTGGTAACATCTGATGTTGGAGTAGAAACCACTCTGAAGATCATCAAACGTATAGAAGAACGCGTTGCTCAAGACAAATATTTTGGAACCAACGAGCTGACCAAAATACTTAGAGGAGAAATAGCTGCTCTATTGGAAGAGAACAATTCCATGGATGGCGAAGCATTTTCTCTTCCGAAGGAAACAAAACCCTATGTTATAATGGTAGTGGGGGTCAATGGTGTTGGAAAAACAACGACGATAGGGAAGTTAGCATACCAATTCAAGTCTGCAGGATATAATGTCGTTCTTGGTGCAGCGGATACATTTAGAGCCGCCGCTGTTGACCAGTTGGTTATTTGGGGCGAAAGAGTGGGAGTGCCTGTTGTCAAGCAGCAAATGGGTTCGGATCCTGCTTCTGTCGCTTTCGATACACTCTCTTCTGCAAAAGCCAGTGGAGCAGACGTGGTTATCATAGACACAGCCGGCAGACTTCATAATAAGGTCGGCTTGATGAATGAACTTACCAAGATAAAGAACGTCATGAAAAAAGTTGTACCGGATGCTCCTCATGAAGTTCTTCTTGTTCTGGATGGTTCCACAGGTCAAAATGCGTTTGAACAAGCAAAGCAGTTTACAGCTGCAACGGAAGTGAATGCTTTGGCTATAACAAAGTTGGATGGAACAGCCAAGGGAGGTGTCGTAATAGGTATTTCAGACCAATTTAAGATACCTGTAAAGTACATAGGATTGGGAGAAAAAGTTACCGATTTGCAGCTTTTCCGTAAGAAAGAGTTTGTGGACTCTCTCTTTGGTGAATAACTCTCAAGGAGTATATAAGAGATTCAATTTGAATGAGAAAGAATAGAGTAGATATCATAACACTGGGATGTTCTAAAAATCTCGTAGATTCAGAACTGCTGATGCACCATTTTATTACGGTGGGGTATCAGGTCTTTCATGATCCTGAGAGGGTTTGTGGAGAGATCGTTGTTATCAATACTTGTGGATTTATAGGAGATGCCAAGGAGGAGTCTATCGAAACTATTCTTAGAATGGTAGAGGCAAAGAAGCAAGGTGCCATAGGACAGCTTTATGTGATGGGTTGCCTCTCTGAAAGATACAGGGAAGAACTGAAAAAGGAGATCCCGGAAGTTGATGCATATTATGGAAAGTTCGATTGGAAGAACCTTGTCGGAAATCTTACCAAGGCTTTTCTTGTTGATGCTTCGGGTCTTAGGAAGATCACCACACCACAGCATTATGCTTATGTGAAGATTTCGGAAGGGTGTGATAGAGCTTGTTCTTATTGTGCCATTCCTCTCATCACCGGTAAGCACAAGAGTAGGAGTATAGATAACATCATAAAAGAAGTTACATCTCTTACTGATAGTGGTGTAAAAGAAATTCAGCTCATCGCTCAAGATCTTACTTATTATGGAAGGGATCTTTATAAGAGAGCTGCTTTGGCAGACTTGCTAAGAGAGCTATGTACCATAGACAGACTGGAGTGGATACGTTTGCACTACGCCTATCCTACACAGTTCCCTTTGGATATTTTGCCGGTTATGGCAGCAGAGGATAAGATCTGCAACTACTTGGATATCGCTTTGCAACACGCTTCAGACAATATGTTGAAGATTATGAGAAGAGGTATCTCGAGAAAAGAAACAGAAGCTCTTCTAAGTCGGATTCGGCAAGAAGTTCCGGGTATTCACATCCGTACTACAATGATGGTAGGACATCCCGGAGAGACAGAGTCGGATTTTGAAGAACTCTTGGATTTTGTCGCTGCACAAAGATTTGAACGAATGGGAGCTTTTGCATACTCCCACGAAGATGACACATACTCTTGGAAGCACTATAAAGACGATATCCCCTTGAAGATAAAGAAGGATAGACTATCCAAACTAATGAAGTTACAAGAGGGTATTGCTTTTGATAATGCTCAACAGAAAGTAGGACAACAGCAAAAGGTCATTATAGACAGAGAGGATGCAGAGTATTATATCGGTCGTACAGAGTTTGACTCTCCCGATGTCGATCCGGAAGTACTAATCTCCAAGCAAGGATGCTTGTCTGTTCCTTTGGATATAGGGCAGTTTTACAAAGCTGATATTGTGGACACTATAGGTTTTGACCTTATAGCAGAGATACGAAACAAAACATAAATTGAAATTGTGGCATGAACACATACGGGAACGAATCTCGCCTCATATGCTTATGGGTGCACTGGCTTCAGACTACGCTTCTTGACGGAAATCCTTTTTGTTGGGAAGGTGTAGGTACTCTCTATGTGAAATGCGAAGATGAGTACATCGGTGTTTTAGAAGACACTCCATACCTTTTCCCTCCTCATATTGCTCTTGTTTTCGAGCCGGCCGGAGAGCTTATCTCTTTTCTTCAGAAGAGAGACTTGTCCCTTCTCTCATCATACTCTCAACATCATACGGCTCAACTGCTTTCCGAGATTTACTCTACATTCTCTTGCAAAGAGTTTGCCCTTGATCTGGAAGAACACACTCGCTCTTTCTTGTCTCTGCTTTTAGAGGGGAAAAGTGCGTACCAAGAGGGATTTGGTACACTCTCTCTGCGTAATGCTTCTGAAGGTAGCACTCTCGATTTCTCCCCTGATGCCTCTTTTGTCGAGCGACTTCAAAAACCTTTTGAGGCTTTTGAGCCAACCATACTAAAGTCTGCCTCTTTATTCCCCGATCTTTACATCAAAAAGATATCCGATATTCATATCGAAACACCGGTTCAAACATTTTCTATTCCTCGATTTATACCGGAAGAGAAAAAGGTTGAAAGCGGTAGTTTCGATATTTCTGTTTTAGGGCAAAAAGATACACCCTCTTCTTCGGAACAAGGGATTGATGTTGTACCGGCTGTGCAAAACAAGAAGAAATGGTCTCCTGCCTTTTTGTTTATTCCCATACTCCTTCTCTTGCTTGGAGGTATTATGTTTTGGTATCTGAACTCTCATAAGGAGACAGTCCCTGAAACGCTTCCCGCTCCTCTTCCACAAACAGAGGTGGTAGAGGCTCAAAAGGTAGATGCCGAACCGGAAGAGCAGACAGACAAGATGCTTCCTCTTGCTGTGGAGACAGTAGAAAGAGGCACCACTTTAAGTGGATTGGCACAGAAACATTATGGGAATGTTATCTTTTGGGTCTGCATCTACATGGAGAACTATTCTGTTATATCGGATTACAATAATGTCCCTCTCGGACAAGAGCTCAAGATACCTCCTTTGGACAAGTACAAAATGAAAGGAGATAGAGCCGAAGATATATCCCGATGCCGAAGAATCGAGTACCTCATCTACTCCTCCCAGTACAAACCCGGCGATGAGAACGATCTCTAAAATACTTACCACACTATAACATACAATATCTAAAGCCATATCCAATGTTTACTCCGGAACATTTTCTTCTCGTAGGATCTTCACTCATCATATTAGGACTTATTCTTAGCCGAGCCGGCTTCAAGTTGGGAGTACCTGTACTGCTTCTCTTTTTGGGAGTTGGTATGTTGGCAGGAGAAGAAGGGCTCGGTATCAGCTTCAACGATACCAAGATTGCACAGTTCGTCGGAGTGATGGCTTTGACGGTAATCCTCTTTTCCGGAGGTATGGATACCAACTTCAAGGATGTAAAGCCTCGTCTGAAAGAAGGAATATCTCTGGCTACGGTTGGGGTCTTGCTTACAACACTGCTTACAGGAACGTTCATATACTATCTCTTTCAGCTTGAGTTCATGCCCATCCATCTTACCTATGTGCAATCTTTGCTTTGTGCTGCGGTAATGTCCTCTACGGATTCTGCTTCTGTATTCTCTATCTTGAGGACGAAAGAGATTACGCTGAAACAGAATCTCCGTCCCACACTGGAGTTGGAGAGTGGAAGCAATGACCCTATGGCATATATGCTTACAGTGATACTTATTCAGCTGGCTTCGTTAGGCGATATAAGTACTTTTGAAGCAGTGTTTGACTTTTTCAGACAGTTTATCATTGGTGCTTTTGTCGGTTGGGGGATGGGAAAGATAGCCGTTTGGATGGTCAATAGGATCAATCTCCCCAATCCTTCTCTATATCCCATTTTGTTATTGGCATTTTCGGGGCTGATCTTTGCTTCTGCATACGCATTTAAGGGCAATGGATATCTGGCTGTCTATATCGGAGGACTCATTGTAGGAAACTCCAAACTCAAGTTCCAGAAGTCTGTCAAAGGATTTTTTGACGGCTTTGCTTGGCTTTGGCAGCTTATTATGTTCCTTACGTTGGGGCTGTTGGTCGTTCCTTCCGAACTCTTCCACGTTGCCATCCCGGCGATACTCATTGCTCTGTTCCTAATATTTCTTGGGCGTCCTATTGCTACATTTTTGACCCTCTTACCCATAAGAAGCTCTTTGAGTAATAAGGCAAGACTATACGTCTCATGGATGGGTCTTCGTGGTGCTGTCCCTATTATCTTTGCCACCTATCCCTTGGTTGCAGAAGTTCCCAATGCCACTACTATCTTCAATGTGGTCTTCTTCATTACTCTGCTTTCCCTCATTATACAAGGCTCTACCGCTACATGGATGGCAGAAAAGCTCGATTTGGTGGATGAGCCGGTGCAGAAACGAGTATTTGATGTCGAGCTTCCCGAAGAGATCAAGAGCGCACTAAGCGAGATTATTGTAACGCAAGAGATGCTGGCTTATGGCAGCACTCTTACAGACATACCCCTTCCACGCCATACACTTGCGGTGATGGTATTGCGTGGAGGACACTATTTTATACCGAGCGGAACTACCGAACTCCAAGTGGAAGACCATATCCTGCTCATTTCGGACGACCAGGAAGCTCTCTTGGCATACTATGAAGAGACCGGAATAGCTCCGTACAGAATGGAAGTAAACGAATAACGTTATGACCAGATCTACTTTACTTGCACTTTTTCTCTCTTTTCTCTTTCCTTTTTTCTCCTCTTCTATTTCTGCTCGCAATAGCAAGGGGACGTTTGTCGTGGTCATAGATCCCGGGCACGGAGGCAAGGATGCCGGAGCATTGGGAACCATTAGCAAGGAGAAAGATATTGTTCTCAAAGTAGGACTAAAAGTAAGAGAGCTTCTACGTAAGCAGGATCCCGGCATCGCTGTTTTGATGACTCGCTCCACCGATGTGTTTATCGGTCTCAACGAGAGGGCAGACTATGCCAATCGTAACCATGCCGACCTTTTTGTCTCTATACATGCCAACTCCGTAAAATCCAAGTCGGCACGAGGAATAGAAACTTATACTCTCGGTCTCGCTCGCTCGGAAGAGAATCTTCGTGTAGCGATGAAAGAAAACTCGGTAATCCTTAAGGAGGATGACTACAAGACAAAATATGAAGGTTTCGATCCCAACTCCACGGAGAGCTATATCATGTTCGAGTTCATGCAGAATAAGAATATGGAAAGCTCCATAAAGCTGGCTCAGAACGTGCAGAAGAATTTGGTTGTTGGAGGACGTAGGGTCAATAGAGGGGTTAAGCAGAATATCTTTCTGGTTTTGCGCCGTACATCCATGCCGAGCATCCTTATAGAGTTAGGATTTATATCCGATCGGCAAGAAGAGAGTTACATGAACTCCGTAGCCGGTATAGATGAAATGGCTCGTTCCATATCCTCTGCGGTGATCAAGTATAAGCAGGATTTAGATAAAAAGCTTTCCGCTCAGTCTGCGCAGTCTGCACCACAGCCGCCTGCGGAAGAGGTGAATGCTTCTACCAAAACATCTGTTCACGCAGAAACACCGAAAGCATCCGCTCCGGAAGGGGAGAAGAGATACCGCATTCAGATCCTTACTCATTCCAAAAAGATAGATCCGTCAGATGCTCGCTTCAAAGGGTATGGACAGCATCTCAAATGTTATCGGGATGGCGACCAATACAAATATACTCTTTACGACTTTGCCTCTCAAAAAGAGGCTTTGGAGCAACAAAAGAAGCTGAAGAAAGTTTTTAATGGCTGTTTTATCGTTACCTTTGTCGGAGATAAAAGGGTAGATTAGAATTATCGTTGTATTTATATTAAGCAAAACTGTATGGAAACACTCAACAAGAAGTCGCAGTTGTTAAGAATCGGAATTGTAGGACTCATTGCATTGGTCATTCTCTATTTTGGACTCAACTTCTTAAAGGGACTGAATATATTCAGTCGGGAATACGTGTACTATACCAGTCTGCAAAATGCCAAAGACGTTACCGTATCCACTCCCATCCTCATAGACGGATACCGGGTAGGCTTGGTTACGGCTGTGGAGTACGACTACAAAGACTTCACAGGTACAAAGGTCGAAATGTCCATAGATAAAAATCTGAAGATACCCAAGAGCAGCTACGTCATAGTCAAGGGTAACCCTTTAAGTGGAGCCGAGCTGGTGATTGTTCGCACCGGTACTACCGATTTTCATCAACCGGGTGAGAGGCTGAACAGTAAAGCCACAACGGATATTCTTTCTCAGTTTACCGACGAGCTTCTTCCTAAGTTGGCAGGGACGATCAACAGGATAGATACTCTTCTCATGGGTATTCATACCATTATTGACAACGGGAATATTCCCGAAACACTTGGTGAAATACATGCCACCTCTATCAACTTGAACCAAACCGTACGTACGCTCAGGCTCTCCATAGACAAGCATCTGCCCGGAATGATGACCGATTTCAGAGCCGGAGCAGCCTCCATAGCCGGCATAACATCCAAGCTCGACAGCCTCGACTATGCCGCTACTTATGCAGAGCTTCAACGTACCGTAGAGCAGCTTCATCAGCTTACCCGGAGACTTCAACAGCCCGACAATACACTCGGACTACTTCTCACAGACAAAAGGCTCTACGAACAGCTCAACCGCGTAACCCTCTCTGCCGACAGTCTTCTTGTGGACATCAAGGCAAATCCCAAGCGCTATGTGAAGTTCTCTCTCTTCTGACAACAGGAGATCGAGCTGCTCCTTTCTTAGGAACAATCTTTTAAGGATATATAAAAAACCGATTCGATTTTGGTCGAATCGGTTTTTTTATTGTCGGGACAGATAAAAAGATACCTTTGAAAAGGTCTCAAAAAGAGGATCTGTCCGCTCTATTACAGCCATTGAGCCATGAAAGCATCCATCTCTTCCGCCTTCTCTTCCAGCCTTTTGAAAAACTCAAACTGAGCCAAAGAGCGTTGCAGATTATGCTTCGGACTCTCTATCTTGTAGTAAGTATCACCATTGATATAGTCTGTCAAGAAGCGCACGGTCTGCATACAAGTAAGCAGTCTTCCGCCATAAGGTAGCAGACGGATCTCCTGAGGCGTTAGAAATGCCTGCGCACTCTCCATATATCCACGAGTGTAAGCCTCGAATATAGGCATATTGACGCCGATCTTCTCAAGCTCCGGTTCATCTTCTCTGCCGGTATTCACTGCTGTACGGATGAAGTCGCCTATATCGGAAAGAACAAATCCCGGCATAACCGTATCGAGATCCACCACGCAGAGCACCCTCTTTTCATTCTTATCAAAAAGGATATTGTTCACCTTCGTATCGCAATGGTTGGTACGCATCGTGAGCTTACCCTCTTCATACAGTCTCTCTTGAATGCACATCTTTTCGGCACGGCTTTCAAGCTCATCCACCAACCACTGTACCTCCGACAGTCTGCCCGCTTTATCCTCTTTCACTGCATCCCTTAGCTGACCAAGGCGAAACGTCATGTTGTGGAAGTTTGGAATGGTATCGCCCAACACTCCGGCAGGAATATCTGCAAGCATCGCCTGGAACTCACCGAACGCTTTACCTGCTTCGTAGGAAAGCTCCGGAGTAACAGCCTCGTAGCTCACGCTGTTCGGAATAAAGAGGCACACGCGCCAGTAGCTCTCGCCATCGAAATAATAGTTTTTGCCATCTTTGGTACGGAAAAATGTCAGTACCTTTCTGTCCAAATCTTTCTCTCCTCGCTCCGATAGTTTCTTGCGGATATGCTCCGTAACTGCAAAGATATTGTTCTGAAGCGTCTCCACATCCGTAAAGATCAGATGATTGATACGCTGTAAAATATACTTGAACTCTCCATCGGACATCCTCACTCCGAGAGTGTCATTGATGTGTCCGTTACCTACGGGCACCACTTCCACAACCTCTCCTTCGATAGGAAAGTGCTGAAGAATAGACGCATAGTCGGCTCTTGTATTCGTCATAAATAGAAGGGTTTATAAGGGTTTACTAAATCTTTTGTGTCCATAAACACGTGATCGTAAAGATACTATTTTTTCTCCGTATCTCTTCCTGCATTTTCCTACGGCACTTCTTCTTGCTTTTGTCTATCCTGCAACACTCCCTACCACCGAATCCCATATCTTCCTCATGGCATTGCTTCCTGCTTTTGTCTATCCTACAACATCCCCTCTACCGAATCCCATATCTTCCTCACGGCTCTCCATCTTGCCGTATAGCCGTTCAGAAGTTCAGATAACCCTGTTCACATCTTTCGTTAAACAGGATAAAGAGTTCAAATCACGAGTTGATTTCCAAAATTCAAGCCTCGATTTCTCAAAACCCAATCTCGATTTCCAAAAATCTACCCTTGATTTTTATACCCCATGTCCTGACTTCCACAATTGTTTGCTTTTAGACCTATTTTTATTCTTGATAAAGAATATTTATAAATACGCTTATGCCATCTTTTCATCATCAAACATCATAAGACCATTCCTTTTCATCTCTTTCCTAAACTGTATTTTCTCTCTTTTGCGAGCTGTTATTCTCTTTATCTATTTTGTTATTAAATGATTAAGCCATTCTTTTATCCTTTCGGATAAACTTCTTGTGAAGCAAACCGAACGATCTTACAATCTTCATTATAATAATCTCATTGTTTTATGATATGGATTGGAATATTAGTATTTATTGGCTATATTTGGAGGAAATAAAATCCCCGAAATACATTTAACAATTTATGAAGATTAAATTAAGCATATCCGGAAATAATAGTTTTGTCCCTTTTGTTCATCAACCTTTACTTGTTGGAACCATTCAAAAATGGTTGGGAGATAATGAATGGCATGGGAATAAATCGCCTTTTAGTTTTTCTCGACTTAGAGGAGGACGAGCGGTAAAGGGTATGAACGGAATGATGTTTGAATCCACCGGGAGCCTTATCATAGGTACTCCATACAAGGAAGTTTTAGATAGATTCGTAGATGGAATTTCTAAAGATCCAACCATGTTCAATGGCTTAGTAGTCCAAGAAATATTGGTCATGGGAGATCCTGATCTGTCAGGTTGTGATATATTCTATCCGGTAAGCCCCATTTTGTTGAAGCAAAAACAACCGGAAGGAGGATACTCTCATATTATTTTTTCAGATAAGGAAGCAGATAACGTGCTTACAGAATCACTTCAAGCAAAACTCAGAATGGGAGGTCTTGAAGACCCTTCTGCTTATGCGGAATTTATTAGAGATAGCGAAGGAGCCAAAGGGATGCTCATAGATTATAGAGGAGTTAAAAATAAAACGAGTTGGTGTCCGATCAGAATCGTTGGTAAGCCGGAGACAAAACTATATATCTGGAATATAGGAATAGGACACTCTACCGGTATAGGTTTTGGTTGTATAACAGACAAATAGATTATCAGTATGAATACAACAGAAAAAAGCATAAATCTTGAGATCCTTCGGGATGTTCCGGAACTTACGGATAAGATTCAACTCATCTTAGAACCTCTTGTCCCTCTTTCAATGGTTTCAGAGTTCCCGGGATCTTACTATAAAACTTTGGACGTTCCAAGTAAAAAAATGCTATGCGGACTATTTGAAAATATTTTCGGATGGCATTTCAGTCCTAAGTGTAGGGAAGATATAATTAAGGATATCTCCAGATATAAACACGAAAAGTATGATTATTCTTCAAGCTATAAGCCACTTCTAATGGAACATTTTGATGTTCTTAAATGTGAGATAAAGTCGGAAAGAGAGAGCATAAAGTTTAATGATTTTTGGAAAAGGCAGTATAGGAGAGAGGATGAAGGAAAGACACATGTGGGTGGATGTGCTAATGTAGATTATCGGGTAATTCAAGATCTTGAAAATATTGTGAAAGATCGGAAATTATTTCGGGCAAGAAACGGTTATTTCCCCACTTACTATACAACCCCAACGAATAGAGAATATATAGATATTGGAGGGTATTATGTAGTGGATCTTAAGGTTTCTTCTTGTTTTGGGAAATGGCTACTTGAATCTCTGAACAATAACATAGGTTACTTGGGAACGAGTGAAGGTTGGATAAATATTGAAGTTGGAAACTATGAAGATAAATGAACATCCTTTCATTAAATATGCGGAAGCTCTTCTTTTGTTTAGAGAAGAAAATTCTTCTGATGTAAAAACAGAGCGGCAGTTTCTTTTAGAAGAGATCAAACGCAGCAAAGAACACTTTCGTATAATGCCTAATGAGGCTTGCGAAGGAAAAGAAGAAGTTCTTTACAAGTATGTTGCAAAAGAGAAGGGGGATACGGCTAAGGGAGTATATCTTTCTCCGAGCGTTATTTCTACTGATAGGCTTTTCCACCATGCATGGAAGAGTCTGAGTGCATACGAAGAGACCTTATGTGTGTCGGACTGTGATCTTGAAAAGATGAAGGAGGTTGTGATGTCTGAAATACCTCTTGCTGGAGAATTTTTGGGATTTACTGAAAAAGGAGGAATAACAAGAAGTAAGCCTAAAGCTTCTATCAAAGAGAAAATCTTGGGTACCATAGCGACTACGACTGATCTGAAGCCATGTTGTCAGCACGAAGGAAGTAACTTTTGTATTATACCTGATCTCTCTGCTGAGCGAATGCTTGACTTCATATATGTTTTTGATAGAATGATGAGACAGAGAACAGAGGGATTATTTAAGGGAAGAGTAATCAAGAATAAACCCAAACGTCCGCTTCTGTATCGTGGAAATTATCCCGGAGCACCGAAAAGTTTTGTGATGAATGGAATATCTTTACTCGCCGCATTGGGAGAAATGATAAAGGATTCCGAGTGCTCCATTCGGGCAGAACGCGTTTTAGACGCACTAAAATCTGCTGATATTTATCTGATACAATATGGGGATGCAAAGCTATTCTCGTATAGTCACCATATTATAGAGTTGGCAAAACAAAAACAACTGCGTGGCATAGTTGACGGAATGTATTACTCTATACTTTATAAGTGTGGAAAAAGAGTTGTACAGAAGTCTGTTAGTATTGAATATGAACGTTTCGATTTTGCATTGTCTCGTTTTTTACACTTGTTTAATTCGTCATCTTTCAAGGATTTTATGGTATTTAGAGCAGAATATCCTGTTAGTGCAGAATTATTATTTAACACATATTTTATAAGGATCGAAAAAATGGATCAGAAAGTAGTAGAATCGGCAAAAAGTCTAGGACAGTGGCTGAATAAGATAGCCTCTAATGTGGCTTCCAAAGAGCTGGAAGGGACGAAAGGTTCCGCAGACTATTGGAAAAAGAGAGATGAGATAAAATTTAAGATCTTAGTTGAGTTAGAAAGTTCAATATTTTCAGCTAAAAATGGTCCTGCTATGATTGCACAAATCTTAACAAGGGCTGGTCGAATTTCAAATACAGATGCTCCTTTTGAAGCGTCTCTATTTATTGAAAGTACAATTGCCGGAAACATCCCATTGGATAGTGCCAAGGATGTTCTTATAGCTTTTTCTCGAATAAAAAGTAAAAAGAAGTCCATGGAGCAAGAAGACATTGATGACGTGGAAGATGATAGTGAAGATCTAAATAACGAATAAAAAAGAAATGAGATGAATATTACAGGAGTTTTGGTGTCTATAGTAGCACCTTTTGAAAACCATATTGCTAATGGTGGAGATAAGCTGTTGGGGAATGCTAATTCTATTAAAAGAAGACCTGATGGTCGAGTCTATGTCAGTGGACAAATGCAAAGACATGTTTTGTTTTCCGCAATGGATAGGCTTAATATGGTAGATCCGGACAAAAAAGATACTTTTCTTTCTAATGCCGATGGTATCACTTCTTTGATCGAAAAAGACTTGCGTGCAGATCTTGGAGGCTTTATGGCTACTAAAAAAGGAGGGTATACCCAAAGGCGTTCGGCTCCTCTTTCTACAACTTATGCCGTTTCACTTAATGATAGTCATGTAGGCAGGGATTTATTGGTAAGAATAAAATATGATCATAAAGCTAAAGATCAGCAGGTGATAGCTACCAAAGAATTCAGTGAACAGGATTCTATGCTAATGAATTTTCATTTGGATGTGAGTGCCTTAAGTATATCTAAATTATTTAATTATGAGAAGACTCTAAATATTGGAGTTAAATACGTCAAGCACGCGACCGAGCAAGAAAGAAAGAGAAGAGTGAAGCTTTATCTGGAAGCAACCAGAATGATGAATGACTATGCAAATCAAGCAAGAAATGCTATTTGTGGGGAACCGGAAAAAGTATTTATTGTTTTTGATGAACATTTGAGTAGAAAGGCTATGAGATATTTTAGTGCTGATGAGCAAGAGAGAAAGAATATTATAGCCGAACTGGATAGTAGAAATGCAAAGTATTTTATAGGAGACGATAAAACAGAGAATAGCGTCAATAAAGCATATAGTGACGCACTTGCTTTCTTAGAAGCAAATAATCTCTTTGATCCTTCTGAAAAAGATGAGAGGGGAAATGAGATTATAAAGAAGTATGAAGACATATTCAAATAGGGTAAATATATCAGAGGAAAAATCCAAGATTTTGGCTAAACCTTCGGGAATCACATTAGAGGAACATACCTCTAATGTGGTTCGTGAAGGAGAGACTATTATTGCCATATTGCCGGCGACTAAGGAGAAATATCATAGCTTTAGCGGAAAAGATTTCTCCAGAAGATTGGAGTTGGCTTGTAGACATCATGACGATGGAAAGAGAGAAAAGTGTTGGCAACAAGCTTGTTGGAAAGACTATGAAAACTTTGTTTTGTGGTTTAAAAAGGAACAGACTAAATCTTTTTCTCAGTACCAATTAGAGAGAGGAACAGAAGTCGGAAAAAATCTCCGTATGGTAGGGATCCGTCACGAGATTTCTTCCATAAAGTACGTTCAGAAAAAATTTCCTCTTTGGCTTAAGGTAGCCATTGGGGCACACCATGGGAAATTGGGATTTCGATATGAAGAACGATGGAAACAAGAGGCAGGAAAGGAGATTTGGATAGAGTTCTTGAAGGGGGCTAATAATATTTCAGAATTAGAGAATACTGAAAGATTAGCGATAGAGCATTATTGTTATGCAGGTCCAAGAGGTCTTTTAAGATTAGCCGATCACAGAGCGAGTGCAAGAGAAGAAGGTTTGGAGGTTGTTGATATTTCTTCTTTTGAGTATTCCTTTCCCTCAAATTGGGAAAAACGCACTGTCCAAAAACTTGTAGAGACAAATTGGAAGAAAGATTTTCTTTTAGTACGTGCTCCTACAGGAGCGGGAAAAACAGATGCCGCTTTATTATGGGCATCAAAACAGATAGAAAATAAGAGAGCTGATCGATTGGTGATTGCAATGCCAACCCGGTTTACATCTAACGCTTTAGCCATTAACATTTCTAAGACACTCTCTGATACAGGGTTGTATCATTCAACATCATGGCATGTAAAGTATCAGAGTGCTATAGAGATGGGGCATTCTAATGTGCAAAAAGAGCGAATGACTCACCAATTAGCCCGGTATTTAGCTACTCCTATAACTGTCTGTACTATAGATCATCTGTTAATGGCATTAACACTGAGTCGAGAAGATCATCATCTTATTACTTTTAATCTTGCTAATTCTTGTTTAGTGGTAGATGAAGTGGACTTTTATGATGATTTCACACAAGCAAATATTAGAGTTTTGTTAGAACTTTTGAGCTATTGGAAAGTCCCTATTCTCATGATGAGTGCTTCTCTTCCAGACTCAATTCTTTCAGAATATCGTGAACTTGGATATTCTAATGCAGAGCTTATTGAAGATGATTCCGATTATCAAAGGGTCAGATTTTTTATAAGAGACATCCAAGAGAGAGAGGGATTGGAGAACATTGAGAATACTTTACAAATAGCATTGGAGAGGAAGACTGCTATTATTTATGCCAACACCGTAGATAGGGCAATAATGTATTACGATTGGTTTAGGAATAGAGGGGTAGGAGTAGAGGATGTTGTACTGTATCATAGTAGATTTTCAGAGCCGGATAAAAAGAAAAAGGAGGAGCTTCTAATAGAGATGCTTGGGCGAAATGCTTGGGAAAAAGGAGAGGCAAAAGGATTTGCTATTCTAACCCAAATAGGAGAAATGAGTATAAATATAAGCTCTGATATTATGATATCGGATATATGTCCGATAGATAGACTTACTCAGAGAGCGGGGCGACTCTGTCGTTTTGATAATAATAAGATAGGAGAACTTTATATTATAGTTCCTCTAAAGAATGGTTGTATGTACCCGGCTCCCTATGGATCTTATGACAACAAAACAAAGAGTTGGAAAGCTTGTGATGCACTAACAAGTACAATAGATCTGATCTCTAAAGATTGTTATTCTGCGCAAATGCTTATTGATTTGGTCAATAAGGTATATTCAGAAGAACGTAGATATTCATTTGAAGCACAATATAATGCAAGAAAATTGAGAAAATCATTTCGAGATAATTGGATGATCAATCCCATGAATAATCCGGAGAAAGAAGATACAAACAATGATTTCTGGAAGTCTCGTGATATATCTCCACAAGAGACTGTTTATGTAGAACGTCCTCCTAAAAAGTACTTTTCTTCACGCATGGAATTTGAAATATGGAAATTGTCTCATTCGGTAGATATTCCCATATATATGTTTGAGAAAGGATATAGAACTCATATGATAAGTCAAGAAAAGGTTGTCATAGGAGAGCAAGATCTGAGTATTTTTGTTGTAAATACAGGTTTTTATTCTTTTGAAAAGGGTATAGATCTGAAGGAATCAGATGTCTTTTTATAGTCTATTGGATGTCAATGTTTATCACCGGTACTCATTTCAACTACTATTTAGTCTGTCACAGAAAGCTATGGTTATTTTCTTCCGGGATCACTATGGAGCATACATCGGATCTTGTGTACGAAGGAAAGTTGATTCATGAGAATAGCTATCCGCAACGATCCTTGAGGTACGAGGAGTTGGAGCTTGATGGCATAAAGATAGACTACTATGATGCTAAAAACAAAGTGGTACATGAGATAAAGAAATCGGATAAAATAGCACCTGCACATAGGCTTCAGCTTCTTTACTACCTCTATGTCCTTGAGCAGAATGGAGTGGTCGGTGCAACCGGGATATTGGAATATCCGAAACTCAGACGGCGTGAGGAGGTTTTGCTAACGGATATGGACAGAGAGCAGATACGGGAGATTGGAGAAGAGATAGAAAGAATAATAGAGAGTAAAGAGTGTCCTCCTGTGATATCATCTAAGATATGTAAGAATTGCAGCTACTACGATTTTTGTTTTTCCGGGAAAGAGTCAGAGCCGTTATGAAGAAAAGTTATTATCTATTCAATCCGGGAGAGTTGTCAAGGAAGGACAATACTCTTCGCTTTACTCCCATCGAAGAAGATGGCAATGGTATTGAGCATTTCGGACAGCCCCGATACATTCCGATAGAGGGCATAAACGATCTTTTTGTCTTTGGTTCTCTGAGGGCCAATAGCAGTTTATTCAATTTCCTTGGGCAGAATGGCGTGGATGTTCACTTCTTTGACTATTACGAGAACTATACCGGATCTTTTATGTCAAGAGATGCCTTACTTTCCGGCAAGATGTTACTGGCACAGACCAAAGCGCATCTGGATTTTGAGAGACGCCTATCGCTTGCCAAAAAGTTTATAAAAGGAGCTGCTTTTAATATGCAGAAGAATCTCAGCTACTACAATAACAGAGGGAAAGATGTGCAGGAAATCATAGATCAGATCTCGGCTCTTGCTTCACATTTGAATGCTGCGGACTCCATCGAAGCCGTTATGGGCATCGAGGGAAATATCAGAATTGCCTACTATGAGGCTTTCAATACCATCATAGATCATTTTGAAATGGGAGCAAGAAGCAAGCAACCACCCAGAAATGAAGTGAATGCCCTTATCTCTTTTGGTAATATGATGTGCTACTCTCAGTGTCTGAAGGCGGTACATCAGACGCAACTCAATCCCACCATCAGCTTCCTCCATACTCCCGGAGAGCGACGATACTCTCTCTGCTTGGATATCTCTGAAGTCTTCAAGCCGATACTTGTGGATAGGACGATATTTAAGGTTTTGAACAAAAGACTCATTCAGGAGAGACATTTCGATAGAAAGCTGAACAGATGCATTCTTAATCCAAACGGGAAGAAGATTTTTGTTCAGGCTTTTGAAGAGAGACTTTCCGAGACCATCAAGCACAGAAGGTTGGGGCGTTCCGTCAGCTATAAACATTTGGTAAAGTTGGAGTGTTACAAACTGGCAAAAGATCTGCTTGATATAGAGGAATACGAACCATTTAAGATGTACTGGTGATGTATGTGATCTTGGTATATGATGTGGGAGAAAAGCGAGTGGCAAAGATGCTGAAGCTGTGTCGGAAATATCTCAACTGGATTCAGAACTCCGTATTTGAGGGAGAAATCACTGAAGTAAAGCTTCTCGAACTCAAAATGGAAGCCTCTGATATAATGGACGAAGAGGAGGACAGTGTTATCATCTTTTCCTCCCGACAGCACCGCTGGTTGGAAAAAGAGATAATAGGAAAAGAGAAAGCCTCTGTGGATATCTTCTTATGACACGGCTCAATGTCTGTTTCTGCTCTTCTTTTACTCTATTATTGTAGTTTTTGGAAAGGGATTGCAGGTGTTGATTGTCATAGAATAATAAATCTCCGAATGCTATTATGGTTTTCTGTTATCGGATTTGCTCAGCCTTTTATTCTGGATTATAGCCTTTTAGATATCTTTTGCTTTCTGTTTTTATCTGCTTTTCTCGTAAATTTGAGAGTATCAATCGCACTTTAGCGGAATTAAAACTTCCTTGCTTACCATTTGATTTATAATTATTTTTACTTTCAATTGTACCTAAGGGGAATTAAAACTGCTCTTTGCATCTTGCGTCAAGCATCGAAATTCTCTCTATCAATCGTACCTTAGTGGAATTAAAACGAAGTTTGTAACCATCATGTTTTCTGTATATGAATCTATCAATCGTACCTTAGTGGAATTAAAACAATGATATTATTCGGCTTGGTTCTACTTTCACGGTTCTATCAATCGTACCTTAGTGGAATTAAAACAACGCATTTGCTCCAATCTCTTCTACGGCGTCAAGATGCTATCAATCGTACCTTAGTGGAATTAAAACTTCTCAACAAAGCACATTGCAGACAGAAGTTTCACTACTATCAATCGTACCTTAGTGGAATTAAAACCAACTTGAATGTGAGCCGGCACATCGATCGGCATAGCTATCAATCGTACCTTAGTGGAATTAAAACGAAACCACTTCGTGGACATCTCTTATCTTAAAGACGCTATCAATCGTACCTTAGTGGAATTAAAACCAGGCGAAGACGATAGAGAGCGTATTCGGACGCTTTCTATCAATCGTACCTTAGTGGAATTAAAACGCGATCAGCTGCATCACGTTGACCGAAATAGGGCTCTATCAATCGTACCTTAGTGGAATTAAAACTCGTAGTGTCCGCAATCGCTGTTAACATAAGGCGGACTATCAATCGTACCTTAGTGGAATTAAAACGATTGAGTGCCGTATCTTTCGACGAAAACGCTGACCCTATCAATCGTACCTTAGTGGAATTAAAACTATCGTCTTTTACAGAACAACTTTGAGGAAATGTTACTATCAATCGTACCTTAGAGGAATTAAAACGCGAGATATGCGTTCGTTGCAAAAGTTCTTCTTGCTCTATCAATCGTACCTTGGTAGAATTAAAACTCAATCTAAATCTGTAAACTTGCAAAGCTCCATGACAATATCAATTGTACCATACAGTATTGAAATGGAGAGAGGGTAATGTCTGTATGATTGCTTTAATTATTCTTGACTATACCCTCAACAGCTCCAAATTTTTCCTTGAATCCCTTTGATCGTGTTTGCAAGGCTGCTTTTATCGGTGTTTTCATCCCAACATCAAGATGTTTAATCTTTTAGAGCTGTGAAGAGAGTATTTTTGTACTTTTGTATGACCATATTTGACAGTGGTATCGGTATCTCTAAAAATGGGAATAGTATGAAGTTAAGACAGATATTTTTTGTGGCAATCTTTCTGTTCGGATTGCTTTCCTGCTCCGGAAACAGGCAGGCGAGCAGGACTTCCGAAGCGGTGCCTGTGGAGGCTATGTCGGATATGGCTTCCTCGGTAAAGAGCCTGGCGATAGATGCGGATGGCAGCGATGTCAAGTGGACCGGCTATAAACCGACCGGTAAGCACTGGGGGGAGGTGAAGATAGCGAGTGGAGAGATCCGGATAGACCCTAAGACTCTTTTGGTACTTGGCGGTAAGATTGTGCTCGATATGAATAGCATAGAGGTGGACGACTTGGATGATAACTCTCCGGATAAGGTCAAACTGGAGACGCATCTGAAGAGTGAGGACTTTTTTAACGTGAAAGAGTTTCCGGAAGGTCTCTTTGAAGTTACCGGCAGTGAGCCTATCGAAGGCTCTAAAGCTCAGATGTTGTCCGGTAATCTGACCCTGAAAGGGGAGACGCTGAATGTCTCTTTCCGTGTAACCGTAACCAAAGGAGGTGAGGGCGAATATGAAGCCATGAGCGAAACCATCGTATTGGATCGTACAAAGTGGGGGATTAACTATGCTTCCAAAAACATCTTCAAGGATCTGAAAGATAACTTTATTGATGACCATTTCGAGGTTGTTCTGGAGATAGAAGCAAGATAGACTTTGCGGTAACCACTTTTAGTGAGGAGAAAAGAAATAGCGAGGAGAGTGTTTAAGATTTTTGGACACTCTCCTCGTTTCTGCTTCCTGCCGGGTCGGACTCTTTATTTTTATATATTCCATCCCATTTATCAGCCCGGATTTCCCCTGTTTCTATTTGGGTCGAAGCTGTTGTTTTTAGAGCAGAACCGAAATGTTAAATCGGCTTGTTTTATTTACACTTATTTGCTTTCAGGGATAGGAAAAAAGCTGAACAGATTCGGTTTTTCAACTAAACGTATTCAGATTTTTTCTGAATACGTTTACTGTTTTCATTAAACACGTTTATTGATTCCTCTGAATACTTTTAATGGATTGCTTAAACGTATTTAGAATTTTTCTTGAAGTGTTGATTATCAGAGAAATAGCTGTTTTAACGGTTTTTGAACGGGATTTTATATGATTTTATCATTAGGGAATATTTACGATTAAGGTATTTGTTTTTAACGAATATTGGCTCAAAACAGCCCTTGAAAGCGATCGGAAGGCGATTGGAACTCATTTTCGAGATTCTGTGTATTACCCTGTTTTCCAGAGTGATATGGTCTACTCAAGATTTTGAGAGAGTAAATTCAAGAGGAAGAAGAGAGTCTTGGAAGAGGAAAAAACAGCCTTCTGTTTTTATATAAAAGTGCACATGAAAAAAGCTCATCTTTAAGTAGAATATCCCCAAAGATGAGCTTTCCCATTGGTTATACGAGTCTTTTTTCGATCAATATCTGTAAGTGACGCCTAACAATATTTGGTGAGACATCTGTTTCATATTACCCCCCTTGGATGGGAAGACATAAACGTTGTTGTCTGCCTTGTAGGAAGATGAGGTGAACGGATATGCTTTAGCCGAGCGAGTGTTGTTTACATACGCCAAGTCCAGAGAGAAACCATTCTTGAATGCGTAGCCGATACCGAGTGTGTAGTACTGATTTTTTCCTTTGGTCAGGATAAAATCGGACATTGTTCCGGATGTTCCGACATCTTCTTTGAGTCCGTTTTCGTCTTCACCCAGTACATCGAGATCTTTAATCGGGTTGGAGTAGATGGCTGCTCCTCCTCGAATAGAAAACTGACGTGTAGGTTTAAGTTCCAAACCGAATCTATGGCTTGTTACTGCTCCATAATACTCTTTGATGTATTGGTTGTTGCTGTTTTCGACACCATTGTCAAACTTCAGTCTGGTCGAGCCTGCATTGGAATAGTCAAAGTCATACGTTACAACTCCATAACCTCCCAAGTAAATCATGGCACTGGCTGTGATAACGCCGGGTCTGATCAGAGAGTATTGGGTGTAGTAGTCTTTCGGAGTGCTATAGCTGAACGGGCCTTTATCTTTGTCGTATCTCCAGTTGAAACTTCTGGCTTCTGCGATATACTCATCCTTGAGTGCCAAGACCTGCGGAGTAAGATAAGAGACACCGATACGACCGAAATCACCAAGACTTACAAGTGCTCCGAAAGTGGCACTGACGCCTTGACCGGAGGTGTTGAGGTGATTGCTGATTTCGAGATAGTCGTTAGAGGCAGCTCCTTTGTAGTCGCTGTAATTGTCCGTATAAAACTTATTACTATCGAATGCCTCGCCATAGTAGGTTTTCTTATTGTAGTTGATGCTGTGCAGTCTGAGCGTTGCTCCGAAGTGCAGATACTCTCCGGAAGAGAACCCAAGAGAGAAGTCGAAAGACTTATCCGCGCCTCTCTCCTGAACTTTAAGCGTGGAGTGGTCGGGAGCAGAGCTCAGATTCTCGTAGATGAACGTACTGCGATAACGGTCTGTACCATCTACGTGTTCTATGAGACCTGCATTCTCGGCAAAGATCGGAAGCCATTCGTAGCCGGAGTTATAAGGATTGTTTTTCTTGGTATCCTGAATGGCAGCAGGAGGTATCTTGTATGCCATTCTCGCCGCATAGTCTGCAATGGAGACCGGCATACCGTCTGCTTCCATGCGATAAGCGCGTCCGAACTCTTTGTCTCTGTTGTAAGAGAATGAGAGATTCACACCACGACCCAATCTGGTCGAGGGTAGCACAAATGTAAAGTTGTTTAACGCTCTCGGCCTGTGAGTGGTAGAGATACCGGTCTTGGTATTCATACCCCACTCGGTAGCAGTGTTGAGATTGCCAAATCCGAATGTTCCGTGTATGATGTGTGAGGTGTAGAGGTTTACACCAGCGGGATTGATCCGTATGGCAGAAGGGTCTGCTCCCAATGCTCCGACAGCTCCACCCATACCCATGGATCGGGCTGTACCATTGAGAGCACGCTCTGTAAGGTTTTGAGCATCCCGCTCATTCTGTGCCTGCAAGCCTGAGAAGGAGCATAAGACAAGCCCCAATCCCAGCATTCCTTTGATACTATATGATACTATTCTTTTCATCAGTGTTTCTCTTTGTTGTGAAAGACTATAAGATCAAGACGCTTTATCTTCTGCCGCGTCCGCCTCCCGAACCGCTGCCGGAGTTGTGATTTCCGCCTCCGGAAGAAGAGTTGGATGAACCTGAACTGCTACTGCGTACAGAAGATGAGTTGGACGACGATGAGGACGAACCGCTTCTGTTGTAGTAGTCGTAAGAGGATCTTGATCGGTTTTCATAGCTTCCGTAGTTGCTGCCACGGTTATAGTCTGTTGCTCCCGAACGTCCACTGTTGCGATACACTCCTCCTCTGCCACTGTTGTAGTTAGGATCATTGCCGCTGCGATACCTGTCGAGCGTGCGACCATAATCCTGACCATAACGTGAACCTAAGGAAGAACCATCGGAGCTGTATCTGCCTCTTATATTATTGTTACTGCCATAGCCGGAACGTCCGGTATAGGAGTGCATTTTAGGAGTAGAGTAGTAGCCTCCGTATCCATAGTAGTCGTATCCGTAGCTATAATCGTAGAAGTAGTGCGGACGATATGGGCGGTAGTAATAGCCACCCCAATAGTCGTAGCCGTAATACGGACCACCCCAACCCCAATAATGGTGTCTCGGATAGCCCCAGAAGTCCCAATAGGAGTCGTACCAAGGATAGTAGTATCCGTAATATCTGTAATATGGATAAGGATATCCCCAGTCTCTCCATGGTCTGTAACCGAAGGAGATGTTTATGGAGACATTGTTGTAGTCGTCGTAGCCGTAGTAGCTGTCTGTCCATGGGTTGTAACGGACATCGTCCACGATATAAACATCGGCATCGCTTAGCACTACCGTGTTGTCCGAATGGAATCTTTTGATTCTCTTGGAGTATTTTCCATTTGTTCTCGGACGTTTTTCCCCTTCGAGTCTATCGAGGTTGGCTTCCATCTCTTCGGATGAAATGCCTTCCCATCCCTTTCCTCTTCTGTTGTAATAGTCTATGAGATCGCTCTCGTAATTCTCTTCTTTCTTGAGTTGCAACAGCCTTGCTGCTCGCTCTTCTTCCAGCTTTTTCCTCTTTTCTGCTTGTCTTTTGAGGTACTCAAGATGTTCCTTTTCTTCTCTTTCCTTGAGCTTTTTCACTTGGGAAGGAGTCAGATAGGCGTCATCTTCATACTGGGCAACAGCAACCGAGCTACCCAAAAAGGCTGCCAACAGGGCAACAAGTAAAAATTTCGTCTTCATGGTTGTTACTGTTTTTATGTATTGTTTATTGATTATCTTGTTTCTTTTTGGTGGATAAGTGGGCTGTTTTGTGCCTCTTTTCCGCACGAAATATAGTGATTATTTCCGAGAAACCCTTGATTCCATCTATTTTAACCTGCTTTAGACAAGGTAAGGTATTATTTTAATGAAAAGAGTGAAGCAACAAAAAACACTCCCGAAAAAGTACTTGCCTCTTTTCGAGAGTGTTTTTAGGTTTTTATTTCGGAATTGCCAACAATCGGCTCTTCCTGCTTGATCTATTAGAAAGCAAAGTAAGTCAAGATAGCAACGAGCAGAGCCAAGATCGCGTAAAGCTCCGGGAATACTGCCATAACAAGGCTGGATACCATAACATCGTGTCCGGAAGCCAATCCTGCAATACCGTTAGCACACACTTGCGCTTGTCTGATAGCAGAGAAGAGAGCCACTACACCAAGAGCAAGCCCTGTGGCAAGGATAGCCCATGCTTGTACAGAGGTGATAGCTTCTGTAAGGAATCCTTTTGCAAAGAAGAATGCCAAGAAACCGTAGATACCTTGAGACGATGGAAGGGCCGATAGTGTAATGTATGAAGCCATCTTTGTAGGATCTTTTTTCATCGCTCCTACCACTGCATTACCTGCGATTGTAATACCGACGCTACTTCCAATACCGGAGAGGATTACCATGAAGGCTATACCGAGCCATCCTAACATCAAATTCATTTCCATGAGATAATCGTTTTATTTAAGTGTTTATTATTTTGTTTTTATCTGTAATATCTGTTTGTACAAGAAGATTTCTTACTGTACTTCTTCCGTATTCAGCTTTTGAAGAGGCTTGTACTCGACTCCTCCTCCCTCATAATCGGAGTTATTAAAGTACTCTACGAAGATGAGACGTATCGGGTGTACGAATGCTCCGATGAGACATAAGCCAAAGTTGATGGCATGACCGAGAGCCAATATAATAAGCATTGGCAACCATTTAATATATATAGGTAGTCCCCCGGTAACCTGCATGGCAAGATCGTTGAACACACCACCGAGAATACCTCCGGCAAGTCCGATCGCAAATAGACGGATATAGGATAGAGTGTCTCCTAATAGCCCGGAAGCTGTATTGTAAGCCGTCCAAACTGCACTACCGACATTGATGAGCGGATTTTTACCGGGAGAGTTGAAGAAGACAATGAATATTCCGAAGAGTGCGAGGAGTCCATATACGGCATAAGTTACCCACTGAGGAAGCTCTATCTTCAGCAACGGAAGAGAGAAAAAGAGTACTCCGGTGAGTATCAGAAATGCCCATGCAAACTGCGATACGGAATATTTGAGTCCTTTTTGCTTGGTCGTTTTTACCGCCTTTATGACTTTCGCAAAGATGATCTGTACCAATCCCAAAGCAATAGCAATGATCATGATATTATCTTGCGATAGGAAGAAGGCTTTGAAAGGAGCTAAGAATGGAATATTGACATACTGCACGCCAAAGAATGTTCCCATGAAGAACGACACTATAATGGTTGCTCCTCCAAGATATTGCAGCATAGTCATCATTGCCTGCTTGTCCGGAGAAGACTTTCTTTTCATTAGTGTGGCTGCAAGAAGCAGGATTATGCCATAACCTCCATCCCCAAAACACATTGCAAAGAACAGCATGAAGAATGGTGCTACAAACGGAGTGGGATCAAGCTCGAAGTAGTTGGGGAATGAGTGCATCTTGATGATCGGCTCAAATGCCCTTGCAAAGAAGTTGTTCTTAAGCTTGATGGGTACTCTTTCTCCTTCCTTTATTTCTATTTCTGCAAAGGCATAACCCTCTTTATCCAGAGCACTCTCCATTGCCTCTGCCTTCTTTTGAGGCAACCAGCCTTCGAGTACGACCAGCTGATCATCAAAGAGAGATACACCTTGAAGACGGGCATCATCCATCCGATAAGTCTCTTCGAGAGAGAGTTGATATGCTTCAGCAATCTCTTTGTGTTGTGCTAATGCCGAGAGTTTAAGTTGTTCCTCTTTTAATCTGACCGAGAGTGTTTCATTTTCTGCTTCAATATCCGAGATGCTTCTGCTCGGTACTTCCAACAGACTGCTTTCGGGAAGATCCTTTGTAGTAAGCTCTTGTGGCGAAAGCGTTACAAAGTAAAAGAGCCTTTGAGAATCCCCTATAAACACTGCTCCAAACAGCTCTTCCCACTGTTCGTTATAGGCATTTGCCGGCACTGTCCAGAATTGAAGCTGAAGACCGTCCTTTCTGAATTTTTCTACGATGCTTGGATCAAAATCTCCCCAGACAGAGAGAGAAGATATGGTCTCCTTGTTTGCCGCAATCTTTTGAGAAAGCTGTTTGATCTGCTTTTGAGTCTCCAGAAATGTGGCGACATACTCTTCACCACTTTGTGGCACGACAAAATCGGAATGCCGGGCTTGCTGTTCATCTTTGGCTTCAGCTTTCCGGATGATCTCCAACTGGGTAAGAATGGTTGCAATCTCCTTTTTCTTTCCCAAAAGAGACTTGATATTTTCTATCTCATCTGTATTCCGATTCTGGCGGATATGAACCACTCCGAGTGATTTCAGCCGTTCCAGAAACGCTTCGTGTTCTTTCCTGTAGATGAGGAAAGAGTATTTACTCATAGGTACTATCATACTGCTTTCACCTCCTCTTCTGCTTTACGTTCTAAGTTTGCCCGCATGATTTTTTGTGCTGCCTTAGCCAAAGATTCTTCGTCTTCCAGATACCTTTTGATCTTCCTTATGGCATCTTGATAGCCCGGAATCTGTACCTTCTCAAAGAGATTTACTTTTTGAGTCGTTTTCTTTCTGGCATGTTCGAGCAGATTCATCTTCATGCGTTCAAATTCTGCCTGTATCCCCACTGTTGCAAGCTCCTTGACCAGAGAGAGACCCTCCATAAACCATGCAGGATGAGCAGCAAGGCTAAATGGTTTTACATTGAACTCGACATCCGATAGCAATGGAATGACCACACCTGCAATCTTTCTTGTCGCCATCTTCACATCTTTTACTTCCAAGAGTGAAGGGTCCAGTTCATTCCAAAGAGCCTTCATGTTGTCATACGTTCCGAGACGCATTTCCAACTCATTCTCAAGTCTCTCTACTTCGTCCTTGGTTCGCTTCACTTCCATACGCAGTGCACTCTCCTTGCTTTTTATTGTAGGAAGAGCTCGCACACGCACTTTGAGTTGCTTCTCCTGCTGTTGTAGTGAGGTCTTATTGTATTGGAATTTAATAGCCATTATCTCTTACTTTGAGGGCCAATACTTATCTACCAAATCTTGACGGATGTTTACCTCTTCCGGTTTGAAGTATTGAGAGAAGAGACCCCAAGTAGTATCCAACATTTGGGTATTGTTCAAGTTGACGTCTATCGCCAACAAGTGGCGAGAGTAATCCTTGGCAAAGTCGAGCGTTCGAGAGTCATACTCGGTAAGGTCAAAACCGTTTTCCAACTTGGTCTGTGCATTGGAAGCATCGGAGTATAGACGTACAGCGGCGTTCATCACCTGAGGATGATCTTCTCGTGTTTTCTTTCCGATTACAAGCTGTTTTAGGCGAGAAAGACTCCGGAATGGGTCTACGATAACCTTTCCTACCTGAGTGTCCCTACGGAGATAGAGCTGTCCCTCGGTGATGTAACCAGTGTTGTCGGGAACGGCATGCGTAATATCTCCTCCCGATAGCGTTGTAACCGCAATGATGGTGATGGATCCTCCGTCAGGGAACTGTACTGCCTTTTCGTAGATCTTAGCCAAATCCGAATAGAGAGAACCCGGCATCGCATCTTTGGAAGGAATTTGGTCCATCTTGTTGGATACGATTGCAAGAGCATCGGCATAGTTTGTCATGTCCGTTAGCAGTACCAACACTTTCTTGTGCTCCTCTACTGCAAAATACTCTGCTGCCGTAAGAGCCATGTCCGGAATAAGTACACGCTCGACCGAAGGGTCTTCTGTCGTATTGATAAAAGAGATAATACGATCCAGTGCACCTGCATTAGTGAAAGTGTTTTTGAAGTACAGGTAGTCGTCATTCGTCATACCCATTCCTCCAAGAATAATGAGATCACTTTCCGCACGAAGTGCTACCGTAGCCATCACTTGGTTAAAAGGTTGGTCAGGGTCTGCAAAGAACGGAATCTTTTGCCCTGTTACCAGGGTATTGTTAAGGTCGATACCGGCGATACCCGTAGCTATCAGTTCGGATGGCTGTTGCCGGCGAACAGGGTTTACCGAAGGGCCTCCGATCTCCACCTGTTTACCTTCAAGCTGCGGACCATCATCTATTGGTTCGCCATAGGCATTAAGGAAACGTCCGGCAAGAGACGGACCCACTTTGAGCGATGGAGAGTTTCCGAGGAAAACCACTTCCGCATTGGTACGAATATCTTCTGTACCACGGAAGACCTGAAGAGTAACCTCATCGTCTTGTATCTTCACTACTTGAGCCAACTTTCCATCTATTGTTGCCAGCTCGTCATACCCTACATCCTGTGCCTTAATGGAGCAGGTTGCTTTGGTTATCTTCGTAACCTCTGTATATATTTTCTGGAATGCTTTATTCGCCATCGTCTTGAATCTTATTTAAGAGTCTTGTCATTGATAACACTCTGTAGTTCTACCTCATACTTCTTAAAGCTCTCATCTTGGAACTTTGCGTAGTTCATCTGCTTGAGCATATTGATGAGCTTTTTGAAGAATGCCGATACATCGTTGAAGTCTTCAAAGTCGTATTCCCCTCTACAAATGTTTACCACGATCTCCAACATATATTTCTGTCTTTGCAGAGGAGTGATACAGTCTATCGAGTCGAAAGCATCCTGTTGGAGCAGAACAAAGTCTATGAGTTCGGACTTCCAGAATATATCGTGATACTCAACCGGCACACCATCGTCTCCGAGAATGTTTATCTGTTCGGCTATCTCCTTACCACGTTGCATTCTGGTACGGCATTCATGTACCATTTTGAGCCACTCTTTTCCTGTTATAGCGGAGATATACTCTTCAAATTCAGGGTATTCCAGATATTTGGAGTAGGAGTCTATCGGATTCACAGCCGGGTATCTCTTCTTATCCGCACGGTCTTGTTCGAGAGCATAGAAGCATCGAGCCACCTTCTTGGTATTTTCCGTTACAGGCTCTTTCAGGTTACCTCCGGCAGGAGATACCGTTCCGATGAATGTAACGGAACCGCTCTCGCCATTCTTCAGCTCCACATAACCTGCACGAGAGTAGAAGTTGGCAATGATGGCAGAAAGGTCCATTGGGAATGCGTCCGGTCCCGGAAGCTCTTCCAAACGGTTAGACATTTCACGAAGAGCCTGTGCCCAACGAGAAGTAGAGTCTGCCATCAGAAGCACTTTAAGCCCCATCGCCCGGTAATATTCCGAGATAGTCATCGCTGTATATACGGATGCCTCACGAGCCGCTACCGGCATGTTGGATGTGTTGGCTATGATGATGGTACGCTCCATAAGCTTTCTTCCTGTGTGAGGGTCCACCAGTTCGGGAAACTCTTTGAAGATCTCCACCACCTCATTGGCACGCTCACCACAAGCCGCTATCACCACTATATCCGCTTCTGCCTGCTTCGAGATGGCGTGTTGAAGTACGGTCTTACCTGTACCGAAAGGACCGGGGATAAAGCCTGTGCCCCCTTCCACCATCGGGTTGAAGGTATCTATGATACGCACACCCGTTTCAAGGAGCTTGTATGGTCTTGGTTTGTTCTTGTATCCCGGTACGGGCAGCTTCACGGGCCAGCGTTGTACCATCGTTACCTTATGCTCGTTACCGTCTTTGTCTTCAAGCACGGCAATAGTATCCGTAAGTGCATAAGTTCCGGCAGGAGCGATGCTCTTCACGGTGTAGATACCCTTAAACACGAAAGGCACCATTATTTTATGGCTCTTGTAGCTCTCGTCCACTTCTCCGAGCCAAGATGCTGCCTCAACCTCATCACCTGCTTTGGCAATGGGGGTAAACTCCCATTTGGAATCTATTTCCAACGGTGGAGTATAATCGCCTCTCTTTAGAAAGACACCCTCCATCTTGTCCAAGTCATTCTGCAAACCGTCAAAATTTTTGGAGAGAAGCCCGGGGCCGAGTTGCACTTCAAGCATATGTTGCTCGAAGCGAGCCTTATCTCCGACTCTCATACCGCGTGTACTGTCGAAGACCTGAACATAGGCGTTCTTTCCAATGATCTTGATAACCTCGCTCATCAGTTCGGTTCCCCGCACTGAGATATAGCAGATCTCATTTTGAGCCACCGGTCCATCCACCTCTATCGTTACGAGGTTAGACACAATGCCTCTTACTATCCCGGTTGTTTTCATGCGAATATGTTCTATCGTGTAGGTATTTATACTTTTTCTGTTTGTTGATTATCGGCAACACCTTTCGACTTGTTTTTTGTGCTCTCCACAAAGTTTGCAAGCTTCTGTTTGCCATCGCTGTTGAGCGAACTTATCAGGGTGCGGAATGCCATTTCTCCCTGTTCTTTGTCCAGTGTAGTCCATCGTTCTATGATTCGGGTCTTGAGAAAATAGACCATCATAGCCTCTATGGAGAATGTGTCGGAGAATACAACCTCATCGAGGAACCGCCAGCGGATCGTGTCCAAGTGGCGTTCTCTCGTGTACAGATTGCTCTCTTCCGCTACTTTTATGATCTCTTGAAGCGTGTCGCTTCCGGGTAAAAACTGCAGATCTGTCCAGGAAGAGAGGCGGAGTATCTCTGTCAAAGGAGATGCTCCGACCAGATAAGACGAAATATCCAATCCGAACTTCTTGGCAGTGGATGCCGCCATGATATTTGCTATACGGGCGTTCAGATCCACCCACTTCTTTACAAATCCTATTGCCTTCTTGCGGATATGGTCGTAGTATGCCACGGCAAGAAAATCTTCCGCAAACCCTTTGGCTCCATTCTGTTCAAACTTGCCCTCCAGATACTCTTCGACAAACCGAACCATGTATGCCGGTACATTTTCTGGTATCGGAGTCGGTTCATCGTTCTCCTCGTCTCTGCGCTCCTCAACGGCACGGATCAGCGTCCTGAGCGTATCTTCTCCGAGGGTAACCGGCACGGTCGGGATCTCTGTGGGAAGCCCTTTGAGCAGCTTGATGAGAGTCTTGTTGTCCTCCTGCAGAAAGAGCAGCTCCATCTGCCGAATGTCTCTTTTGGAAAACTGAGGACGCATCATCCCTTCCCACAACTCAAGCGAAGAGTAGGAAAGAGAGGTTTGTTCCTGTTTAAGTCCGGGTAGCTCCGCACCTAATGTATAGTAATGCGCCATCTCGCAGTCCTATGCTTTTTCCGGGAAAAGTATGGCACGGAGTCTCGGTCTGAAGAATTCTCGGAAGTACGCTTCAAGTTCCTCTTGTCCGATGACCATTTTGTAGCCTTGTCCTTCCGGCTTTAGTTCGAATGAGTGTGGTTTACCGTTGATGCTCTTGATGCTTACGCCCTTGTTCAGAGTCTCTTGTGCATGAGAAGCAAAGTAGGCTTGCAACGCATCCGCATCGGCTGTGGATATTTCCATGTTGCCTTTCGCGCTCCATGCTTTCACCATTTCCACTATGAGGTTGTATATCTTATCCGGTGTTCCGGCAGCGGCAGCCACTCCGGCAGATATGGCAGAGTCGTTGAGGATACCTGCCATTTCGCTTTTAAGAGAGTCTATCGCACGTCTTGCAGCCATCACTATCTCGGCTGTTGCTGTCTCTTTCTCCTTCACGGCATCTTGTTGTGCCTGTTGCAGTATAGCATCAGCCTCTTCTTTTGCCTGTTTTAGGATTTTCTCTTTTTGAGCTTGTGCGCTGTTCAGAATCTCTTCTGCTTCTTTCTTCGCTTTCTCTACACCATCGGCGTAAATCTTATCAGCCAAAGATTGAACTTTATTGTCTATAGAAGTCATAAACGGATATGTAATAGTTCGTAATGTTTGGTTTTCCCTAAGGCGCAAATTTAGCTTTTTCTTCTTGAAAGTAAAAATATTTTATTCGCTATTTTGAAAAACCTTAAAGAGCCTGTCTCACAAGAGGATTTTAACATCTGTTTTTCCTGTTATTCGTTCTTTTTCCGCTCCTTCTTGCCTGCTTTTTTTATTTTCAAACTCTTAGGATAGAGCCGTTTGTTACTTTGGAAGGTCTCTTTATGTCGTTTTGTCCCGGTGTGCGAAAAGAGGAAATGAAAAGGAGTGAAGTGATAGAAAATCGGGCTGAATCTGTTCGGAAGTTGTGCTGAATATGTTCAGAAATTATATTGTTCACGTTCAATGGTTGAAATCGGGCTTTGGTTCGTGGCATTCAAGCCTTGATTTACAGGACTCAAGCGCCGGTTCCCGGTATTCAAGGCTTGAAACTCATTTTTGAACCTGTTAAGAGTGAGAAATAAACGTGTTTAAGACCTTTTTTATAAGGGTTAATTTCGGGATTCTCTTTCGTTTATGGAGATTTCGCCACAGACTCCATTAAAATTTATTACCTTTGCCTTGTTACAATTGCCCTTGCACACACATCACACAGGCATAATAAAATAAAAATATAGAGATGTTATCCATAAAATATCTTCACGAAAACAGAGAAGAAGCTATCCGAAGACTTGCCGTTAAAGGCTTTAAGGGAGAGCAGATTATAGACGAACTTTTGGGTCTGGACAACGACCGACGCAACTCTCAACGCCAATTGGACGAAAATCTTGCCGAACAAAACAGGATCTCAAAATCCATAGGCTTGCTCATGAAAGAGGGTAAGCGAGATGAGGCGGAAGCAGCCAAAGCACAGATCGCTTCTCTAAAAGAGGGCAGCAAGCAGATGGAAAGCAGGAAGAAAGAGCTGGAAGACCGGATTCAGAACCTGATAGTCCAAATCCCGAACTTGCCTGCGGACATCGTCCCGGAAGGTACAAAGGCAGAAGACAACGTATGCGTGAAGGAGGGCGGATGCATGCCCCATCTTACGGATGAGTGCAAGCTGCCTCACTGGGAAGTGGTGAAGAACTACGACTTGATAGACTTCGAGGTGGGCGTAAAGATTACCGGTGCAGGATTTCCTCTCTATAAAGGATATGGCGCAAGGCTGCAAAGGGCTCTTATATCTTTCTTCCTCGACAGCGCAAGAGAGGCAGGATATTTGGAGGTAATGCCTCCTTATGTGGTGAATGAAGATTCTGCTTACGGGACAGGTCAGTTGCCCGACAAAGAGGGACAGATGTACCATGCCCAAACAGACAATCTCTACCTTATCCCTACCGCGGAAGTTCCGGTTACGAACATCTTCAGAGATGTTATCTTGGAAGAAAAGAGTCTGCCCGTATGCCTTACAGCCTATTCGGCATGCTTCCGCAGAGAAGCCGGTAGCTATGGAAAAGATGTGCGCGGACTCAACAGACTGCATCAGTTTGACAAGGTGGAGATCGTTCGGGTAGATAAACCGGAACACTCTTATACCTCTCTTCAAGAGATGGTGGACTATGTTCAGTCTTTGGTGGATAAGCTCGAATTGCCTTGGCGAATCCTTCGTCTGTGTGGCGGAGACATGAGCTTTACATCTGCTCTTACTTATGACTTTGAGGTCTTTTCCGCAGCACAGGAGCGTTGGTTGGAGGTGAGTTCGGTATCGAACTTTGAGAGCTTCCAGGCAAACAGACTCAAGTGCCGGTACAGAGACACCGAAGGCAAGGTGCAAGTGGCACATACACTCAATGGTAGCGCACTGGCTCTGCCACGCATCGTGGCAGCATTGTTGGAGAACAACCAGACTCCGGAAGGTATTCGCATTCCAAAAGCTCTGGTTCCGTACACCGGCTTCGATATTATTCCATTGCCGAAAGAGCCGTCTCCATTTTAACTAAACGGATTTGAATGACAACAAAACTATCACAACGCTTTATACTGCTGTTTTTTCTCCTTTTTACCTCTTCTTTCGCATTGGCGCAAGGGAAGAAAGGTGCGGAGTACTACGGATTTTATAAGGGAGAACGCTTGGAGTATGAAGTGAGATTCAAGTGGGGGATTATAAACGGACGTGCCGGTCTTGCCTCTGTTTCTACAAGAGAACTGGGTGGAGGCAAGCAGTGGTTCCGGGAACTGCACTTTCAGACTACGGGCATGATATACTCGGTCTTCCCTATGAAAGATACGCTCTCCACGCTTTATAACTCCAACTATCAACCTCTTCGCTGGGAGAAAAGGGTGAGGGAAAACGGCTACTATCTGATAGATGAGATTCAGTACGACTATTCGCCTCGCTTCACATCCATTCGCAGCAAGAGATATACACTCTCCGAAATGAAGGTGGACACACTCTTCAGCGTGCCCAAAGAGCGGATGGCTCTCGATATGGTTGCGGCTTTCGGATTTATTCGTTCGGAGGATATTCCTCTGCCCGATGGCGTTTCGGGAAAGTTCAAAGGCTACAACTTTTATGTCCCGATAGGTAAAGACCTTGTTCCATGTAGGGTCGTGGTGGTGAGCCGAGAAGTGATCTCCATGCCGTGGTCTCCTAAAGTGCCTGCGATAAAGATGGTGCTCAGCATCAACGATGAAGCGTTCACCGGAAAGAATGATAACGTCGAGCTGTGGATTTCGGAAGATAAGTACCGAATACCGCTCATGGTAAAAGCTAAGCTGAAGCTGGGTGCGGCGCATTGTATATTGCAGAAACATCCTCATCTGTAACTTTATCCCGATAGATATGAATCCGATCCAAATGCCCCTTGTCGTAGCTCCGATATTTGAGCAGTACTATCCGGAAGAGACGCTTTGCCGGCAGATCCTTGTGGAACATTCGTATAGAGTGGCACAGAAAGCTCTGGAAATAGCCGGGCTTCATCCGCATTGGGATCTCAACTTGGAGTTCATAGAAGAAGCCGCATGGCTGCACGACATTGGCGTGGATGCCTGTCACGCTCCCAAGATAGGCTGTTACGGGGAGAGACCTTATATTTATCACGGACTGGTCGGGGCGGAACGCCTTAGAGCCGCAGGCTTGGAAGCTCATGCGCTGGTGGCGGAAAGACATACGGGAACAGGTTTATATCATCACACCATCCTGCAACGAGGCTGGGACTTTCCTGTGGATAGGGTTTATGTTCCTCAGAGTCTGGAGGAGATTATTATCTGTGTGGCGGATAAGTTTTTCTCTAAAACCGAGCCGACGGAAGAGAAGTCGTACGAACAGATTTTGCGTGGACTTTCTCGCTTTGGTGAGGATGATGTGATAAGATTTAAGGCTTGGTATAAGATGTTGTTCGATACCGGAACTTCTGCCGAGGCGGTAGAGGTGTGAGACTGCTGCCGGTAAGATGAACTTCTATCTTCTCGAAAGAGATAGATAATATCCCGAAAGATAAAGTGTTGAGGCTTATCTTTCGGGATATTATTTTTATTTCTTCTGTTCTTGTATAAATCTTTTCTCCCAACGTGAAAACTTTGACATGAAAAAATAGGCAGAAGGAATGCTCAAAATCATTCCAACGAATCCTATGACAGAGTAGATAATGAGTTCTTGCACAGAGAGAAAGTTGCTATCTGAAAATATGATAAATGTATAGATGCAGTATGGAAGAGTGAGTAGGGAAGTAGTGACCAACGGAATATATCGTCGGTAGATAATCCATTGGGCTATGTGGATAAGGATATGGATGAAATATGCCATAAATCCGATAAACCAGAGTTCGGGAAGATTGAAATACAGCCCAAAGAATGTCGTGCAAGAGAGAAATAGAAACTCGTGAAAGACACCCACGGCAAAGGTTGAAGTGGAAAGCTCTGTGTAACCACGTGAATGGAGATAGCGGTAAGGTTTGTTGAAATGTTGCTTTAACACCTCTCTATTCTTATCTATCCATGATCTGAATAGAATTATTTCCTCAAAGTCGTGAATCATAAAGATTATGGGAAGCAGTGCCATGAGTAGTTGGAGTTGAGTGAACATATTTTTTTCGCAGTTTATGGAGGCTTAATAGTCTTGGCTATTAGCTCTGTCTCTCTTGTTTTGATGGTGTTTGTCGTGTAAAGTTAGCTTTTATATTTTATATTTGAGGCTGTATCTTGAAAGGTATAAAAGTGCCGTAAGAGGGAGTATATTCTTCTTTCTCTTCGACAGAGTGGGGGTAATGTGTTGCCGAATTAAGGAAAAGTTGTTACCTTTGTCCGGCAATCGAGTGCGGGGTGTAGCTCAGCCCGGTTAGAGTACACGTCTGGGGGGCGTGTGGTCGCTGGTTCGAATCCAGTCACCCCGACATAAAAGCATCGAAGATAGTATCTGCTACTCTTCGATGCTTTGTTTGTATGCAAATCTGTAAGGCGTAGACTTAAGAATATTTGCAATAGCCGTGTCAGCTAACGGCTATTGATACAGAAGCAAAAAGGTAATCCGAAGCAGTGTTCGCACTACTTCGGATTACCTTTTTGCTTAAAATGAGGAAGGAAAGAGCTTTGATTACTTGGAGAGGAGCTTATCCACAGCTCTTTTTATCTGCTCCATGGCTTGCTTCAATCTCTTTCTTGTTGTGCCTATATTGAGTCGCATCCAGCCCTCACCGCCTGTCCCGAAAGTGATACCGGGGTTGAGCATCACGCCAGCATCTTCAAGAAGAAAACGGTTAAGCTCCTCGTCCGAAAGGTTTAGTGCCTTAAAGTTGATAAAGATCAGGAATGAAGCCTCCGGTTCGATCATCTCAAGCATTGGGAGTTGAGAGGATAAAAACTCACGGACGTAGGCGATATTGTCTTGTATATAGCGTAGTGTGTCATCAAGCCACTCCTTACCATTGTTATAGGCGGAAGCGATTGCCGGAAAAGCACAAGAGTTTCCGATCTGAAGACCGCTATTCTCAAGATAAGGGAACAGACGTTGTCTCAGCTCAGGTTCAAGCACTATAAGCTGAGAGCCAACAACGCCCGGCATGTTGAATGCCTTGGATGGAGCTTGCAGGGTAATAACGCATTGGGCAGCTTCCGGGCAGGAAAGAACCATCGGTTGATGTTTTTTCGGGGTAAATGTAAGGTCTGCATGGATTTCATCGCAGATGATCATGACATTATGCTTACGGCATAGCTTGACGACCTTGGCGCACTCTTCCTGACTCCAGACACGGCCTCCCGGATTGTGCGGATGGCACCAGATCATCACTTTGGCAGATTTCAACTTTTCATCCAACAAGTCAAAATCTACCTCAAATCTGTTGTTCTCAAGCTTCAAAGGTGCTTCCACGAGAGTGCGTTCTGCATTTCGGATGACTGCCGAAAAGGGAGGATAAACAGGCGGACAGATAAGCACGCCGTCCGTTTTATCTGTCAAGAACTGCAATAGCTTGTATATCCCTGACACAATACCCGGAGTATAGCAAAACTCTTCAGGCGATACCTCCATGTTGTATTGGTTTTTCATCCAGTTGATGACCGCATTTTTATACTCATCTGTCGGGATAGAGTAGCCGAGGACAGGGTGTTCCAGCCTTTTCCTTATAGCATCCAGTACAAAAGGAGGAGTGGCAAAGTCCATGTCCGCAATCCATAGAGGGATCACTTCATGCCCTTTCGGAATGAATGGTGCAATAGCATCATATTTTGTACATCCGCTGTTTTTGCGGCAGATGTCTGCATCTATATCGTAGGTTTTCATTGTTTGGAATATTGAATAGTAAGATTTTTTGGGAAAGTAAAGATACAATAACTCCCTCGCTTTTCCAATTACCGCCCCTCGTAACCCCTTCTCTCTTTGGAAGAATATAAAAAAACATCTATATTTGCACCAAACAACACAAAATGTGCAATATTGAATCATGATTCAGCAGAACTTTATAGAGCTATACGAGAATAGCTTCAAAAAATACTGGAATCTTCCTGCGATAACCAACTATAATAATGCCACCACATATACTTATGCGAATGTCGCCAAGACCATAGCTAAAGTACATCTGTTGTTAAAGGAGGCAGGCGTTCAGAAAGGAGATAAGATCTCACTGATCGGAAAAGACTCGGCGGAGTGGTGTATGGTATATCTCGGAGTGATTACCTACGGTGCGATCATAGTGCCTATCCTTCAAGACTTTCATGCGAATGATATTCTGCATATCATCGAGCACTCAGACTCCAGAGTGGTATTCGTTTCGCAGTCTCACTACAAGGTTATGGAGCCGTCCCGAATGGGGGCAGTCAGTGTCGTTATAGATATAGACAGCTTGAAACCATTGGAGCAGTTTTCCATCAATAAGAGTCTGGTCTCTCTTGATGTCGAGGCTCTTTTTCGGGAGAAATACCCCAACGACTTCACAAAAGAAGATATAGCGTATCCGCACATCAGCAACGATGAGGTGATGTTGATCAACTATACTTCCGGCACAACGGGTTACAGCAAAGGGGTGATCCTTACTGCAAACAATCTTGCGGGCAATGTAACGTATGCCAACTACCTTAAGCTGATGTTCGAGCAAGAGAGAGTGCTCTGCTTTTTGCCTATGGCTCATGCTTACAGCTGTGCTTTCAACTTTCTTACACCCATGCAATGCGGTACTCACATCTATGTTCTCGGTACGACTCCAACGCCATCCATCTTGGTTAAAGCCCTGAAAGAGGTGAAGCCTCATCTTATTATCAGCGTTCCGCTAATCCTTGAAAAGATATACAAGAACGTTATCACGCCGAAGATCAGTAAGGGAGCAGCAAAATTTCTTATCAAGACTCCGCTGTTGTCTTCTGTCGTTTACAAGAAAATTCGAGACACGTTGTTTGAAAACATGGGAGGCAATTTCCGCGAGTTTATAGTAGGGGGAGCGGCCTTGAACGAAGAGGTCGTTGATTTCTTGAAAAAGGCTAAGTTTCCATTCACGGTAGGATACGGCATGACGGAGTGCGCTCCTCTTATCTCTTACGAACATCACCAGAAGTACGTGGCAAACTCTTGCGGCAAGCCGTTGAAGGAGATTATGGAGGTGCGTATATTTGAACCGGACTCTGCCACAGGCATTGGAGAGATACAGGTAAGAGGTGAGAATGTGTGCAAGGGCTACTACAAAAATGCGGAGGAGACAGAAAAACTTTTCACGGCAGACGGCTGGCTGCGTACGGGAGACCTCGGATACATGGACAGACAGAAGAATATCTTTATCAAAGGACGGAGTAAAACGATGCTTTTGGGGCCGAGCGGACAAAACATATACACGGAAGGCATCGAAGCCAAACTCACCATGATGGAGTACGTAGGCGAGACGGTGATCGTGATGAACAGCTCTCAAAAGCTTGTCGCTCTTATCTATCCCGATGTGGAAAGAGTGCAAAAGGAAAAGCTTACCACCGAACAGCTGGAGCAGATCATGAAGCAAAATATCGCTCATCTGAACGAACAGCTTGCTTCATACGAGCAAGTGGCAAGCTTTGTACTGCGTGACGAGGAGTTTGAAAAGACTCCGAAGCGTAGCATCAAGCGATTTCTATACACAGATATACTAACTAACCCATAAACCGTCAAAATCTTTTCTTTTTCGTAGATCGTTCTACGAATTTACATGAACAAATCTATGTTGTTTTTCAAGAGCATCTAACAGGTCTGTGAAGAGTGTTAGGTGCTCTTTTTTGATGGGAGCTTTTATATAAAAACGGGTGATCAGGGTCGGAACTCGACACTCTCATTTTCTTCTCCATTTCCGGATGAAAATCTTGAATTGATGCTGTAATCTTCTTGTTTTCAGACTTATATGGAATATCTCGAATTCAGAAATTTTTCCCTCCCGGACGGATTGAGGGGCTAAATTATAGTTAAAAAACAGCCCTTTTGAGCGGTTTGATTGTTAATGAAAATCAATGCAGAAATCTGCCTGAAAACAGCCAAAAATAGAGAGGAATGGGTAATGTGCTAATATTCAGCGTTATAAGTAAAAATTCTAAACACGTTAATCGAATCCGGTAAACGTGTTCAATGAAATCGGTAAACGTGTTTATTGAAAAATTAAACACGTTAAGCCGAAAGAATATGCTCGTTTAGCATTTTGGCTTAACAGGTATCAAAATTAGTGTTAATGAAATGGGGCTATTTTAACACTCTGTCCACCCTCTGAAAGCAAGGGGTCTGATCAAAATAGAGAGCGGAAATTTTGGAGTGGTCGGACGGGATGAAATATATAAAAACAGAGCTTTGTCCGAAGCGATATTCCGAGCAGTTTTACCTCCGAACTTTAAGGCGGGAATGGGCGAAAGCGAAGATCACCATGAAGCAGACCGCCGGCACCACAAAAGATACCCTTACAGCCCACTCTCCGATGCTGTTTTGGAGATCTATTATGGCGGCTTGGAGTGGAGGGATTAAAGCACCACCCCCTATTGCCATCACCAAAAGAGCTCCGGCTAAGCTTTTATCCCTATTCACCTCTTCCATGGAGACGGAGAAGATTGTGGGGTACATCAGAGACATACAAGGCGATATGGCTACGATCGCAAACAGCCCGAATGGGAATGGCAGAAGCATTGCTCCGATGAGCAGAGGGATGGCAAGAGCCGCATAGAAACGGAGTAGAGCCGGGGCGGAATACCTTTTCATCAGAGAGGTATTGACAAACCGGAACAGGCAGAAAAGGATCATTGCTGCGATGTTGTAGCCTTGCGCCCGTTGCTCTGCCACGGATCGTGTAAGACCTTCTTCCATAAAGAAGAAGCTGCCATAGTGAATGATGTAGGTCCAGACCATTATCTGCGCTCCCACGTAGAAGAATTGAGCCACAACGCCTCTCCTGTAACTTGGGATGGATAGCAGTGTCCGGATGCGTTTGAAGAGCGGTTCACCCCTCTCTCTGCTCCTTGTTTGCCCCTCTATCTTAGGGAGTTTGGCTACATAAAAGAGTAGCAGCATCACCAGCACGGCAACGGTAACACCCAGGTAAGGCTTCACTACAATCCACAGCTCCGGATGGGTCAAGGTCTCGGTGGAAGTGCTTACTTCTGCCAGCCTGCCCTGAATAAAGTAGATTGCCACAAACATTCCCGTCAGCGAACCTACGGGATTGAAGCTCTGAGCGAGGTTGAGTCTTCGGGACGCACTACGGCTCTCTCCCAACAAAAGGATGTACGGATTGCACGAGGTTTCCAGAAAGGAGAGTCCGCAGGTGAGAACAAAGTAGGCAAGTAAAAAGATATAGAAGTTTTCCGAAAAGGCGGCAGGCAGGAAGAGAAGTCCGCCGAGAAGATATATCCAAAGCCCCATCCGTATGCCGGAAGCGAAGTCCCGCTTGCGGATATAAAAGGCTGCCGGAAGTGCCGCCACCATATAGCCCATGTAGAAAGCTACCTGAATGAGCGAGCCATGCAGGGTGGAGATGGAAAAGATATTGGAAAAGACCTTCACCATAGGGTGGGTAAGGTCATTGGCAAATCCCCATAAGGCAAAGCAGAGAGTAACGATGAGAAAAGGGATGAAATAGGATTGTCCCTCTTTTCGGAAGATAGAGCCTGCTTTCATGACCGCTTACATTTCGGAGAGCTTAAAGAATAGCTCCGTCATTTTCCACTTTTCGGCAGATGAGCTGCCGGGGTTGCACTCTTGGAACTGTCCCATCAGAGCCTCCCACTCTTCCTGTCTCGGCATGGTGGCAAGCGTGGCAAAAGCCTCGTCCCAACAGAATCCTTCTTCGGCTTCTACTATCATCACGAGCCGATTGTCGGCTATGTATATCTCCATCTCCTCTATCCCGATGGCTCTAAGCCCCTCCACCACTTCGGGGAATATCTTTCCCCTGGTGTGCCACTGCTTATAGGTGCGGATGAGGTCGGGGTCGGGCTTTAAGTTTAATATCTGTACGTATCTCCGGGTATGCTTCATGGTGGTTTCGGGATTCAGAATAGTTTTAGAATGATCAGCTCGTAAGGAGAGATCGTAAGGTTTTTCAGAGCGGAGTCGGCATATAGAGAGGTTTCACTCTCTATCTCATACACTTCAAACTGCGGGGTTTGCGGGACGGACTCCGGGTGTTTGTGCCGAAATCTTGTGATGTGCAGATGCTTGTACTCTCGCTTTGTGTTCTTGAGGTTGATCTTATAGATGAGTTCGTGACGAGTGGTATTCACCGCCTTTATATAGCACTCTCCATCATCGGCAGAGGATGTACAGGAGAGATGGAGGTCGTCTATGGTGTCGGGTATCACCTTTTTCTTGGCAGAGGGATGCAGTTTGCTTCCGCTGTTTGTGCTTGTCCGGAGGAGCAGTTCATACAGACTGCTGCCCTTGGAAACCCCTCCGTGCGTGTAGAATAACGGAAGTAGATTCCAGCGAAATCTGTCCGCAAAGAGAGGAGAAAAGGCTATTCCTTTGACCTGCTCTCTTCTTTTTTCAAGCTCGATTATCAACAACATTCTGTCTACAAGCTGAGGCCACCGAACCTGTTCGTTTTCCAGAACGGAGGGAAAGGAGATCTCTCCGTAAAGTTCCGGCTGTCTCATATAGACCAAAGAGTCTCGTTCCGGAGGGAGAGAGGCTATAAAGCTGTCGGTATGCTGTATCTCCTGTGTGGTGTGGGCGAATGAGAAGTTGGGTGTGGGCCATATCTCCAACACTCCACCCGGTATAAGCTCCACCCCGGTCGAGTCCGGCGAGAAAGCATTGTGCATCAAAAGGAATCTTCGAGTGTACTCCTCTCCACGCATACCGCTACCAAATACAATCTTCGGCAGTAGTGTTTTGGAGAAAAGGGTGGTGTCGGACGGAGTGGGAAGAGTGGTATTCTTGGAAATATACCCTATTGCTTTCCTCAGCTTTTCGGTTCTGTTGGGCAGTTCGGATACACTCTCATGTCGGGGTAATGCCTTTATGGAGGTGATACCGGAGTTGACAACGTACAGAGGCATGCTCTTTGTCTCCTTGCTCAAAGAGAGGAAGTGAGAAAGCAGAAACTGTTTGGGGAACTCGTTACCCTGCAATGTCCAAAGAGAACGGGATGAAGAGTCGGACGCCCAATCGTAATAAGTCTCTTCATAATAGCCGTCTGCCAAACCTCCTCCGGGGAATGAAGTGAAAGAGGGATTGAGTTGCTTGAGCAGCTCTAACGAGCCTTTCGGGAGGGCGTACTCCTGCTCTTTGTTGTACCCGAAGGCAAAGAGAGATACATCATCAAGCTCTACCGCACCGGTTGTCTCTATTACAAGGTATGCACTATCTGCCGAAAGATCTGCTTTAAGCTCTTTGGAGAACGTGCCGAACTTATCCCCCCCTTCGCACATAGCTTCTATGGGAGAAGAGATGCGCAGTGAGTCTCTATGCTCTATGTAGCAACGCAGTGTCACGGGGCTGTTCAACCCACGAGCTTTGAACCGAAGTGTCATCCGGTCATCAGCGGCAACGGAAAACTTTGTATCGGCTCTGTTGGAGAGGATACGGCAAACACTCTTAACGGAATCCGAGGCTATCGGAACCGCTCTCATAAGATGATTTTGCTCTTTATCCGATACAAGGTCGAGCCTGCCCTTTTCTACTTCCCAGCCCGTACACACTCCCTGCTCCGGGTAGGGCAGTGTGTAGCCGTTGGGAGTAGTCAAACTCTTTTCCACCGAGCTGTATCGGCAAAGGGGAGGAACGTATGCTCCAAGATTGAAAGAGGAGTTGTAGATGAGATTATAATCCAGTGCCGCTCTCTCTCCACTGCCTTCATTGGTAAATACAACACCATAAGAAAGTGCTGTGGCAGCGGCAATGGGGGAGTTGAAGTCTATTTCGATTTCTCCCGTAACCTTTGGAGAGGTTTTACAAGAGATGAGCAGAGCACAACAAATAAAGAGAACCGCCGATCCCTTTACGGCTATGGTCTTCAGAGCCATAACCAAAGATTGTCGGCGGTTCTCTTTTATCTTCATTGTCAGAAGAGATAGGTCGGATTATATAGCGAGTTCGGACTTTATCCTTTCCACCTTGGCACGAGCCTCTTGGCGGATAACTTCAAGATCTGATCCTTCTTTTACCTTCAAGTGTACCTCTATGTAGTACTTGATCTTCGGTTCTGTTCCGGAAGGACGTATGGATAGCTTTGTGCCGTCTGCCGTTCTGTATTGCAGAACATTGCTTGTGGTCGGCATATCGAGAGTGAATTCCTCGTTTTGTTGAAGTAGTCTTCCCTTCAGGTCTACGTAGTCCAGCATTTCGGTTACAGGCGATCCGTCTATGGTGTTCATAGGTCTCTCTCTGTATCCCTTCATCATTCCTTCTATCTCCTCAGCACCGGATTTTCCTTTACGGACAATGGAAACGCCCACTTCGTAAGAGAATCCGTAAGCGGTATAGATGTGATCCAGAAGTTGGTAGACAGTCATACCTTTCTCTTTTGCCCATGCTGCTATTTCGGCAAGGATGGCACAAGCAGAGACGGAGTTCTTGTCCCGGCAGAAGTCTTCCCACAGATAGCCGTAGCTCTCTTCGCCTCCGCCGAGGTACTCTTTCTTGCCCTCGTTTTGTCTTATGATGTCTGCTATCCACTTGAAACCGGTATAGCTGTCGTACAGTTCCACATTATTTGCTTCGGCAATAGTGCGGATAAGATCGGTTGTAACTATCGTCTTTACGATGTATTGGTTATCCTTGAGCTGTCCGCTCTCTCTTCGTTTCTCTATTGCATAGTAAGCATAGAGCAGACAAGTCTGGTTACCATTGACCAGTATCCACTCTCCGTTGTTGTCCTTAATAGCGGAGCCTATGCGGTCTGCATCGGGATCCGATGCCAAAACAAGGTCGGCATTCACCTCTCTTGCTTTGTCCAATGCCATCTTCAAAGCCGCCGGCTCTTCCGGATTGGGAGATACAACGGTAGGGAAATCTCCGCTGATCACTTCCTGTTCAGGTACCGAGATGATGTTTTTGAAGCCGAAAGCACGAAGCGCAGCCGGTACAAGTTTCTGTCCGCAACCATGGATAGGAGTGTAGACAATCTTCATGTCGCTGTGCGCTCTTACCGCATCGGGAGAGAGAGAAAGAGATGCGATGGCATCCAGGAACTGCTTGTCCATATCTTCTCCCAATATCTCTATCATGTCGGTAGGACCATCAAACTTTATCCCTTTCACGTCTCGTATCTGATTGACCTCTGCTATCGTGTTCTTGTCATGCGGAGGAATCATCTGCGCACCATCGCTCCAGTATGCCTTGTAGCCGTTGTACTCTTTCGGGTTGTGCGATGCCGTGATCATCACGCCGCTTTGACAGCCGAGTGTGCGAATGGCAAAAGAGACCTCCGGAGTAGGACGAAGATTTTCAAACAGGTAAACCCTTATGCCGTTTGCCGCAAATACCCCTGCCGCTATCTCTGCAAACTTACGAGAGTTGTTGCGGCAGTCGTGTCCTATGACCACCTTAATTTCGGGAAGAGATGCAAACTCTTTTTTCAGGTAGTTGGATAGCCCTTGTGTGGCAGCACCTACCGTATATCTGTTCATGCGATTGGAGCCTACGCCCATTATGCCTCGCAGCCCTCCCGTACCAAATTCGAGGTCTTTATAGAACGACTCTATGAGCAATGTTTTATCTTCTGACTCCATCATGCGGCGCACTTCTGCTTGTGTTTCCGCATCGTATCCGTCCGTGAGCCATTGCTGAGCTTTACTCGTGACGAGTTGGAGTAGCTGTTCTGTTGCCATAATCTAAAGAAATTATTGTATGTGTTTCATGTTATGTCCGTCCTGCAAAGATAACGAAATAGAGAGAGCGTACCAAAATGAAGGTAGAGGATAGCCTCTCTTGTTGTCTATATTATCTGTTGGCTTGGATGAGTCTCTCCGGTGAAAGGAACCATTTCTTTAAGTCTTCCCAAAACTATGATAAAAAAGAGGCACCACTTCAATTCCGTTTGAAGAACAAGTCTCTCCAAAAAGAAGAATATTTCGGAAAAACAACGGCTGGTTTTCTCTCTTTTTGGGAACTCGAAAATGGGGAAACGGAGAGGCTATTTTTATATATTCCATCCCGTTGAAAACAGCTCTCTGATGGTCGCTCTCTATTTTGATCGGAGGGGTTGTTTTTAGAGCACGATCGAATTGTTAAATTCGCCTCATTTTATTAACGCTATTTTCGATACAGGTTCACTCAAAACGATAAAGCAGTATATTTTGTCGGCTTAAAGTATTTAACGAAACCGGTAAACGTATTTACCGATTTCATTTAATACGTTTACCGGATTCAATTAAAGTGTTTAGAAAATTTGGTTAGTTTGCTGATTATTAGTGATTTATCTGTTTCCTATGCTTTTTGGGCACTTTTTGAGTCATTTTGTCTTTATAGAATGTTTACAATGAATACTCCGAAAATTAAACTCTATTAACGCAAAAAAGGGGCTTGAATGAGACCAAGAGGAGAGTTGACTCCGTTTTTGAGATTTTCTGTATTAGTTTGTCTTTCAGATTATTGCTTTCAGAATAGAGATCTTTATCCTTATATTGCTCCTGGCATCGCTCTCTTTTTTTCTCTTCCACGAGGTTGAAAATGGGGAGAAACGGCACTCCGTTTTTATATAAAAGTGCACGCTGAAATGACTCTGTTTTTTGCCGTTTCGAGATGAAAAATAAGGGCAAAAAATAGCTCTGTATGATGGGGTGGAGGAGTGTCCTCTTTTCCCAAAATCATACAGAGCCTTATCTCCGAAAATCCTATAAACAGGATCTTCCGATGCTATTTTATGTCTGCACTCTGACCGTTATAGATGGCGCTGATCTCCTTTTCGTACTTCTCTTGTACCACACGGCGTTTTACTTTGAGTGTATTGGTCAGCTCGCCTGTCTCTATCGAGAACGGCTGCGAAAGGATATGGAAGCGTTTGATACGCTCGAACGATGCAAGGCCTTGTTGGGCTTGCTCTATGCGACCTTCGATAAGAGTGTGTACCTCTTCCATCTTTGCAAGATCTGTTTCTGACAGATCTTTGTTCGGCACTTGGCGCTTGTCCAGTGCCGTGCGCACCGCACTCCAGTTGGGATACACCAATGCGCTCACATAGGGTCGGTTATCCGCAATCACAGTTATCTGCTCTATGTATCTGTCTGATGATAGCAAGCCCTCTATCTGTTGAGGGGATATGTACTTGCCATTGGCAGTCTTGAAGAGGTCTTTGAGCCGTTCTTCAAAGAATATGGTCTGCCCTTCCATGCGTCCTTTATCTCCTGTTTTGAACCATCCGTCGGCTGTAAAGGCGGCTTCTGTTGCTTCCGGGTTTTTATAATATCCGGGTGTTATTGTGCCTCCCTTTACTAAGATTTCTCCCGTATCGGGGTCTATCTTTACCGAAACACCGGGCAGTGTCTCGCCGATAGAGTCCAGAATGTATCTCTTTTGAGGGTAGAAGCAGACGGTGGCTGAGGTCTCACTGAGCCCGTAACCCACTACGATCGGAATGCCCATGGATTGAAGATATTCGTTGATCTTGATAGGGAGAGCCGCTCCCGCCGTTGGGAAAAGTTTTCCATGCGAGAGACCTATTGCTTTTCTTACTGCACTAAAGCCGGTTTTATTGAAGAAAGCATACTTGATGGCAAGCAATGGAGGAGGAGTGAGCCCGTGTATCTTGTATTTCAGATTGTACTCTTTACCTATCTCAAGCCCTCTTCTCAAGATTTTTTGGACAAATGGAGAGGCGGTCTCTATCTTTTCCTGTACTCCCATATACACCTTTTCCCAGAATCGTGGAACGTTGCAGAGGAAGTGCGGTTCTACTTCTTTGAGGTAGGTCAGAATCTCTTTCGGTTTGTCGCAAATGGCTATGCGTACTCCACGTTGCAGGCAGAGATAACTCCAGAGCTTCTCGAAGATGTGAGACATCGGTAAAAAGTTGATAGACCAATGAGAGTGTCCCATATCCGGTATGCGGATGATGTGCCCTTCGAGAGCTATTATGATGTTGTTGTGAGTAATGATTACTCCTTTGCTTAGTCCGGTTGTTCCGGAGGTGTATATAAGGGTCGCAATATCCGATCGAAGTGCTTTGGATCTTCTTACCTTGACTTCAGCAGCTGCATTGATGGTATCTCCGAGCTTCAGGAAGTCCGAAAAATAGAGTGATGAACTATCTTCCGGATGAAGGCGCACACTGGTTTCAAACACCACAATCTGCTTTAGAGAGTCTATCTCTTTCAGCATCTTGTAAGCAATGTTATACTGCATTTGGTCACCGACAAAGAGTATCTTGACTCCGGTTTGGTCAAGTATAAACCGAAGTTGCTCCGGAGCGGATGTAGCATATACGGGCACACATATTCCACGTATGCTGTATATTGCCAAATCTGCATAGACAACCTTGTCTTTGTTCTCGGAAAAGACTCCCACGCAATCTTGAGGAGCGACTCCAAACTCTATGAGACTTTGTGCCGTTCTCTGTACATAATCGCTAAGAGTAACCCAGCTGATCTTACTCCATTTCCCATCTTCCGAACGTACTTTTAGGGCTGCATCCGAGCCGTATTTCTGTGCTTGTATCGGAGCTAACTCTGCTAAATGGTGTATCTTTTCCTGTGCCATGTTTCTTATTTCTTGTCTTTATTGGAAGATCACTCTTCTGTTTTTAGTCCGAAAAGCCTTTATTTCTTACGGAAGATATTGGCTATAATGAGAATGATACAAGCTCCAATGAAAGACATAACGAACTGTCCCCAATTGCTATCGCCCACTTGAATATCCAACAGACTGTAAACCAAACTTCCGACAGCTCCACCCACGAGGCCGAGCAGAGTGTTTATAAATACTCCGAAAGAACGATCACGGAACAACTTGCCTGCTAAAAATCCGGCAACACAACCAATAATAAGTGATAAAATAAAACTCATAACCTGTAATGTTTTTGTGTGTTTTTAATAACAAGATAGCTCCAATCGGAGACCTCTACTATACAAATATAATATAAAATAGTGAGATATCGGGGATTATTTAAGGATTGCAGAGATCGCTCCTTGCGATGTATCCACAATCTTAAACCCGAATTTTTCTGAAATTGTCTCCAATTTTTTTAGGTTGTCAGGCGTACCATTCCAATGGATGGGTGCAAAATATCGGGTGGTGGTTACCGTTTGGAGAAACTCTTCCAACCCTTGAAGATAGTTGGGACCCAGGCGAAGATCGGTAGGGAACAGGAGCAGATCCATGGGATAAAGCTTATCGGCAGAGAGGTTTGCAAGCTCTTCTTTATATGCAGCCGCATACAGAGAGCGATAGTATTCGTTGGCTTCTTGATCCCAATGCCAATGGTTGAGATCGCCGGCGTAGAAAATTGTAAATCCATCCCGTAATCGGAGGTAAAAAGAGCCGCCTTCGTCTGTCGAGCCGTACACTTTCAGGGATAATCCAAGCCTTTTCAGAGCATACTCTTCAAGGATGGAGAGAAATATCACATCGTCTATCCGATCTGCGGGTACACTCTCTCGTACCTGTTCGCAAAAGATATAAGTGGGATGAAAAGGCGTTAGCAGATCGAATATATCCCGGCTATAATGGTCGTGATGCGAGTGTGTGCAGAAAACAACAAGAGGCTTCTCATGAGAGAGAAGCCTCATTAGCGTGGGAGTTGTTTGGGATGAGTTGTAGAAGTCGAAGAGCAGAAAGCTCTCGTCTGTCTCTATCAAACAGGTGCTGTGAGCTATAAAGTGAAGAGTCTTCATCTTAAAAATGTGTTGTTACTTCTCGTTTGCCACTTTCCATGCACCGTCTATGTCCAAAGGATAAGGCGCGGTAATTGCTACCTCCTTGCCGGATATCGGATGCGTGAATGAGATTGTACGGGCATGGAGACCGATACTCCCTTTTGGTCCGGACCGCTTTGCTCCATACTTCAGATCGCCTCTTATGGGAGATCCGATAGATGAAAGCTGGCAGCGGATCTGGTGATGTCTGCCGGTGAACAACTTTACTTCCAACAGCGTAAAGTGTGTACCCTGCTTCAATGTCCGGTAAGCAAGAACAGCTTCCCTGGCTCCGGGGCTGTTCTTACTTACGACATAGGATTTGTTTTGCTCTTCGTTCTTTTTGAGATAATGTACAAGCTTGGGATTCTCTTCCTGAACGGGAGGTTGCTCTACCAGTGCATAGTAAACTTTGCAAACCTTATCCTCTCTGAAAAGTTGATTGAAACGAGAAAGTCCTTTAGAGGTTTTGGCAAACAGCACAACACCGGAAGTGGGTCGGTCCAATCTGTGAATCACCCCCAAAAAAACGTTTCCCGGCTTATTGTCTCTCTTTTTGATGAAGTCCATTATGATATCCGGAAGAGTGGTATCTCCCGTTTTGTCGCCCTGAGTAATATCTCCGGGCTTTTTGTTTACCGCAATGATATGGTTGTCTTCGTAGAGAATCTCAAGCTTCATTACACTTATCTTTTAGATCAGATCTCCATCCCTCCGCAAACGGGAAGCACTTGACCTGTAACGTATGAGGATAGATCGGACGCGAAGAATACTACTGCGCCTGCAATATCTTCGGGTTGACCGGCTCTCTTAAGAGGCAATCCTGCAACCCATTGCTTCTTTGATTCTTCCGGAAGTTCGGCAGTCATGTCTGTCTCTATAAAGCCCGGAGCGATGACATTGACGCGGATGCCTCTTGAGCCCAACTCTTTTGCCACACTCTTGGAAAAGCCTATCAAACCGGCTTTAGAGGCTGCATAGTTGGCTTGTCCTGTATTCCCGGAAATTCCTACCACTGATCCGAGATTGATGATACTGCCTTGACGCGCTCTCATCATAATGGGAGTAACGGCGTGAGTAAGGTTGAAAGCAGATTTTAGGTTCACGTTCAGAACATCGTCCCATTGCGACTCTGTCATTCTCATGAGCAGTCCGTCCTGAGTGATACCGGCATTATTGACCAGAATATCTATCTTACCGAAGTCTTTCATAACCTCTTCCACCAACCGGTGAGCCGCTGTAAAGTCTGCCGCATCCGAGGCATAAGCTTTTCCTTTTACGCCAAGATTTGCTATTTCTTGCTCTACCGCTTCGGTATTGGCGTTAAGGCTTCTACCTGTAAAAGCGACACTTGCTCCATGTTTAGCCAGTTCGATTGCAATACCTTTACCTATACCTCTACTGCCACCGGTAACTAAAGCTACTTTTCCTTCTAAAAGTTTCATCTGTTTATTGGTTTTATTATTGTGTTATTTCTGTTACTTGTAGTTGCCACACAGCCCATTCATGAAGAGTTTGCGTAGATCGATGAGATGGTTTTTCATCTCTTCGTTGTCCAGACTAATGAATCCTTTTATAAAAGGAACCTCTAACCCCTTGAAAGCACTCTGTATAATGTATGCCATGTACTTTACATCCCGTACCACATATATCTTTTTATCCACACCCTCTTGCAGGATCTTCTCTATCAGTCTGCGCTCTTTGATGTCGAACTTCAAGCGAGTACGCTCCACAAGCATGATGTCACGAAAGAAGTCTGCATCCAAAGAGCCGTTTCGCTTGACGATATTATCTATCGCCTGAAAGCGACGAAGAGCAAACCGGACCAGCTTATCTTGGGGAGGAAGATCTATCTCCGAAAACTCTCTAAGCTCTTCGTAAAGGGTGTCCAACTCTGTCTGCACCACAGCTGCAAATATCTCCTCCTTACTTCTAAAGTAGGTATAGAGAGTTCTTCTTCCTTTTTTTGCCGCTTGAGCTATGTCGTTCATGGTCGTTGCCTCTACTCCAATCTTCGCAAAAAGCTGGCGAGCTGTTTCTACAAATATCTTTCGTGTCTTTGATAATGCCATATCGGGAGCTGTTTAAGATAGATTAGAATTGTTGCATTTTGCATAATCTTGAGTAATGACCCTCAAGAGCAAGAAGCTGTTGATGTGTGCCTTGTTCCACGATTTTTCCTTCACTCAAAACGCATATAATATCGGCTTTCACAATTGTAGAGAGACGGTGAGCGATCACTACGGCTGTACGTCCTTTCATTAAGTTTTCCAATGCTTCCTGCACCTGCTTTTCGGAGGCGGTGTCAAGGGCGGAAGTGGCTTCATCCAGTATCAGCAGTTGCGGATTTTGAAGCACCGCTCTAGCTATGCTCAAGCGTTGCCGCTGCCCGCCGGACAGCTTTCCTCCTCTGTCGCCGATATTGGTGTGATACCCTTCTGCCATTTGAGAGATAAACTCATGGGCATTGGCAATCTTTGCAGCCCGCTCCACCTCTTCCTGTGTCGCATTAGGCACACCGAACGAAATGTTATTGAAGACGGTATCATTGAACAGAATAGCCTCCTGATTCACATTCCCCATTATGGAGCGCAGGTCTGCCACCCGGAGCTGACGTATATCCTTGCCATCTATCTTTATGGAGCCTTCCGTTACATCGTAAAAGCGTGGTAGAAGATCCACGAGCGTACTCTTTCCGGAGCCGCTTTCGCCGACGAGGGCTATGGTTTTTCCTTTCGGTATCTCCAGGTTTATGTCTTGAAGCACCCACGATTGCCCGTAGCGGAACCAGACCTTATCAAACTTGATACTCCTGTCAAACGTAATCTCTTCCGGAGTTGCAGGGTCTTGTATAGGGTTTTCTGCGTTGAGGATAGAGTCTATCCGCTCTAAGGATGCCATGCCTCGCTGTACGGCATAAGCTCCTTTTGAAAGTTCTTTTGCCGGATTGATAAGATTATAGAAGATGATAAGATAGTAGATGAATGTCGCTGCTTCGAGAGAGTCGCTGCCTTCAAGAATAAGCGTACCACCATACCACAATACGATGGCTATCGTTGCCGTGCCGAGAAATTCGCTCATCGGATGAGCCAATATCTGGCGACGAGTAATGCGTATAGAGGTTCTCCGGAAAGTGTTATTAAATTCACCGAAACGTCTGTCCATCTTATCTTCTGCACGGAAAGCCTTAATAATGCGTAAGCCGCTCAGCATTTCTTCAACCATACTCATGAGGAGTCCCCACTGTTGTTGTCCTAATAGGGAGGTGCGTTTCAGCTTCTTGCCTATTCGTCCCATGATATATCCGGCAATGGGAAGAAGTATGAACACGAAGAGGGTAAGCTGAGGAGAGATCACGATCATGCCTACGAGGAATATCGTGATCATTATCGGGTTCTTCAGCAACATATCCAAAGAGCTCATCACAGACACTTCCACTTCGTTCACATCACCTGCCACGCGTGCAATGATGTCTCCTTTGCGCTCTTCGCTGAAAAAGGAGAGCGGAAGAGAGAGCATCTTTCGGTAGAGTTGGTTTCTGATGTCCCGTACCACACCGGTGCGGATTGGAAGAAGTGCATACCCTGCAAGATAGGAGGTGCCAACCTTTAGAGCCGTCATTACCACAAGAGCCACTCCGAGAACTATCAGCGTATAGGAGCCGCCTTGGGTCTCTATCATTTGGGTCAGATAGTAGTTGAAGTTGTGTTTAAGTATTTCTGCCCCCTCTTTCAGACCACTCATAGAGCCAAGGCTAAGCTCGCTCCATGATCTCATGTCATACACTCCGGCATCCAGCTTAAAGAGTATGCGCAGGATGGGCATGATGAGTGCAAAGGTGAAAAGATTGAGGATGGCGGATATGATATTAAGAAGAATACTCATCACCAAGTACCACTTATAGGGTGGCACAAAGCGTTTTATGAGTCCGATAAATTTCTTCATCTCTGCTGTTTTGTGGATATGAATAACAAAGATAACGATTTTTATCGTTAGGGATGTCCCTACACAGGACCATTTCAAAAGGATAGAATACGAAAAAAACTCAATCTCCTTGATGCGGAAATTGAGCTTCTCGATTTGTCGGGGTACCAGGATTCGAACCTGGGACCCCCTGCTCCCAAAGCAGGTGCGCTAACCGGACTGCGCTACACCCCGATAAGACAAGATCGTGAGACCCTTTTGTCTTTTGCTCTGCAAAGGTAAGACAACTTTTTTATTCTCGCAAGAGTCGGAGCGAAAAATCTCTTCTTCTCTCTCCGCTTTCTTCAATATCGCTATCTTTGAAGCGTAAGAAGAGGCAATTTCCCCTTGATAAACAGAAATTAAACGGCAATTATCATGAATACGATAGGCACACATTTTCGTCTTACGACCTTTGGAGAGAGTCACGGCGCAGCCATTGGAGGCGTTATAGATGGCTGTCCGGCAGGAGTGGCACTGCGCTTGGATGAAGTGCAGGAAGCTTTGGACAGGAGAAGACCGGGCGGTTCGGATCTTACCACGCCCCGTAAAGAAGAGGATCGGATAGAGTTTCTTTCCGGACTCATGGACGGCATCACCACAGGAGCGCCTATCGCTTTTCTTATCAGAAATTCGGATCAACGTTCCGGTGACTACTCTTCTCTCGAACAGGTTTACCGCCCTTCTCATGCCGACTATACCTACACAGCCAAGTATGGTGTACGGGATCATCGTGGCGGAGGACGCTCTTCCGCACGAGAGACAGCCGTTCGGGTTGCTGCCGGAGCCATTGCAATGCAGATCCTTAACGATATGGGGATAGAGATAGTAGCCTATACGGCTTCTGTCGGAAAGGTCTCCATGCCTCAGATTTACTTGGATTTTGTGATGAAAGAAGAGGTGGAGGCTCATGCCGTGAGAACGCCCCTCTCCCAAATTGCCCGTGAAATGGAAGAGGAGATAAAGGCTGCAAGAGAGGAGGGAGACAGCGTTGGAGGTACTATTGCCTGCATTATTCGGGGAGTTCCTCCCGGATGGGGAGCACCTTTGTACGACAAACTGAGTGCAAAACTCTCTTCTGCGATGCTCAGCATAAACGCTTGCAAGGCATTTGAGCTGGGAGACGGCTTTGCCGGATGCCATGCCAGAGGAAGCGAGCAGAACGACTCCTTTGTGCCGTGTCCGCACTCTCCTCGTGGCATAGCTACGCTTTCCAACCACTCCGGAGGTATTCAGGGCGGTATTTCCAATGGAGAAGTGATCCGTTTCAGGGTAGGATTCAAACCGGTTTCAAGCATTTCCAAGAAACAGCAGAGCGTGAATAAGGCCGGGGAACAGGTGGAGATCGAAATTGCCGGACGGCACGATCCATGCGTCTTACCTCGTGCCGTCCCTATCGTGGAGGCTATGGCTGCTCTGGTTTTGGCGGACTCTTATCTCGCTTCTTTGGGAGACAGACGAGAGGGATAACGCTCCAATATTTGGGGTATTCCCTTTGAAATCTCTGTTTATGGTATAGATTATCAAAATATCTTATAGAAAAAGCTGCATTATCCACGTTATAGCCATTGATACATTGCAAATAATAGAACCTCAAAAGAGATAAACAAGTAAACAATAAGTACATATAAAACCACAACAATGAGCAAATTCAACAAGTATGCATGGGATTTGTACAAGCAAAGTCCTGCATGGGGAGAGACCGCTTCCCTGTTTGACCCGGAAAACTTATCTATGAATGAGTTTAGTTTAATGTCAAAAATAAACCCAATTGAAGCTATTCCGGAAGATGAAGACTTCTTTAATTGTGTTATGGAAGATCTCTACGTTTGTAATATTTCAAACCAGAAGGAGCCTTTGAGTATGGAGGAAGCAAAGGCTGTATATGAGAATATTTTATCTTCAGGCATTGTAGAAAATGATACTGAGTATCTTCCAAAAGGAGATTACAAGGCGATGCTTGGAATGACTGTTATGCTTTCATTTTTGTGTTATTATCGCTCCCCTGATTTTTTCTTTCCTTATCTTTTTAGGTACAAAGCTTTTGATCTTTATAAAATAGCAGACACATTTGATATAATGCTACCTAAACTTCCCAAGAAATCAGACTATAAAGCTCGATGTATGTACTATTGGGAGCTGTGTGAGGTCTTTTATCGCTTTAGGGAAGAGCACGGATTATCTCCTCTTGAATTGTGTGCTTTCTTGTACGATTTTGCACCCCAATATTGTGATATAAATAGAGAGGAAACAGGCTCTATGCCTCTTCCTTCTCAAGCATGGTTTATCGGAGGATTTATAAGTGAGATTGATAAAAGTGCAGGAACAGAGCTATGGCAGGCAAATCCGGAGACAAAGAAAGGAGATATACTGGTACACTACGAGACTGCTCCCATAAGTGCGATAACGCATATTTGGATTTCGCAAATAGATGGAGTAGTAGATCCATTCTTCTATTACTACGCTAATATTTATTTGGGAAGCGGGATAGAGGTACCGGCTATTACCATCAAGGAACTTCGGGAAGATGAGTATTTCTCTTCTCATCCACTTGTACGCAAGAGTTTTCAGGGAGTAAATGGTACCAGTATGAGTAGTGAGGATTATCAAAATCTGCAACGAATACTTCAATCGAAAGGTTTTGATATTAGCACTCTTCCAAAACTTTATACTCCGGAACTCCCCAAAAACACGAATATCAAAAATGAGAGAGGAGTGGAGACCGATTTGCTTGAACCGACACTCAACTCTATCGGATTGTTTGAGGGTAGAGATTTTATCCGTCAAGTGCCCATCCAGTCGGGTAGAGGTACATCTATCTTTCCCGACTACGTGATAGGATATGATGGAGCTAAAGGAAAATGTTCCGTTATGATAGAAGCAAAATATCACATGAAAAGCAGCAGGGAGATTGCTGATGCTTTTAGTCAAGCACGCTCTTATGCTCTTATTCTGCAAGCATCCACGATGGTTCTTTGTGATAAAGAGTGTATGATAATTTATCAGAACAAGGGAGGCTTTGATAGAAATACGGGCGTTCGGTACTATTGGGGAGATATGAAGAATCCGGATAAGTTCGTAGAGATAAAATCTCTGTTGAAAGCATAAGTTTGAAGTAGGATATACATCGTCTCCGCTTTTGCTCGTTCCCTTGCGGAAAAGTACTTATCGTGGAAGTCTCCACTTGGGAAAGGCGACATGTAAGGGATTTGTACTGAAATCATAATGGGTTTGAAAGAAAAGCTGGATTGCTCTTGTGGGGGAGTTATTGTTTCTCGAATATGGCTGTTGCAGAGAAAAAATAGGGAATTGGTGTTGTGAGTTCAAATCTTTTGACTTATCTTTGCACAGCAAACGGCGAGATAGCTCAGATGGTTAGAGCGCATGATTCATAATCATGAGGTCCCGAGTTCAATTCTCGGTCTCGCTACTTCTTTAGAAAGTGTCGGAGAACATCCCGGTGGATGAGGCTTCGACACCTTTTTTGTTACCCTCTTTCTGCTCCTCCGAATAGGTCGTCCGGATGCGATAAACAGCTCTTACGGAGGGTTTTGAAGTGTCTGGCTTCTCCTGATTTCTGTTTCCTTTTTTCTCTTTACGGCAAGAGGGTCGGGTATGATGCTTGATGAGAAAAGAGGTAAAAGGGTTCGGAAGTTTTGCCGATAAGGTTCAATAAAAGGCGTAAAGAGGTTAAAGTTTTCAGATCAAGGTTCGAGTTCTACAAAACAAGGCTTGGTCTCCAAAAATTGTGGTTTGATTTTTGGAGACCAAGCCTTGTTTTTATCCCTTGTATCTGTTTAGCGAAACTTTTGAACGGGTTTAGCCCTTTTCCAAAAAAGGTTAAAAGGAGTTTGCATACCGCTTTGGCGGTTATCGGCCCTGCTTATCCACTATCATGGTTTCACCTTTGACGTTTTGGCAGACGGGAACGACATCCCAAATGCTCTGCTTCAGGCAGTAGGCGGCATCTTCTTCCAGCCCGAGAGCTTCGAGGCGAGCGTAGTGGTCGGTAGTGGAGAGATAGAGAGCCAACTCTTCATTGTGATCGTTCCAAATGGTGTTCATGGATCTTATGGAGTCCGATAGCGGAGTGAGGTCGGTAAGTCTGCTCAGAGAGCTGTACAGCGCACCGGCAAACAGGGAGTCTTCCAAGCTCATCTTGTCTCGCCATCCGGCTGCAAGTATCAGTACCGTTCCGGAGTGTCGGGCAAGGTAGCGGGCGAGGGCTTCGATATTGACGAATGCTCCAACCAGCACTTCTTCTTTTGCTATCTTCATCGCTTCCGCCAAGGCGTGAGTGCCATTGGTGGTCGTGAAATATATGAATCTGCCTGCCACCAAATGGGGCTGATACTCGCAGGGAGAGTTGCCGCACCGGGCAAAAGAGCATCTGCGTGCGTCTCTCTCCGCGCCTACAATCTCTCCCATTGCGGCTTTGGCTTCTGCCTTTTCAAGAGAGTCGAGCGGATAGACCGCTTTTGCACCATTACCCAGCATCGTTACGATGGTGCTGCTTGCACGCCAAACATCCACGACAACCACTCTATCCACACCTTCCGAGTAGGGAGGGAGTAGAAGGGGAGAGATGCAGAGGTCTATTTTGATTTTGTTTCTCATCATTCGTCTTTGCAAGAAAAAGCCCGAAGCAACTCTGTGGGAGAGTCTTCGGGCTTTGGATATAAGATCGGATCAGACCGATTTTAGTCGTTATCAATAGAGACAATCTCCACACGTCTGGCTTGTGCCGGAGTGGAGGAAACACTGTCTATGCCGCCCATGTAAGCATCTATGCGAGATGGTGATACGCCTTTATCCATGAGGTAGCGCTTTACGGCTTCCACTCTCTTTGCGGAGAGAGCATTGTTCTTAGCCAGATTTCCCTCAGGGGAAGCATATCCGTTGAGACGGATGCGTTGGTCGGGATAGGTTTCCAGGTAGACAATCACTTGCTTCAGAGCTGTCTCGTACTCTCCGGAAATCTTGTCCGAACCTACGGGGAAGAAGATCTTGTGAGAGATGCGAGGCGTTCTTGCCTGTGCCACTTGGATATACTCCACGATGGTATCCTTAGGAAGATTTTTGGCATCTATCGTAAGCTCCACCTTTGCGACTCTCTGATCTTGAGGTGATGCAGGAGCAGAAACCCTCTCTTCCACCAACGGAAGAGCCGTTTGGGGTTTCACTCGGCTCTCCTCTCTGAGTATCGGAGGTTCCATTACCGAACGAGGAGGTTGCGGAGCGGTGTTTACGATAACAGGTGCAGATGACGGCAATACCGCAGGAGCAGAACCGGACTCCGGTAAGATGAGTGTCTGGAGAACCTGCGGAGGCAGTTTGCTGTTGTTGGCTACCATTAGAAGCAGGAGCCTTTCAAGGCGATCCAGACGAGCTTCAAGGTGTCCGCTGTAACTCTTTGCCAACGCTTCGTCTATCATCTTACGCTTGAGAGCCTCTATTTTGGCGCGCATCACAAGAGCATCCAACTCTCTTTGAGATTCGATGGAGTCTCTTTCGAGGGCGGCGGTTACAAGCTCCGTAACCAGGATTTCTGCCTGTTGGCGTGAGATCGGGATAAGCTTTTCTCCCTCTCCCGGACGTAGTACACTGGTCTTGCGAACCTTCTCTTTAGACTCTTTTTTGTGTACAACCTCCTTCTTCTGTGCCCATACAAAGCCGGGCACAGAGAGAAGAAGAATAGCTGTTATAAGTATTTTTCTCATAATCTAACATCGAATTTTGGGGTTAGAATACGAAGCGATATCCTACTGTAATCTGGTTGTTTTGGAATAAGTTGCGTGTAGAATAGTCCACGAAGATAGAGTTCTCGCCCACCTTAAGGTTGGTTCCGAGTATGATGTTACTACCGGCTCTCATCGTGTCGTATTGCTTAAACAGTCCCAATCCAAAGCCAATATAAGGTTGGATAGGCGAATCTGCAGGAAGCGATATATTGTATATCACATTACCGGAAAGACCATAACCGGTCTTTTTGCCCAATGCTATGAACAGTTCGGGAACGAAGTCAAAGTTGGTATCGCTCACTTGCAGGTAAGCACGAAGACCGATATTGGCTGAAAGTTGTTCACCGAAGTTTACTCCGACGATAGGTGCCAAAGTGTTGTATCTGAGGAATGCGGTTTTGGTGGAAGTCTGATAAGCGTCTCCCTCCATTGACTTTGAAATCACTCGGCGTCCCTCTTTGGCATTTGGTTGTGTCGCATGTTCCGGATTGATGATCACCGGTTGGGCAGGAGCAACAAGCGGTGTGGACTGTCTTGGTTGTGTAGGCATGATAACCGTTGTAGAGGGTTGCGGCTGCACGTTGGAGCGGAGAAGTGTGTCGTAGTTTCTGTCCATCTTTTCTATGAGAGCCTTAAGCTCGGCTACCAAAGCATCGTTGGAAGATGGTGCCACACCTCTTTGATCTTGACGGAGAGCCGATAGAACCAAAGCAAAATCTGCGTCCGAAACAGCGTGGCTTCTACGTGATTTTCTTTGTGTAAGCACTTTCTCTACTACTCTGTCCACAAGCTCTTCAAACTCGCGAGCTGTCATTGTTTCACTGCTTCTCGGTTGAGATACGGTTTCTATCTTCTTGCTTGTAACGCTCTTTTCTTCCAAGACCTCTTTGCGTTGCTCCATAAGTGTTTCCACTTGTGCGTCATCTCCTGCTTTTAGAGCTTCTGCAAGCTGTCGGTTGATAGCGGCAAGCTTGTCTTCATACTCGGCACGAAGTGCATTGATCTCAGCATTGCTTCTCTCTCTCTCTCTTTCCAAAGCAGAGCCGTAAAGCGTAGAAGCACTCTTGACAGGAGCACCAAGATTGATGCGTAAACCTGCTGTGTACATCATGTTGGCTTTTACTTGAGAAGGCGTAACGATCTTTTCGGGAGAAACATCCTGCTTGGACATCAAGATGGCATTGGCTGTACCGTAAAGAGCAAAGTAGCGAGAAAGAGGTATTTCTATACCTGCTCCTGCCTGTGCAAAGAGATTGTTTTTGTTGAAATCGGTTTGATTGATTTCCTTTTCATCTTTTCTTGCATCAAGATAGCCGGCACCAAACTGCAAGTAAGGTACAACGCCGCGAGGCTGATTGAGGCGTGCAATCACGTTAGCCCCGTACATGCGCAACTCTTTATTGAACTTCGTGGAGAGTTTTCCCGGTTCCTCTGTTGCCTGATAGTAGTAACCGCGTATTCCGACAAGGGAAGAGAAATCTATTCCGGCTGAACCTCCCACAAACCATTGGTCTTTATATGGGAAGCTTTCATTGAAGTCCATGAATGCTACACCCGGTTCAAGAACAAATTTGAGTCCGTGTGCAAAACCTCCTGTATAACTGTCACGGACACGTCTGTCCAAGGATGTGTTCAATCTTGGATTGGATCCGCCAAGGTATATATCCAGAGATGCAAGAGCAGAATAGTTCTTCAAAAACTCGTTCTTGTTCTGTGTATGCGGATTCAGATACGCATTCGTCGGGTCCATATTGAACAGTAGCTGCTTCGCTTCTAAAGAGAAGACCACGCGCGGAGAGATATTCATCTTGAGACCTGCACCCAAAGAGGCATAGATCTGTTGCTCTTTATGCGCTCTGGCGTCCGTGCCTTCTGTCAATGGGTTATAGTCGAAATACTGAATACCGGTCCCTGCCAATATATAAGGAGAGAACGATACGCCGGAGAATATATTGAGCTTGGCTTCTCCTCCAATGCGTGTGATATCCAACGAGTGATTAGGTAACTTTTCTGCAAGATTGTCTGCAACATTCCAATTGAGACTCTTGAGTTTCCCTTTGAGGTCAAAAGATTTTTCAGCAATAGCTCTCAGTTCGAAATGCGGACCGAATCCAAATCCGGCACGAAGCCCATAGAACATATTGTTTTCAAGATTGATATTTTTATTCCACCACTGGTACTCGATCAAGGGAGAAACGGTTACGCTGACGTCTCTTACCTGAGCGTTTGTAGTTCCAAAAGCGGATGCCCCAATCAGAAGGGCGGTCAGTAGATGTTTTCTTTTCATGGTTATAAAATTTAGAACATTACGAATGTGTTTATCGTAGTAGATAACTCCTTCAGTGTAGTACAAAGATAGTAAAAATATATAAAAGGAAAGCGGTATTCTGAAATTGAATACCGCTTTTCCTTCTTTTATATACAAAAACCACTCTCGGTTTTGAGCGTTTTATCAGATTCTTTCCAACACAATCCGGATAAGGTTTTGTAAAGATTGTTTATAGTCGACATTCATTTTTTGAGCCTTTCTTCCTGCTATTATACAACAGACTGTGAGGATGTTATGTCCCAGTATAGCTCCTATACCGGCAAGGGCAGAAGACTCCATTTCAAAGTTTGTGATGATCTTGTTATTCCATGAAAATGCCTGAATCTTCCTGTTTAGATCCGGGTCTGCAAGTTCAAAGCGTAACTTTCTACCCTGTGGAGCATAAAATCCGTTTGCGGCAATGGTAACGCCTTTTAGTATATCATCTTTACAGATTCTGTCTACAAGCGGATCCGGAGCCTCTACAACGTATGGAAGAAGTCCTTTTATTTTCCAGTCCAATTGTTTCATAAGCTCTTTTTCAAACGCCAAATCGCAAACTTGATCCCGACTGGCATAGAAGTTCAATACGCCATCAAAACCTATTGCATACTTTGCCGCTACGTATGTCCCAATAGGAGAGATGTCCTGAAGCCCTCCGGATGTTCCGATACGTATGATATCGAGCTTGCGAAATTCATCTTTAACCAAACGGGTATCAAAGTCCACATTAGCCAACATATCGAGTTCGTTCACTACGATCTCTATATTGTCTCCACCGATTCCATGGGACAAGACCGTGATGCGCTTGCCTTGATACTTTCCGGTAATCGAATGAAACTCCCGGCTGCTAATATTACACTCAATATCTGTAAGGAATGAAGCGATGTTGTCTACACGTGCCGGATCTCCGCAGACAATGACTTTATCTGCAAGATGTTCGGGTTTCATGTGCAGATGGAATATGGATCCATCGCTGTTTATGATCAGTTCCGATGGCGGAATAGGCTGCTTACTGTTGTTAAGCATCTTTTTCGTGATTTTTAGGTTTAACATCAAGCGGTTTCGCTATACTCTCTCTCATGGAAGTATCGGCTTGAATATTTTTCAAGTGATAATAGTCCATGATACCGAGGTTTCCGCTTCTGAATGCTTCGGCGATGGCTTTGGGCACTTCTGCTTCTGCTTCTATCACCTTCGCTCTGGCTTGTTGGGCAAGAGCTTTCATCTCTTGTTCGCTTGCCACAGCCATGGCTCTGCGCTCTTCTGCCTTTGCTTGTGCAATGTTTTTGTCCGCTTGAGCTTGGTCCATTTGTAGCACCGCACCGATGTTTCTACCTATATCTATATCCGCTATATCTATGGAGAGGATTTCAAAAGCCGTTCCGGCATCGAGACCTTTACGAAGAACCAGTTTTGAGATAGAGTCCGGATTTTCGAGTACACTCTTATGGCTTTCGGATGAACCGATAGAAGAGACGATACCTTCGCCTACACGAGCCAAAACGGTCTCTTCTCCTGCTCCCCCTACAAGTTGTTTGATACTTGCCCGAACGGTTACACGAGCTTTGGCAATGAGCTGGATACCATCTTTAGCCACGGCTGTTACCGGAGGTGTATCTATCACTTTCGGATTTACAGACATCTGAACCGCCTGAAAGACGTCTCTACCGGCGAGGTCTATTGCGGTAGCCATTTGGAACGGAAGGTCTATGTTTGCTTTGGAAGCAGATACCAGAGCATGTACCACCTGCTCTACGTGTCCTCCTGCAAGGTAGTGGGCTTCGAGTTCATCGCGTGTGAGTTGGAGGTCTGCCTTGTGCGACTCGATCATCGCTCTCGTTATCACATGAGGAGGAACATTTCTGATGCGCATCAGAAAGAGTTGCAACAGAGAAATTCTCACTCCCGACACACGTGCGGATATCCATAGCAGCACAGGGAAATAGATAAGAAAAATGGAAAGGAGGATGATAGCCACAAAGGCAACCCCTATCCAGAGATAAAATGTTTCTTGCATAGTTCTATGATTTATATATTGAGTTTTAATGTTGATCGGCTATTCTTCTGACGAGGATCTTACCACTTTCGAGGCGAACAATCTCCACTCTTTCGTTTTCATCTATCAAACCTTCGAGCGATGTAGCCTCTACAATCTTTTCCGTATCGTCTAAGAGAATGTTTCCGGAGAGAGCAAGTCGGCTTGTGGTCTTGCCTGTCATTCCCACTGCAACGCTTCCTGCTTCATTCGGACTCTTACCTTGTATTTTAGAGCTAAGCCCTATCTTATCCAATGTTTTCGTCTTCGATATCCAGTATGCGCCAATGAAGAAGAGCAGCAGGCTGAGAAACAGCAGCGATAAAGCCACTATCGGAGAGATGCTATAGGAAAAATAGAGCAACCATATAAGCAGTGCCACAGAGAGTGTCCCGGCTATGCCCCAGCCCGGAATGAAGAACAATTCTGCCAAAGCCAGTGCCACCGCAAGCAGCGTAAACAGCAGCAGAATAAGAATAGTGGTTACAGGAAGTATCATGATCTTTATATTTTGATATGGTGTTTATATTACGATTCTATGGAAGATATTATCATGTTCTTCAGGGATTTGAGTCTCTTTTGCAGCTCTTCCCTTTTCCCCTCCAGATGGAGAATGGATTGGCTCACGCTCTTATATCGGGGACTCTCTTTGGAGATCGTTTTATACTCTTCCCTCAAACGCTTTAGCCGTTCGGCATCGCTCTGCATCTCTCTCAATGTCCTGCTGTATTCTTGTGTCAGCTTAGAGTGTGAAATATATACCGCTCTTCCGGATGCAGTGTAAAACAGAGGTTGTTCGGACTTTGAAGTATCATTGTAGCTCTCTCTCTTTTTGCCCGAAGCCTCTCTTAGCGATACTCTCCGGTCGCTCCAAGATATACGCTCCATCATTCGGTGTTCTCGGAGTGTTGCAAAATCTGTATCCGGAGAAGCCGACTTTGTTTCGGATGGTCTGAAAGCATATAATATATATGATGGTTCTCCTTCATCCTTCAAGGTGTTTCTGTTGGAGAGGAAGAATGCGAAGTCGTTCTCTTCATCATTCATGTAGGCAATGTCATCCGCATAGCTGCTAAACGGCATCGGGAGCTTTTGGGAGCGCAGGAAGCTGTTATCGCTTTCGCGGAACATGGTTACATACAGATTGCTTCTGCTCCCCGGAATGGTATCCTTATAGGAGTAGTAGAGTGTCTGTCCGTCAGGCATTAGACATAGCCAGGAGATCTCTCCATCGGTAGGAAGACCTTCGGGTACAGAGCTGTATCCGGTGTCTCCACTCTCTTTGTCGGGAGACTCAAACCAGACCACCACTCGGTCTGTCCCCGTTTCGGGGTTTCGTTCCACTTTCCACGTCCGGTAGTCTCCGTGGATATGGAAAGACTTTTCTCTGAACGAAACACTCTTAGCCCCTGTTTGGGCAGCCAATATTTCCGGCAAAACGTCCCCTATTTCCGAGGCAGAAAGATGCAGCGTATCTATCAAAGAGAGTATCTTGATGCTTTGCAACGCTCTCTTTTCCTGTTCTATCATTCGCTCTGTCTCTTGAATTTTCTTTTTGATGGCATCGGAAGCTCTTTTGTTCTTCTTTATATCGGTCAGCTGAGCTTCAGCCTGTGCAAACAGATGACTTTTCACAAGAATCAGCACCACATCCAGACGCTCCATCGGCTTCCTTTTCAAGGAGGGCAGAAGCTTTAGCCCTGCCTCTGCGGCCTCATCTACCCGCCCTTGTTGGGCAAGAGAGCCGACCTGGTCAAGCGTTTGAGCATTCATGCTTATCGGTGTAAGGAATAGCAGCCCCGACAGCAAGAGCAATGCCCAAGCCTTTATACCTGTTTTGGCTGAAGCATTGCTTATGATATTTGTTTCTATATTTTGTCCTTTCATAGCTTTCCAAAGTTAATTAAATCTTTTGAAGAATAGAGATATTTTGCCTCTTCATTTGGTGAGGCAAAAGCTCATGTCTGCTCTCTTTACCCTGTGCCTCCATATAGAAGAAAGGGTATCGAAGACAGTGCTCCGATACCCTTTCCGGTTATTTATGAGGAAAAATCTTTTTCTTATCCCAGATAAGACTTCAGAAGGACACTTCTATTGCCCTGTCTCAATCTGCGGATGGCTTTCTCTTTAATCTGCCTTACGCGCTCTCTTGTAAGCCCGAAACGCACACCGATTTCCTCCAATGTCATTTCCGGACAACCGCCTATCCCGAAGAACATCTTGATTATATCGCTTTCTCTTGGCGTGAGTGTCGAAAGAGCTCGTTCTATTTCCAACGATAGAGAGTCGTTGATCAGAGTTCGGTCTGCATTAGGAGCATCATCATTCACAAGTACGTCCAGCAGGCTGTTATCCTCTCCTTCCACGAAAGGCGCATCTACAGAAAGCTGTCGTCCGTTTATTTTCATTGTCTCGTTTACCTTGTCTTCCGACATCTCCAGTGCTGCTGCAAGCTCTTCGGATGATGGTTTGCGCTCGTGCTCTTGCTCGAACTTCATCACCGCTTTCTGAATCTTGGAGATATTGCCGACCTGATTGAGAGGCAGACGAACTATTCTCGACTGTTCTGCCAATGCTTGAAGAATGGATTGGCGAATCCACCACACGGCATAAGATATAAACTTAAAACCTCTGGTCTCGTCGAACTTCTCTGCTGCTTTGATCAAGCCTAAGTTCCCTTCGTTGATAAGGTCGGGAAGGCTCAATCCCTGGTTTTGGTACTGTTTTGCCACAGACACAACAAAACGAAGATTCGCTCTCGTTAGTTTTTCCAATGCGGCTTGGGAGTTTTCATCATTGCGATGAATGGCTTGCGCCAACTTTACCTCCTCTTCCACCGTGATAAGTTCTTCGCGTCCGATCTCTTGCAGATACTTGTCCAAAGAAGCACTTTCACGATTGGTTATAGACTTCTGAATCTTGAGTTGTCTCATTATCTAATGATAGTTATACGTAGTAGGGGAAAATTACTGCAAAGGTAGTAAATAACGAACAATAAACCAAAAGGAGAAAGGCAGTAGGGATAAACCTCTTGTTCTACCGAACCGGAGCTTCGGATCGTTGTGGAAAAAACATTCCGAACATCGGTTTCAAGCTCTTGCAATGAGGGAGAAGAGCCTCTTTGCATTCCCGAAAAAGATAAGCATGAACGGGGAAAACGCCTGTTTGAAGGGTGGCAAATTTCTGCTTATGCCGTTTAAGAAAAGCTTTTATATCCGTTCGGAAACTGTTTTTAATCCGTTTACAAATCTGTCCGAACAGCTAAAGATCTTCTTTTCAAGGTTTGACTTGCAGAGGTCGTGTCTCTGTTTTTGGAAGTCAAGTCTTGTCTTGTGGAAACCAAGGCTCAATTTTCACGAATTTCGACGAGATTTCCGGAAAACAGCAGAAGATGGCGACATTTTGAAGCGTTTGGCAGAACCTCCGAACAGGGCAAACTACTTTTGTGATCGCATTAACCATAACTTCAAAAACAGAACAATCATGGCAGAGTACAGAATGAGAGAGATGCCCGACCTGGGCAAGACCGGCAAGCAAGTGAAATATCCCAAGATGGTCATCATACAACAGCTTGGATTGGAACATCTTGCAAAAGAGATCAGTGAGAGTTCGAGCTTCACTCCGGGAGATGTGAAAGGAATCGTTACCGCTCTTTCACAGAGCATTGCCCGCCTTATAGCGCAAGGCTTTTCCGTAAAGGTGGATGGTCTGGGTACATTTTCCGCTTCTTTGGGACTGAAAGAGGGAACAGAGCCGGAGAGTGTTGCCGGTAAACGAAATGCGACAAGCATAGAGATGAGGGGTGTTAATTATCGGGCAGATAAGGAACTTATACGGAGAGGAAACAATATCTGCTCCTTGAAACGAGGGCATAGCCGCATCTATACGGATGCTTCCACCGGAGAGGCAGAGCGTCTTGCGGTTGCTCTGAAACATATTCGGGAGGAGGGTTTTCTGAAAGTAAAAGTCTATGCCGTCCTTACCGGACTTTCGGCTTCTACCGCAGGACGGGAGCTGAAAGCCTTTGCGCTCTCCGGCAGACTGCGATGCCGAGGACAGGGGTCGCATATCTACTACCTCTCTCCTGCGGAAGAATAGGCCTCTAAGATGCGGATGCTTCTACATTTGTGCGTATAAAAAAGCTCTCTCACAAAGCCGGTGTCTACCATGGAGGTGGACAAACTTTGTGAGAGAGCCGTCTGTCTTGTCAAGGATCTCTCTTTCCTGAACCTCTAAAGGTTTAGGAGAGATCTATTGCAAAGTATTTTCTTTCGCCATTAGGCTGCAACCCTTTGATGAACAGTACTTTGTCCGAAGAAGATGAAGCGATTACCTCGTTCACGATACGCTCCATGTCTTCCGGTGTCTGCACTGCAACATTGTTCACGGAAAGGATGATGAAGCCTTTGCGAATGCCTGCCTTGCTGAGTCTGCCGTCGTCCACGCCGGCAACTTCCACGCCGAAATCTATGCCGAGGCTCTTTCTCTTTTCGGCAGAAAGTGCTCTGAACGCAGCACCAAGCGAGTCGAAAGAGGCTTTTCTTACCACTTCCGTGTTGCCTTTGCTGTTTTTAAGGGCAACATTCAGCTCCATGCTCTTGCCTTTTCTATCTATTCGGAGCTTCACCTGATCGCCCGGACGATATTTGGAGATCTGCTCTTGCAGTTCGGAGATACTGCGAATCTTGGCACCATTGACCTCTGTGATGACGTCTCCGACCTGAACACCTGCCGCTTTGGCAGGACTGAAGTCGGCAAACTCCTGCACTACCGCTCCTTCGGAAACCTTGAGGCCGAACTTCTCTTTAGAGTCCGAGTCTATATTGCTTCCAACCACTCCGAGTATCGCACGCTGCACCGCTCCGTACTGCTTGAGGTCTGTAACCACCTTGGAGGCAATGGATACGGGAATGGCAAAGGAGTAGCCGGCAAACTGTCCGTTTTGAGAGTAAATCATGGTATTGATTCCTACCAACTCTCCTCGTGTATTGACGAGAGCGCCACCACTGTTACCGGAGTTTACCGCTGCATCCGTCTGGATGAACGAAGAGATTTGCTGAAGATTGCCGGAAGGCATACCGTTTCGTCCCTTTGCGCTCACGATGCCGGCAGTTACCGTAGAGGTCAGATTGAAAGGGTTTCCGACAGCCAATACCCACTCTCCCACTTTCAGTGCTTCGGAGTCTCCGAACGGGATTACAGGCAGATCCTTTGCTTCTATTTTGAGAAGAGCCAAATCGGTAGCCTTGTCCGTTCCGATGATCGAAGCGTTGTACTCCTTGTTGTCATTGAGTGTGATGGTGAGCTTGTTCGAGCCTTCTACCACATGGTTATTGGTTATGATGTATCCATCGGAAGATATAATCACTCCCGATCCCATGGAATAAGAGGGTTGTGGCTGTATTCGACGAGAACCTTGTCCCGGACCGAAGAAAAACTCGAACGGGTCTATAAACTCTTCTTGTGCTCTGCGACCGGAACGAGAAGTGTTTCTGGAAAGTTCTGCACGGATATGCACTACTCCGTGCACACTCCTTTCTGCCGCTTCCACAAAGTCTTTGGGCAGTCCGGCAGGAGCGAGTGCCACCTGCTGCATATTACCTTCAAAAGCAGCTGAAGGCGTTCCGCTGTTTCCGATAGCGTGAGTGTCTCCCACGTGTGTCCCTCTCAGACCTGTATATCCCGCATATAAGCCCACTGCCAATACTGCACTGAGGCAGGAAGATCCGATGATGGCAAGAACAAATTTGGTGTTTGTCTTCATGATTAAAGCTTTTCTTAGTTATGTGTTTTTGTTGTCTGTTGTAGATTTCAACTCTTTCTTGCAATCTGTTGGATGCAAAGTAAGCAAATAAAATGATTGATTTAACATAGTAGAGACCTGTTTTTAGCATTTGATAACTATGTTGCTCCCATCTTTATGGTTGTTTAGCAAGGTACCTGATTCGTACCAATGAGATTAACAAAGAATAATATCGGAACCACTTTCAGAGGGGATAAAAGAGGAGTGAAAAGTGGATTCTATTCCATTTTTGTACCTTTGGAGACGAGTATGCTCTCGTAATACATTCTATATATAAGTAAAGATGATTCTCTGTATCGCCGAAAAACCCTCTGCTGCAAGGGATATTGCCGCCGTGCTTGGAGCTACACAAAGACGTGATGGCTACCTTGAAGGGCAGGGCTATTGCGTTACGTGGACATTCGGACATCTGTGCACTCTTAAAGAACCGCACGACTACAAGCCGGAATGGCAGAGGTGGTCTCTGGAGCAGCTGCCGATGATTCCGGAGAAGTTCGGTATCAAGCTGATAGAAGGAAGAGGGATAGAGGCACAGTTCAATGTCATCAAGCATCTTGTCTCACAGGCATCGGAGGTTGTAAACTGCGGTGATGCCGGACAGGAGGGAGAGCTTATACAGAGATGGGTGCTCCAGTTGGCAGAGTGTAAAGTCCCCGTAAAGAGACTTTGGCTTTCGTCCATGACGGAGGAGGCGATAAGGGAGGCGTTCAAAAACCTCAAGCCTGAGAGCGACTACCAGAATCTTTACATGGCAGGGCTAAGCCGGGCAGTGGGCGACTGGATACTGGGTCTCAATGCCACACGCCTGTACACCCAACGGTTCAAACCGGCTCACGAGAAAGGAATACTCTCCGTAGGACGAGTGCAGACGCCTACTCTTGCTCTGCTTGTGGAGCGTCATCTGGAGATTGAGCAGTTTGTCTCGAAGCCTTATTGGGAGATAAAGACAACATACAGAGATACTCTGTTCAACTCCACAAAAGGGAAGTATGAGGAGGCATCCGAGGCTCAGAAAGTGCTCGAACAGATCCTTTCCGAACCGCTTCGCGTAACCAAAGTGGAGAAAAAAGCTGCCAAAGAGGGACCTCCTCGCCTTTTCGACCTCACTTCTCTGCAGATAGAGTGCAATAAGAAATGGGGTTTGACGGCAGACGACACACTGAAATGTGCACAATCTTTGTACGAAAAGCGGCTGCTTACATACCCTCGTGTGGATACGACATATCTTACCGATGACATCTTTTCCAAGTGTCCGAACGTGCTTCAAAACCTTGCAAACATCCCGGATTTGAGGGATGTGGTTGCTCCGTTATTGGGTAAGGCTCTAAAGAAGAATAAGAAGTTTGTGGACAACAGCAAGGTAACGGATCACCATGCGATAATACCTACCGGAGAGACTCCACGCTTCTTGAACGAAAACGAAGAGCGTGTTTATTATCTTGTATCAAAGCGTTTCATCGCATCTTTCTACCCGGATGCGGAGATCAAAAATACCACTATATCGGCAGAGGTAGCCTCTATCCCATTCCGTGCGACAGGCAAAGAGATTACATCTTTAGGCTGGAGAGCCGTCTTTGCAGACCCTTTGGCAGACAAGGAGGAGTCTGTAAAAGATGAAGAGGAAACAGGTATCCTGCCCGTTTTTACTGAGGGAGAGTCCGGTCCTCATAAGCCGGACTTGCAGGAGAAACAGACTCAACCGCCAAAACCATATACGGAAGCAACTCTGCTGAATGCCATGGAGACAGCCGGAAAGCTGGTTGAAGACGAAGAGCTGAAAGAGGCGATGAAGCAGAAAGGTATCGGAAGACCTTCCACACGATCCGCTATCATCGAAACCATTCAAAAGCGTGGCTATGTGGAGAAGAAGAGAAAAAATCTGATTCCAACGGCAAAAGGCATAGCTCTCATCCGGATCATCAAGAGCGATCTTCTGAAAAGTGTTCGTCTGACAGGCGAATGGGAGTACAAGTTGCAACTTATAGACAAAGGGAAATACTCTCCTCATACTTTTATGGAAGAGATGAAAGCATTAGTAAAAGAGCTTGTTCAAGAGGTGATCTATGGGTCTTCCACCATGAAATCCGCGGATAATACTTATAAATGCATAGATACTTCGGTGGTCTGTCCGGCTTGTTTTTCCGGGACATTGCTGAGAGGAAATGGTGCGTATGGGTGTTCTCTTTTTCGGGAAGGGTGTTCTTTCCGGATCGGTTATGACTCTCTTTCTGCCACTGCTTCTATAGAGGAGATACGGGAAGCGGTATCGAAATTGTACAACAAATAAGCCCCTTTCTCTTATGAAACTTATCTATCGGGTTGTTATAAGGCTATCTATCTCTTTGAGTATCATCCTTACGATATGGGCTGGACTCTTCTATGCTGCGATGATAGATGAGTTGAACGATGAGATTGATGACTCTTTGGATGACTATTCGGAGCTTATCATGGCTCGATTTCTCGCAGGAGAGAGTATTCCGACAGTGAGTACCAACTCGAACAATCAGTACTATTTGAAAGAGATTTCAAGGGAGGAGGCACTGAATAGACGGCGTGTGAGGTATATAGATACCATGGTCTATCTTCCGCTTAAAAAGGAAACAGAACCTGCCAGAGTGCGTTCGGCTGTTTATCACAAGGGTATGGGAGAGAAATATTATCGTTTGGATGTTTATACCCCAACCGTGGAAAAGCACGACCTTAAAGAGTCTATACTTTCATGGATCATATTCTTATATATATGTCTTCTGCTTACGATCATTGCCGTAAATATCTGGATCTATGAGCGGATCAATAGACCTCTGTACAGATTGCTCTCTTGGATGGATGGGTATAAAGTAGGAGAAGTTAATCCGGCTCTTAATAATCCGACCATTATATTGGAGTTTGACAAACTGAATAAGGCAGCAGTGCGCAACATGGAGAGGGCAGAGGAGCTGTTTGAGTCTCAAAAGCTGTTTATCGGAAATGCTTCACATGAGATGCAGACTCCTATTGCCGTTTGCCTTAACCGTATAGACACGCTGATGGAAGACGAGACACTCTCTGAAGAACAGCTGGCTGAACTTGCAAAGACTCAGCAGGTGTTGGATTATCTTTCCAAGCTAAACAAAGCTCTTATGCTCTTGTTCAAGATAGACAATCATCAGTTTGTGGAGAAAAAAGAGCTGGACTTCAATACCCTTGTTCATCAAATGCTACCGAACTATTCGGATGCTTATGAACACATGAGTATATCTTTGAAGATTGTGGAGAGTGGTGTGTTTCGAACCGAAATGAATGAAATCTTGGGCTCTATCCTGATCGGCAACTTTATTAAGAACGGCTATGTGCACAACATACAGGGGGGGGAGTTTGTGGTTGAGCTTTCGGATAATAAGATTGTGTTCCGTAATAGCGGAGTAGATACACCGTTAGATCCTCTTCAGATCTTTAATAAATTCTATCAGGGTAGTAAGAAACAAGGCTCTTTAGGCTTGGGATTGGCTTTGGTTAAATCTATCTGCGAGGTAGAACATCTGCAAGTAATTTACTATTTTGACGCTCAAAGCAGACACTGTTTCGAGCTCTCTCGTCAGAATAAAGTATAGAAAGATCTCTTTCTGATGGGGAACAATGCAGGTGTAATCCTCTATATAGAATGAAAACAATATAAATCTCACTTTTTTATTTCATTCCAGATTCTTTTCAGGTTTCGTTTCGATATTTGCAGTACAATCATCAAAACTATATGCCATGAAGAAAGAAATGAAAAAGATTGGATTTATACTTTTTACTGCAACTCTTGGAGGAGCATTGGTATTCTCTTCTTGTACGAAGAATGAAGACGTTAAGCAAGATCTTCCTATAGTTCAAGAAGAAACAGACAGACTGCCTGAGAGTGCTTCTCAGTTCGTTTCCACTTACTTTGAAGACTATACTGTAGAGAAAGTGGTAAAGAGAGATAAAGAGAATGAATTTGGTGCTCTTTATGCAGGAGTGTTGAAAAAGAAAAACAACACTATTATTACGGACAATGTCAAGATCGAATTTGACAGAAATGGTCAGTGGATAGAGATTGAAAGTCTCATAGATCGACGTCCTATTCCACGTAATCTACTCGGTCTTCTTCCTGCTGCTATCGTACAGTATGTAGATACAAACTATCCTAACATCGGTTTACAGGAGATAGAAAGAAAGGCTTATGGCTTCAAGGTTGAGCTTGTAAATGACAAAGAGTTGCTCTTTGACAAAAGCGGAGCACTACTTAACGACAATTCTCAAGGAACGAATCCTAACCCTGGAGAAGGCGATACAAACACTACAATAGATCAGTTTGTAAGCACTCACTTCCCTGGATACAGAATTGTTTATACCAAGATCGAGCGTGAAAAAGGTCAGATTAAAAAGAAAGTTTATCTGAAGCAAGGATACTTCAAGAGCTACAAAGTTGTATTTGATCAACAAGATCGTTGGATCGAAGTAGAGGGAGATGACGATTACTATCTACCGGTTCCGGAGTCCATCATGAGACTTATCCCTGCAAGTATCTCTGAGTATGTCAAGAGAACTTACCCAAGAACTTTCATCGTAGAACTAAAGAAAAAGACTTACGGATTTGAATTGGAATTGGCGAATGATGTTGAACTTCGTTTCGATGTAAACGGTTCTTTGATAGGTCCGGATAATGATCAAGGCGGAAACAATCCGGGTAACGGAGGCGATGCTCCTATTGTAGACGACAGACTCCCTCGTATCGCAAACGACTTCCTTGCTACTCATTTCCCTAACGTACGTATCAAAGAGATCAAGATTAAGCGTCGCAGCAACAATCCTTACGTTACTATGTACGATGTAGATCTTGTAAATGGTGTTGACATTAACTTTAACAGCAATGGCGAGTGGATTGAAGTAGACGGAGATGAGCGTGCATTGCCAAACTCATTCATCGAAACTCTTCCTGCCAATATCAGAAACTATATCAGTGCAAGGTTTCCAAGAGCTTATATTTCTACTGTTGAAAAGAAATCTAACGGATATAAGGTAGAAATCATGCACAGAGGTGATGATGTTGAAATCTATTTCGACAGAAACGGACAGTTTGTAAGAATCGATGACTAACCTTTAGAATTAAAACCAGAAAACACACAGAAAAGAGATCCGATATGGAAGCCTTCCATATCGGATCTCTTTTTTATATCGTCAGCAAGTTTTTTGCTATTTGTTGCCGTACTTGCTTTTTACCAAAATCAATATAAAGGCTGCTCCTCCAATGATACCGGTTATCACTCCGATAGGCAGTTCATTGGGGGCTATTATCGTTCGGGCAACAACATCAGAGAGTATAAGGAATACGCTTCCTGCCAAATATGATGTCAAGAGCAGTTTACGATAATCCGTACCAACCCATAGTCGGACAATATGAGGAATAACCAATCCGACAAATCCAATCACTCCCGCAACAGCAATACAGGCACCGGTGAGGAGCGAAGTGGTTATAAAGAGAATACGTATAGTGGTATTGGCATTGATGCCGAGGTGCATTGCTTTCTCTTCTCCAAGCCTTAGAGCATTCAGGGGCGTGGTAAAAAGGTAGGTGATACCCAAAGAGAGGATGGACAGAATAAGCATTGAGACCCACAGCATCGCATTGCTTTCATTCAGAGATCCCATAATCCAGAACACTATCCCGTGAATGTTTTCCACATCCGTAACACTCATCAGGAACATCATTAGGGAAGAGGAGATAAAGCTGATCATGACACCGATCAGAAGCATCCTTGTAATGCTGAGGTAGCCATGCTGCAAGCTGAGAGTATAGACAAGAAAGATTGTGAGCAGAGCACCGACAAATCCGGCAAGCGGTAAGAATAGTATCGTAACGGCATGCAGTCCGGAGACGATTGCAAAAGTTACTCCCAAAGATGCTCCCCCCGATATTCCTAAAGTGTAAGGCTCTACCAACGGATTCCTGTATATCCCTTGCAGCACCACTCCGGCGAGGGACAGAGCACCACCCACAGCCAATCCCAAGAGAGCGCGGGGCAGTCGGATATAAGTAAGAATGCCATACTCCATACTGTCCGGATCCTGCAATATCTCTTTCCATTTCCAAAAAGGAATGGAGATTTCCCCGATACTCAGAGAGAGTAGCAGTACTCCCACAAGACTTACAATAAGGATCGGGATGGCAAAGGTTGAGCCATACTTCGCTGTTCGCATACGGGTATTCAATATTCTATCCCTTTTCGAGAGCGTATCTTACTATCGAAAGGGTGTTTCACTTTCTTGCAGTAGGTAACATAGTGAGCAAGCTCCATGAGATTTTCCGTAGCACCTCTTCCGGTGAGTATCAGTTCAAGATGTTCGGGTTTAGAATGGATAAAGTCGAGCAGCAACTCTTCTTCTATGTAGTGATCTCGTACCGAAATGAGTATCTCATCCATGATAAGAAGGTCGAATATCTCGTGTCGGACAAGATCCTTAAGGAAGTTCACAGCTTCTTTTGCCTCTTGTGCAACGGCTCCGGGAGATATTGATTTATCCAAGTGTGGGTGTCCTTTGGCAAAGTTATAGACGGATGCTCCCAATTTTTTCAAGCTCTCCATTTCTGTGTATCCATACTTTTCGGGGCGCTTGTGAAAGGAGCAGTAGCACACCTTAAAGCCTCCGCCCAATGCGCGAGTAGCGAGTCCTATCGCTGCTGTTGTCTTACCTTTCCCGTCTCCGGTATATATGTGTATAAGTCCGAAATTGTTTTTCATCTTCTGTTATCTGATATACTTGTCCAAAACTTCGAGTGTCTTTTTGAATGCGATAGGGGATGGCTGACACGCTATTGTAGAGTCCACGATATATATATGTCCGTTTTTCGTGGCGGTCATGGTCTTATGTTTTAGCCATGTATCTCGCTCTTCTTCTCCCACTACTCCCATTGTTACCACTATGATATAGTCCGGATTCTTAGCCACAACAAACTCTCTCGTCAGAGTGCCTTTGATCTCTTTTTCGGCTATATTCTCCACGCCGAGAAAAGAGAGGTAGTCTGCCATGAATGTATTCGGAAGAACCGCGAAGATCGGATTGGCTCCAATCTGCATGAGAACCTTAGAGCGCCTTGTTTTCTCCCTTTTTCTTTTCTCGCGGATCTCTTGGATCACCTTTTGGCTCTCCTTTACTATTTTTTCCGCCTGCTCCGTGTAGCCCAAGGTGCGTCCCAATTGGAGAAACTGGCTGCAAATCTCTGCATAACTTTTCGGAGTGGGTTGCATCTGTATCTTTACTCCCATCCGTTTCAGCGTTTCCATATCTTTCGCATTGGTGAGCCCCGACACAAAGACAATGTCAGGCTTAAGACGAAGGATCTTCTCCACATTCATCTTTACGGCGGAAGATACCACTTCAGCCTTTACGCCCGTAGGAACATTGCAGTAGGAAGTGATTCCGACCAGATATTTTTCAGCCTTGAGGTCTACGATACTCTGGGTTACCGATGGGACGAGAGAGACTACTCTCACAGGCTTTTGAGCTATAACCGAGAGGAGAGAGCTGCATATTATGAACAATAGCAGTATCTGTTTGCGAAGCCGAATCATAAGAGTTGAAGTGTGTTAAAGTAGTGTTTATCGTTTTCGGTCTGACTTGTTGTCCGGAAAGAGAGTGGTTTTTGAAACAGAGGACCGTCGTAAACAAAAGTGTGGTACTCTCCATTCTCTCCGCACGGATCTATTCCCGGCATGGCCTTAAGCGTATCGAGGAGCGGATGAGAAAGATCTTTTCCCAAGAACTCTTCGGGCGAAAGCTTGCCTTTGCGTATGGATACGATGGTGGTTCTGAACTTTTCGTCTATCAGCGAACGCACCACCTCTTCGCTTTTCATCCCCCAAAGAGGGAATATGGGGGTGATGCCGCACTCTTGGCATACTCTTTCCACCCATGAGCGATGGGTTTCCAGATAGATGTCCCCAAAGACACCATGCGTAACGCCCTTGACCATCAGTTCGGCGACACCTTTTTTGAAAGAGGCTTCATACCCTCCGCCATCTCGTTGTACCGCTATTTGCAGAAGATGGAGACCCATTGCTTCTGCCTGCCTTTGCATAAGCAGAGCACTCAATCCATGCGAACGAGACATGGAACCATCCTCATCGCACATATTCAGCAGATAGACTTCCGATGGAGAGTGAGTCTGTATAGCTTTATGGAGAGCCAGCATACAATCTTTACCTCCACTCCAAGAAACCAGTATTTTCATTCTGTAATGTGTTATCGTTTATTACGACAGAAACAGAGTCTGCCACGCTTTGGCAAGAACTCTGTTTCTATTTTTCTTAGATAGGAGAGTACTTACACTTTGGTAACACCCTTTTTGCGCTTGTGATACTTTACGATCATTCTCTTGATGAAGAGGTAATATCCCGTAATAGGTAAGGTGGCACCAATGAGAGCAGCCAAGGCTGTGAGTACTCTTGTTATCGTTCCTCCCCAGCTTCCTACGTGTACGTTGTAGATGATGCTGCGGAACTTGTTCTGTTTGGGTACATCTTTGTAGAGGTTACGTTCCGTTATGGCTCCGCTCTCTCTGTCAAAACTGTATTTGTTGGCTGCGTTAGCATTCCCGAATTCTCCTATTATGGCAGAGACAGAACCATCGGATACGTTGATCTGCTTGTGCTTAGGATTTTCTGCCAATACAGACTTGTAAGCTTTTTCCCATGCAATGAATGGATTTTCCGGAGAGATTTCGGCATCTTTTTTATCACCTCTTGTTCCATGTCTGTTACCGCCCTGTTCCGACGGCTGTTGAGACATACCGAAAACGGCATAAAATCCTTTCTTATACCACGAGTAGCTCCAATTCAGCCCCGTAAGAGCCATGGCAAGAAGGAAGATAAGAGCATACATACCTGCTGCATTATGAAACGAATACCAAAACTTCCATGCACCTTTCCCGACAACTATCTTTAGATTTTTTGCCAGATACTTCCTCGAACGAGGCCACCAGAGAACAATACCCGTAATAAGAGCTATGACAAACACGATGGTACTGATACCTACAAGTTCGTTGCCCCAGAAGATTTCATCTTTGCTCTCTACTTTATCCAGCAGTGTATAGTGAAGCTTCACCATGGTATAGAAGAAAACCGGACGCTTTATAAAGCCCTTTATCTCTCCCGTATATTGATCTATAAACAGCAGAGTACGGCGGGGCTCCGATATGGCAAGCTCATAGCTTTTCTTCGGATCGGATGAGATGCGGAGTGATGTGATCTTTACTCCTTCGGGCAGACTCCTTTGTGCCAGGTTCATAAGCGAATCCATAGGCAGGGTCTCTGCTTTCACTTCGGCTACTTTGAATATTTTCGGATTAGACCACTCCGTAATCTCTCTTTCAAATACCAGCATAGCTCCGCTGAAACAGATGATTGAAATGATCACTCCGAACGGTAGCGAAAGCCAGAGGTGGGTCTCCTTGATTAGTTTTTTCAATGTCATGTTAGTCTATGATTTTAATTTTGAGACAAATATACAGAAAAAGTACCTTCTTTATCTATTTGGGTTCTCAAGTTTGAGATTGGAGAGTGGGAGAAACAGGTAAGACAGCTCAAAAAACGGTGTGGATATTTTCTCCTCCGGAAAGAGACAATACAGCCCTTTTCCGGAAGCTCTGTTTTTATATATTTCATCCCGAAAAATGCTCGCTTTTTTTCTGCTCTCTATTTTGATCGGAGGGGTCGTTTTCAGAGCACGACCGAATTGTTAAATTCGCGCTATTTTATTAACACAAATTCCGATAGCTGTTAAGCGAAAACAGTAAACGAGCATATTGTTTCGGCTTAACGTGTTTAATTTTTCAATGAACACGTTTACCGATTTCATTTAATACGTTTACCGGATTCTATTAACGTGTTTAGAATTTTTGCTTATGGTGTTGATATGTAGTGTTTTATGCGTTTTCGGCTCTTTTTTGTCGTTTTTTGTCCCGAAAGTGCATTAGGATTTATTTACGATTAACGGTGTTAAAATTCACAGCTATTAACGCGAAAAAGCCCCATCAAATGGCTTGGAGAAAAATTTTTTTCAAAGATAGGCTGTTTTATATACGATTGACGGACAGTGTTTTATCTCTTATTGGAGATTTCTTTCTTTAGACTGGAGGTTTTTTGGGGAGCTGTCCGCTCCGATTTTTGACCATTCGTTTTTATATAAAAATTCCGCTTTGAAGCCGCTTTTTTTCTTTGACCGGGCATCGGGTAAAAACGGCTTTTTCTCCTTTTCGTCCCTCTATTTTCTCTTTTGAAATGGCTTGATCTTCTCCCTTTGGTATAGTGTGAGAAAAGTCGTATTTTTGTAGCCAACTTATTCATAGAATAGATATGATCAATCGTACACTGATACGTATAAAAGCCCTCCAAATACTGTACAGTTTTTACCTTTCCGGAGGCAAAAAGGCTTCTGTGGCATCCAACAATCTGACCATGGCATTGGACAAATCTTATCACTTATACAAGCTGATGGTACTGGTGCCATACTATGTGAAAGTAAAGGCTGAGAGGAGAAAGGAGATCGAACTGGAGAAGAGATCTTCGGATATGGAGCTGGTGAAAAAGCTGGATATTATCATCGCTTCCCCATACGTGGCAATCTTGGAAGCTGATCCCGACTTCATTGCAGAGTGTGAGACGCTGATTCCGGCAAGGGAAGAGTTTACGGACTACTTCTCTAACATTCTCTCTTTCCTGCTTCGAGAAGAAGAGGAGGATAGCATACCGCTTCCGGCAGAAGACTTCGACTCTCATAAAGAGTTCTGGAAGCGCATCTACAAACGCTTCATCTTGGATAACGATGAGTGGTTCGCTATCTTGCAAGACTCTTCTATCTTCTGGAACGATGATATTGAGATCGTGATGAGCTTTGTATTAAAGGTGGTGAATGGTATGAAAGAGGACACCGCTTTATCACGGCTTCTTCGTCCGCAATATAACGGCAACGAGGAGCGTGAGTTCGGTACACAGCTTGTCTCTCAGGCTATCCTGAACGAGGAAGAGTATAGAGCACTCATTAGCAAATACTTCCGCAACTGGGACAAGGAGCGTGTCGCCGAGATAGAATACCTTATCTTGCAACTCGCCATAACGGAAGCGATACACTTCCCAACCATAGCAACCAGCGTGACGATGAACGAGTACCTTAACCTCGTTAAGTATTATAGCAATCCGAACAATACGAACTACATCAACGGTATTCTGCATCAAGCCATAATGGATCTGAAAGCAGAGGGACGCATTCTCGGAGCATGATGAACCGTTTGGGACGTTCGGAATAAAAGAAAAACAATTTTAACTTTCAAATAACTTCAAACAACTATGAACATGGTATTTTTACAAGCAGCACCTGCCGGCGGCTCATATATGCAGTTTATCTTTATAGGTGTGATGGTGCTCGTCTTCTGGCTCTTCATCATCCGTCCCAACAGCAAGCGTCAGAAAGAGGTACAGCGTCAGAGAGAGAGCCTTAAGACCGGAGACAAAGTGATCATTTCGGACGGCATCATGGGTACACTTAAGGAGATAAACAAAGAAAACGGATACGTTGTTGTGGAGATAGCCGAAGGCGTAAAGGTGCGTGTAACATTCTCCAGCATATTTCCTCTTGTGGTAGAAGAGAAGAAAAAATAAGCAATAAAGAGATCATCGGGAAAGAGTAATGTCTCGCAGGCAAAAGTTATCGAAGAAGATCAAATCCCTTCTTGGGCGTATAGGTATGCGTAAACTGATGGCATACCTCTTCTTTTTTGTGCTTAGTTTTGCTTTTTGGTTTATACGGGCAGTGCAGGACACCTATACGGATAATGTTACTTTCAAGCTTGTTGCTCCGGAAATACCTGCCGACATCTCTCTCTCGGAGCCTATTCCCGAAACCGTAACCGTAACCATCACGGACACGGGAAGTGCCTTCTTGAGATATATATGGCTTCAGAGAGCACGGGAGATCGTTTTGCCGATAGAGTTTTCCGAGAAAAGATACGGAGCTGTGGATATACCTGCGGGGCAGTTGGAGAAGTTGATCTATTCGCAGGCATTGTCATCGTCCCGAATAGACCGCATTGTGCCTGCAAGCATCGGGTTCAGCTATACCGCAAAGGCTAAGAAGCAGCTTCCCATAAAGCTCTCCACGAAGATAGAACCGGAGATAGGAAGTATTTTGGACTCTGTCTCCATGAGTCAGACCTCGGCTATCGTCTATGGTGGAAAGCATCTTTTGGATCTCCTGACAGAGGTGGAAACAGATACGATCGTATTCAGCAATGTCAAAGACTCCACCATCTTTACGGTGCGACTCCTTTCTCGCAACGGAATCACCATTACTCCCAATGAGATAACGCTTTGTGCTCACATCCAGAAACTGGTTCAGAAAGAGTTTGAAGTGCCTATCTCCATGAATGATGAAGAGCTTCCTTTCTATGTGCGTACGTTTCCCTCTTTTATCCGTGTTACCTGTTTTATTCCGGAGAATATGTTCAAAGAGCTCTCTCCAAAGGATATTGTGGTAACGATAGACAAGGCAGAGCTGGGAGGCAGCAGGTCCGGAAAGGCGGATATAATCATACAGCAGAAGCCGTTTTACGTGCAGATGATCCAGACCGACCCTACCACTGTGGAGTATCTTTTGGAAGAAAAAGAGGCACAAGAATGAAAAAAGAGACGCGTGTCCTCGGTATCTGTGGCGGCATAGGCAGTGGAAAAAGCATTCTAAGCAGGCTTGTTGCTCTTTATGGTATCCCTGTTTTCGATACCGATAGCGTTGCAAAAGTTGTTTATTTCGATTCCGGCGTTGCGGTTCAGCTGGAAAAACTGCTCGGAAGATCCGTGTTGAACGAGCAGGGAGAGATAGACAGACCTTTTCTAAGCTCTATCATTTTCGGGGCATCTTCTGTTAAAAAGATAGAAATGGAGCGGATCATCCATTCGGCAGTAGAGGAGAAGTTTCTCTCTTGGAAGGCACAATCTCCATGCGAATGGGTCGGGATGGAGTCCGGCATACTTTACTCCAGCAGAATGAACCGGTTTTGTGATGCCGTTATTCTGGTTGATGCTCCGGAAGCAGTAAGAACAGAGAGAGTGATGCTCCGCAATAAGATGCCGAAAGAAGAAGTAGAAAGACGTATCAGAACGCAAAGCGATGAAATAGAAACGGCAAAGGTTCTTGCCTCGTACACAATAAAAAACTATTCCCCACACTCTGTTATAGAACAGTGGGAAGAGATATTCAACTTAATTATCACCTAATAAAACATTAAAAAGAAAGAATAATGTCACTGAAACAAATTCTCTCCATAAGCGGTAAACCGGGATTGTTCAAAATCTTGACCGGAAACAGAACTCCAATAGTCATTCAAGATCTCACCACTAAAGTGAAGCGTCAGCTTTTCCCAAAAGATAAAGTTGTTTCCCTGTACGATATTTCCATCTACACCGAAGAGGGCGATCTGCCTCTAAGAACACTGCTCACCACTATTTTTGAAAAGCAGAGCGGTAAAGAGTTGGACGCTGAAAACATCGCTGCAACACCCGAATCTCTCAAAAGTTTCATGGAAGAAGTGTTGCCCAGCTACGATAAGGAGAGAGTCTATCCCACAGATATCAGAAAGGTTGTACTTTGGTACAACACACTTGTAAAGGATGGATTCACCACGTTTGAAGAGCAGGAAGAGGAAAAAGAGGCTTAATGGATAGTCGGTTTTAGAGATTATATCTTTTTTACTCATTTGTTAGCATTGCGAGGGCAATCGGTATGGCGAAAAGAGTAGATAGATTGCGGACTACTATTTGAATAATCTGACTTATTTTCTTACATTTGTGAGTGTAAAAACCAAATTGAATAAGAACATGAAAAGAATCATCATTGCCATTACAGGACTACTTCTTGTTGGAGGTCTTACTTCTTGTAAACCTAAACAAAGTGCATATCGTGAAGCTTGGGAAAAAGCTAAACAGCGTGAAATGGCACAGGCCGGAAATCAGGGAGCTATGGATGATATCAAGCCGATAGCTCGTACAACCGAGCACACTGCTGTGGTTCGTGAAAGAATTGTTCCTGCACAAGGAGAAGATGCAACAGGGCTTCGCGCTTTCAGTGTAGTGATTGGCAGCTTCCAAAATGTGACTAATGCAAAGTCATTGAAAGAGAGAATGACAGCTGAAGGATACAATGTTTTTCTTGCGCAAAACGAGATGGGCATGTATCGTGTTATTGTTGCGAGCTATGACACAAAGGAAGAAGCCGTGGCAACAAGAGAGTCTATCAAGAGACGTTACTCTCAGTTCAATGACGCTTGGATCCTGCACAAACAGTAAATTTGAGATAATATCGTTCCGGATTACGCACCGTTAGGGCAGAATTCCTAACGGACAGTTTTTTACCGGAAAGGTGAACCTCAATACATTTTAAGGTCATACCCTCATCGCATAGTCCCTTTTCTCTTAGAGTCCGGGGGTATATGCCGTGGGGGTTTGGTCTTTTTTATAAATATGAAGATACATACAGACTATAACGTAGAGCCTCTCAACACCTTTGGTGTGGGAGCACAGGTTTCGTACTATGTGGAGATAGAGTCGGAAGAAGATATTTCCACTCTGCTTCGTGACGAGTACTTCCGCTATGCCGACAAGCATATCATCGGGGGAGGATCCAATCTCCTGTTTACGGCAAATGTGAACGGGGTTTTGATCAAGTACATCTCCGATGAGATACGACTGCTTTCCGAAGACGAATCGAGCGTGCTTTTGCAGTTGGATGCAGGTGTGGAATGGGATCGCGCAGTAGCATACTGTTGTGAACGTAACTGGTGGGGAATAGAAAATCTTTCTCTTATACCCGGAGTGGCAGGTGCTGCTGCGGTACAGAATATCGGAGCTTACGGCGTCGAGATTGCCGATGTCCTTGTCTCTGTGGAAGGGTACGACCTTGTGGACGGAGAGCATCGGACTTATATGCAGAAAGAGTGCGACTATGCTTACAGAGACTCTCGCTTCAAGAGACCAGAGGAGATGGATCGTTTCCTTATCACCAAAGTTGTCCTTCGTTTGAGCAAGCAGCCGAATCCCATTCTCTCTTACAACGGATTGCAAGACCTGGCAACGGCAGATGGTTCTCTTACTCCGTTGCAGGTGCGAGAGCGTGTCATCTCCATCAGAGAAAGTAAACTGCCGGATCCTAAAGTGCTTGGAAATGCCGGAAGTTACTTTATGAATCCGGTTGTGGACGCCGATAAACTTCAGTCTTTACTGCAGGAGTATCCGGACTTGTCGTATCATCTTCAAGATGACGGACGGGGAAAGCTATCCGCCGCATGGCTTATAGACCGCTGTGGCTACAAAGGATACCGCTCCGGAAATGTGGGAACGTACGAAAAGCATGCTCTTATCATTGTCAATTATGGAGGAGCATCGGGGAGAGAAGTGGCAAGGTTGGCGGAAGAGATACAGGAGAGCGTGTGGAAAAAGTATGGTGTTCGCCTCATCCCCGAAGTGAAATACGTTGCTGCTCCCACATACAATCATCCGCAAGAGTAGGGCATGAAAGGAAAGATTACATTCTTGGGAACCGGTACATCTACCGGTATTCCGGAGATTGGCTGCAGCTGCTCCACCTGTGTTTCGACAGATGTCAGAGATAAACGCTTGAGGGCTTCCATTCTTCTCTCTTTCGGGGAAAAAGAGGGTGCCGATGCCGCTCATTATGTGATAGATTGCGGGCCCGACTTCAGGGAGCAAATGATACGAGAGAATGTCTCTTCCTTAGAAGGGATATTCCTTACGCACGAACATTACGATCACGTAGGCGGACTGGACGATATTCGTCCTCTGTTTCGAGGACAGACGGACTGCCCTCTATATACGGAGGAGTACCTTTCGACCATTCTCAAGGAGCGTATGCCGTATGCGTTCAGAGCCGTTGCCTATCCGGGCGTTCCGCATTACAGCTTTACGATAATAGAGCCCAATGTGCCTTTTCCTCTTCCTAAACCGAAAGGGATAGAGATACTACCGCTCCGTGTGATCCACGGCAAACTGCCGATACTGGGTTTCAAAATAGGCAATGCAGCCTATCTTACGGATGTGAAAGTAGTACCGGAAGAGACCTTGGAAGCTGTTCGAGGAGTGGAACATCTGATCATAGATGGTCTGCGCTTCTATACTCATCCCACGCATTTTTGCGTTCAAGAGGCGATAGAGTTGGGCAACAGTATCGGGGCAAAGCAGATCTATCTCACCCACTTGGCACACACCATCGGCAGACATACAGAGGCGGAAGCGGTTCTGAAAGCCCTTGACACTCGCACCCATCTGGCTTACGACGGAATGAGTTTCGAGGTCAGTTTCTGATCTGCACTCTGCTTTTCGATGTTATAAGAACTTTCGAGCTGAAATATAAGCTGTGTTACGGAGCGGATCCGTGGCACAGCTTTCTTTTTGTATGCAAGTCTGCCGAAGAGAGCCGCCGTCGGTTCATTTTTACGGATGCTCTTTCCCATCTTTGATTATACCTGTTCGGAAAAGGAGTTATAAGTGAATAAAACTTCCTTTTATCCTGAAAAGAATTGGTTTTCAAGCCTTGTTTTGAGGGAATCGAAGGCTGACTTCTACAAACCAAGCCTTGTCATCTGTAAATCAAAGCCTGGTTGCAAGATTTTAATCCGTTAAGACTTGAAATTTAATCCGTTCAGAGACAATTTCATACAGGTTCAGACGAGAAAAGAGAGCCTCCGGGCAAGATGCTCCTATGCAGGGAGCAGAACAGATACCATGCTTCCCTCCACGGTTATAGTGCCGTTGGCTATCAGCCGAAGCTCCATGGAGACTTTCCTTGCCGTTGTCTCCACGACACGTGCTCTCAGCTCCAGATCCACGCCCATAGGGGTAGGCTTTTTGTAGTTGAGGTTCAGATTGGCGGTTACATACCTCAGAGCCGGCAGAGTATCCATGGCTCTCATCTCTCTTTTATAGCCTGCCGCAGCGGCAGTTCCGTTGCCATGGCAGTCGAGTATCGCGGCAATAAGACCTCCGTAAACGAATCCCGGAAATCCTCCGGTATGATGACCTTCCGGTCGGTAATACGCTACACTTTCGTTTTCTGTACCGTCCACCCAATAGCTTTTTACGTGAAGACCCTGTTCGTTTGCCGTTCCGCAGCCGAAGCAGTGGCTGAACTCCGGAGCATAATATTCCTGAAAAGATTTTTTGTTCATTCTGTCAAGTGTCTATTTTGGAGTAAATATACGACTTTATGAGAGAAATTTTTCGGAACTTTGAGCCATGGAACAGTTAGAAAGAGATGGTTTGGTACTTTCCGTCATTACGGTCTGCTACAATGCCGCACCCTTGCTCAAGCGCACCATTAAGAGTGTTAAGGATCAGAGCTATAGGCATATAGAGTACATCGTGATAGATGGTGCCTCCAAGGATGATACTGCAAAACTTGCCCGGGATCATGGAGATACGATTTCGGTTTTCGTATCCGAAAAAGACAATGGCATCTATGACGCAATGAACAAAGGGCTGAAAAGAGCTTCCGGCGACTATGTTCTCTTCATGAATGCAGGGGATACGTTTTATGATTCGGATACCGTCTCGCGTGTGATGGATAAAGCAGTGGAGTATCTCAGAGAGCCTGTGAACGCAGGCAGGCTGCCTGCTGTACTGTACGGACATACGGAGATCGTCGATTATGATGGATGCAGTATGGGTCCGAGAAAACTCTCTCCACCACGAAAGCTGACCTGGAAGAGCTTCAAGAACGGTATGCTTGTGTGTCATCAGTCATTCTATGCCGGGCGAGATCTTGTACCTTTTTATAATGATGAGAAGTACAGGCTCTCTGCCGATTTTGACTGGTGCATACGTATCCTTCGCCGTGCCGAAGAGGTGGGGGCAGAGTGTCTGAAAGTGGAGGGTTTCCTTACAAAGTATCTCCATGAGGGTGCCACAACCAAGCATCATAAAGCCTCTTTGAAGGAGCGATTCATGATCATGAGGGCTTATTATGGTACCATCCCCACGCTGTTTCGACATCTCTACTTCCTGTTTTTCAAGAAGAGATGAGAGTTTAAGTCTAAGAGTTTTTTATTTTTCAAATACAGATTGTCGTGTACAAAAGATTACTTCCTGTTTTTATGTCGCTCTCTTTCTTGCTTCTGCTCTCCTGCGGAGTGAGAAAGCCTTATAAGAGTTCTCAACCCGTTACTCTCACGCTGGAGGAGTTTGGCGGTCGTTCGGAAAAAGATTTTGACAACTCTCCCGCTCTTCGCCGTTTGCTTCAAACATCGCACCGGATGGCTCAGGAGGGTAAGAGTGTGAAGATCTCGTTGAAGAACGATTCTTATCACTTCTATCCGGACAGTCTGCCGGGTTATGAGCTGTTTATCTCCAATCATGACCACGTAAAGGATAGAAAGGTGGCGTTTATGTTTGAGGGAATAACAGGCGGAAAGGTTGTGGTGGAAGGTGGCGGACAGACCAAGCTGCTCTTTCACGGCAGACAGATACCGTTTGTGGTGAAAGGGTGTTCCGGGGTTGTCCTGCAAGGTTTTTCCATAGACGATCCTCGTCCGGCACTGATGCAGATAGAGGTGTTGGAGATGAGAGATGAAGATAAGTCGATGCTTGTAAGAGTTCCGGAGGAGACCCGGTTTGAGGTAAGAGAGAACAAGATAGTCTTGCAAGGAGAAGACTTTGAAGTTACACCCTTTGTAGCCATGCCGTTTGAGGAGGACAGAAGAATGGTTTGGGGCAGAGCAGATGTCGCTTTTAACCCGGCTCAGATAATACGTCAAAGCGAACGAAACCTGATCTTGAGAGGGTGGGGCGAGTATCCCTATGCTTCTCAGCATAACAGATATGTGCTGAGGTCGTATTACAGACCTGCTCCGGGTATCGTGGTGATGGATAGCAAGAATATCGAACTTAAGGATGTCGTTGTGCATTATGCCGAAGGAATGGGACTTATAGCACAAGACACCGAGAATATATCGCTGGATGGCTTTAAGGTGGAAGTGGCACAAGGCTCTGAACGTTACTTTACACTACAAGCCGATGCCACACATTTCTCGGGTTGCAGAGGGTATATCTCTTCCGTTAATGGGTTATACGAGCAGATGGCAGACGATGCCATCAATGTGCATGGAACCTATTTGAGGGTGGACTCCGTGCTGAATGCTTCCGAAGTGCAAGCCTCTTTTGCGCACGGGCAGAGCTTTGGGCTTCGCTGGTATGAGAGTGGAGACTCTATCCGTTTCATTGATCGTAAAACGCTTTTGCCGGTACATACATCTAAAATACAATCATTTTTCCTTCTCTCTGAAGGAGATCAGAAAAGAAGGATGATCGCTTTTGAGGATCCGCTTCCATTGGATAAAATAGAGGGCAAACAGCTTGCGGTGGAGAATCTTTCTGCCTATCCTACGGTGCTGTTCAGTAAGAATATCGTTAGGAACAATAGGGCAAGAGGGGCTTTATTCTCTACAATCAAAAAGGTGGTCTGCGAAGAAAATCTGTTCGACCATACTCACGGCAGTGCCATACTTCTTTGCGGAGACTCCAATGGCTGGTACGAGAGTGGTCCGTGCGAGGAGGTGATCATCTCTAAAAACCGTTTTGTGAATCCGCTTACGGGGATGTATCAGTTTACCAATGGTATCATTTCTGTAGATCCGGTAATTCGGGAACTTGACTCGAAAGATCGGTACTATCACGGGAGAATAGTGGTGGAGGACAATATCTTTGAAACATTCGACTCTCCTCTCTATTATGCCAAGAGTGTCAGAGAGTTTGTTTTCAGAAGAAACAAGGTCATTCCGAACAACGACTATCGTCCCCTGTTTGAGGATACAAGAAGCAGGCGGATCCATGTAGGGAATGTTATAGAGGAGTAATGCCTTCTCTGAAAGTTTGCAATGCGCTCTTTTATAGATCAATAATTATTTCTAACTTTGCCGTCAAAATATATTATTGTAAATGGATAAAATAAGCTATGCGTTAGGCCTGAGCATCGGGCATAATTTTACAGCAACAGGAATTAAAGAACTTAATACAGAAGAGTTTGTGAAAGGATTGGACGTGGCATTGAAAGGTGTTACTCCACAAATCTCAATAGAGGAAGCACAAAAACTTCTTAAAGAATATTTTGAGAAATTGCAGGAGGATAAGTTTACTCTCAATAAGGAAGCCGGAGAAGAGTTCTTGCGTATCAACAAAGAGAAAGCAGGAGTCGTAACGCTGCCTTCAGGTGCTCAATATCAGATTTTGACCAAAGGAGAGGGCGAGAAACCTAAGGCAACGGATAAGGTAAAGTGTCATTATCATGGTACACTCATCAATGGAACGGTCTTTGACTCCTCTTATCAGAGAGGCGAACCGGCTACATTCCCATTGAATGGTGTCATCAAGGGCTGGACGGAAGTGGTACAACTGATGCCCGTAGGCTCTAAGTGGAGAGTGTTTCTTCCTTATCAGCTCGCTTACGGAGAGCAAGGAGCCGGTCAAAGCATCGAGCCGTACAGCACCCTTATATTTGATATAGAGCTTCTAAGTATAGAGAAGTAAAAGCGTCTTGACGAGAATATAGGATATAATTATTAAATAAACGGAAATGAAAAAGATTCTTCTTACAGCAGCTCTTATAGGAGGTGCATTTGCCTTTACTGCTTGTAACGGCACAAAGAATTCTGTGCCTCTAAGTGCACAAAAGACAACAAAAGACTCTATGGCATACCTTATCGGTTTCTACCAAGGTCAGCAAATGAAGTTCCAAATAGATATGATGAAGGGCCAAGTAGGTTCTGTCATACCTGGGGACTCTCTTGATGTAGCACTCTTTACAGCGGGTCTTGAAACAGCTTTGAAGGGTGATACTATCGAAATGAATAGCATGGCTGTTCAAGAGTTCTTGGAAACTGCTTTTGAAAAACTTCGCAAGGTGGCTGCTGATGCAAATAAGGCAAAAGGCGAAGAGTTCATGGCTAAGAATGCAAAAGAAGAAGGCGTTATCACAACTGAATCCGGTCTTCAGTATAAGATCGAAACAGAAGGTGAAGGTGCTATGCCAACAGTTGAAGATATGGTCGTAGTTCACTATAAGGGAACACTTCTTAACGGCGAAGTGTTCGACTCTTCTTACGATCGTGGAGAGCCTGCTACTTTCCCATTGAACGGTGTTATCAAGGGATGGACAGAGGGTCTTCAACTTGTAAAGGTTGGATCTAAGTTTACTCTTTGGGTCCCGGCTGAACTTGCTTACGGAGAAAATGGCTCAGGTAACAAGATCGGTCCTAACGAAACACTAAGATTCGATTGCGAGCTTATTGAAATCAAAGCAAAAGAACAATAAGAACGTAGCTTTAGCATAAATTGAAAGGCTGTATCAGGATTGAATTCCCGATACAGCCTTTTTGCTTTCCCTTTCTGCTTTTAATGAAGAAAATAAAAGGGTGATACATTAGTAATATATATAGGGGAGGGCTGTTCGGAAGTAAAAAGAACACTTTTCGATAAAATCTTTATTTGTCTTCGGGCTTGAAAACAAGCGGGTTAAATGCTATTTCGGGAGTGCTGTTTGATATGTTTGTCTATCTTTTGTTAGTAAAGTTTGGTAGAATGAAAAACTCTTTCTAACTTTGCACCCACGAAACGGGNTGCTGTTTGATATGTTTGTCTATCTTTTGTTAGTAAAGTTTGGTAGAATGAAAAACTCTTTCTAACTTTGCACCCACGAAACGGGAGAGCATATTTCCTGTGAAGAGTATGAGATCATAGACATATCGGAAGAGAAGAATATAGTAGCATTATCCTGTATGGAAATACGGGATGGTATAAAACTACAATAGCCGTATCGTACCGTTAGCGGTATGATATGCGAGAGCAAAAAATATAAGCAAAAGAAGGGCAGACGGTGGATGCCTTGGCTCTAAGAGGCGACGAAGGACGTGATAAGCTGCGAAAAGCTGTGGGGANAAAAAATATAAGCAAAAGAAGGGCAGACGGTGGATGCCTTGGCTCTAAGAGGCGACGAAGGACGTGATAAGCTGCGAAAAGCTGTGGGGATCGGCAAATACGAAATGATCCACAGATATCCGAATGGGGCAACCCGGCATACGACAGTATGTCACCTGTGAGATATTACAGGAGCGAACGTGGGGAACTGAAACATCTCATTACCCATAGGAGAAGAAAACAAAAGTGATTCCCTCAGNATGTCACCTGTGAGATATTACAGGAGCGAACGTGGGGAACTGAAACATCTCATTACCCATAGGAGAAGAAAACAAAAGTGATTCCCTCAGTAGTGGCGAGCGAACGGGGAGGAGCCCAAACCGATGCTGTTTCGGCAGTGTCGGGGTTGTAGGATCTCGAATAAAGCTTTACAACAGACAGGTAGTAGAAGATTCTGGAAAGGATCGCCAAAGCGGGTGACAGCCCCTTATACGAAACTTTGAAGTTGGAGTGACGAGAGACCTGAGTAGCGCGGGACACGAGAAATCCTGTGTGAATCCGGGAGGCCCATCTCCCAAGGCTAAATACTCCTTAGAGACCGATAGTGAACAAGTACTGTGAAGGAAAGGTGAAAAGAACCTCG